>NZ_JBBMFT010000005.1:0-189307 GCF_040095835.1 Flavonifractor hominis
TACCGCTACGCCGGCTCCCCCGCTACGGAGGGCAGCCTGACCGGCTTTGCCGACGCCGCCTCCGTGTCCGCCTGGGCGCAGGACGCCATGGAGTGGGCGGTAGCCGAGGGCATCCTCACCGGCAAGAACGGCTCGGCTTTGGATCCCCAGGGCACCGCCAGCCGCGCTGAGGTAGCCACTATGCTCATGCGCTTTACTCAGAGCGAAAACAACTAATTTTGCATCCTTCCTTTCCTTTTCTTTTGAAATGGCCTGTGGATCATTTTTCCACAGGCCATTTCTTTGCTATTTATTTGTTATTTCTGAGATGAATTCTGCAACACCTTATACCATATGTACCACCTGCCTAATAGCGATAGTTGATATTAATGTTTTCGGTAATAAAGCTATTTTTGAATTTGCCAGGCTACATATATTATGATAAATTATTGCAGGTATTTAAGAGGTACTGCAGCTCTTAACGATTTGAACTATAATGAAGCGATATCTATATTTAGAACTGTTGATGGGTCCTATAAAGAAGATGCGGAACAAATGATTGAGGCCATTGATTGTATTGACGTTGCTGATGATATAACAGAGACACTCCAGGATCAGTATTCACTTTCTTTGCCAGATAGCTATTTGCACTTTTTTTCATTAGACTTTGACTTAAAGCCCTATTACGATGTCCAGAGCTACTCTTATTATTTTGACATTTAATGAACTATATTTGGATGCTCAGGGGGCCGTTAATCCGGAATACAACGGGAAACCTATACGTATGGAAAATCTTTTAGTTGTAACATACCTTGAGAATACAGATGGTTCAATGGACTGTGATATGGCTGTTTGGGTGTCCACTGGTATTGGCACTATGATTGATTTGGAAATCAATGATCAATATGCAATTCAAAAAATTCGTGAAGGAGCAGAGTACGTAAATATATACGGAACATTGAATATAGAATCGAATACCCTACTCCCAGAAGCGGATATAATTACGCTGACACAAGGTGGGATTTATTTTAATGACATTGATGCCTATACTTCATCAGACGTAGATTCGGATACTAATTCCGTTGGTTCTTCTGATCTATCAGATTATGATCTAGGCTAGCTTCATCCATCTGATTCTCAGTACATTGGAGACGATGAACTGAGCCAATTTACTTCTGAAAAAGTTATCTTGATTCGTAACGAGATCTACGCCCAGCACGGTTTGATATAGCCCCCTTAGAGTAGACACTCGAAAGAACAAAATTTCGAGTCTACACTATGGGGGCTATATCAGGCAGGGCAGAGCTTCCATTTTCATGAGGACTGATTCTACTCTCTCAAATATGCACGGTGATGGTACTATTTATCGGTATTATATACAATTCCAGCCGGTCCGTTTTGCCAGATTCATCATTCCAAAGCAATAGCGCTCCCACCATGTCCATGTTGTCTGTGACGGGTCGCCTTCCCGAATCCGCATGGTACGGCGGATCTCCTTGGGAATGACGACGCGCCCGAGGTCATCGATGCGGCGCACGATGCCAGTGGCTTTCATCGATTGATTCCTCCTGCGGTTGTAGTTACAGAGCTTAGTATCCGCAGGTTTCTTTTGCCTATGCAGGAGGACGGGCTGGTTTCATTTGGAAACGTTTGTTACAGCAGCGTGCGCCGCAGTTCCTCCGGCGGCAGGGGAGAGAGCAGGGCGGGCGGGACGTCCAGCAGCGTGCGGGCGCCCCGTTCGCCGGCGGTGTACAGCCGCCAGGCGGCCCGGGCGCAGGCGACCAGTACGCAACCGGTGAATTCCGGGTTGGAGTCCAGGGCGAGGCGGACCTCCATCCGGGCCGTGTGTTCTGCCTCCCAGCCGGTGCGGCCCCGGCAGAGCACCCGCCCACCGTGGGGCAGACCGGGGTGCTCCCGCTCCAGGTCCTGACGGGAGAGAAAGTGTACCTGGGTGTCATAATCCCGGAAATAGTGGGGCATGCCGGTGATGGCTGCACGGATGGCCTCCCGGTCGGCCCCTTCCTCCGCCGCCACGTAGCACACCCGGGTGTGCTTCTCCCGTGGGGAGAGCGGCGGGGCGTCCTCCCCCTCCAGCGCCTCCAGCGCCGCAGGGACTGGAATGGTGTAGGCCCGGGCGTCCGCCACGCCGGGCAGGCGCCGGACGGCGTCCGAGTGGCCCTGGCTGACGCCGGGACCCCAGAAGGTCTCGCACCGGCTGCCGGGCAGTACCGCACCGGCCCATACCCGGGCCAGGGAGAACAGCCCCGGGTCCCATCCGGCCGAGAGGAGGGCCAGGGTCCCGCCCGAGCGGGCGGCGGCATCCACGGCGGCAAAGTGCTCGGGGATGCGGGCGTGGGTGTCGAAGCTGTCCACAATGGGCCGGCGCAGGGCGCAGGCGGGGCTCTGCACCGGCAGGTCTTCGGCGCTGCCGGTGCAGAGGATGAGCACGTCCACCGTGTCTGCCTCCGCCTCCAGCGCGTCGGCGGAGCGCACGGGCACGCCGGGGGTACGGATGTGTACCCGGTCAGGCGGCCGGCGGGTGAAGACCCCCGTCAATTTCAAGTCAGGGGCCCGGCGGAGCGCACACTCCACACCCCGGCCCAGATTGCCGTATCCTACGATTCCAACACGGATTTGCTGCATATAAGACGCTCCTTTCCCGCCCCAAAGAGGGCCACGGAGCATCCTAGTCGCCGCCGGTTTGGTTTATGCCTGCCGTTTTATTTGGAGCGGTAGTCCCGGAACTTGCCCAGCACGGCCTCCACCTCCGCGCTGGTGAGGGGCACGCCGCCGCCGGCAGTGCGGGTGTAGTAATAGACCTTGGCCAGAAACTCCAGCTGCTGGGCGGTGTCAAAGGCGTAGGAGAGGGTGGGCCCTACGGCCAGCAGACCGTGGTTGCCCAGCAGGCAGGCGTTGTACGCCCGCTGCATGGCCTGCCAGGCGGCCTCGGCCAGCTCCCGGGAGCCGAAGGGGTAATAGGGAATGCAGGGCACCTGCCGGCCCGAATAGGCAACCAGGTAGTGGATGGGCTCGATGGGCCAGCGCAGGCAGGAGAGCACCGTGGCAAAGGTGGAGTGGGTGTGGACCACGGCATTCACGTCGTCCCGGCGCTGGTAGAACAGCCGGTGCAGGTCCAGTTCGCTGGAGGGCTTGCGGCAGCCCTCCACCACATTCCCGTCCAGATCGGTGACCACCACGTCCTCCGGCCGGGTCTGGTCGTAGTCCATGCCGGAGGGGCTGATGGCCATCCACCCGCTCTGCCGGTCGAACACGCTCACATTGCCGAAGGTACCCTCGGTCAGGCCGCAGGAGAGCAGCTTTTTGCCGTACTCCACCACCTGTTCCCGCTGAGATTGCAGCAGCATAACAAAAGACTCCTTTTTTTCTTCATCTTCCACAAGAATAAGGAAAAGCCCCGGGGAAGTCAAGGCATTGACAGGCTTTTTCCGCTGGCATACAATAACAGTCAAATACCAAGGGGGAATGAGAACATGAGCATCCAAACACTGCGCTATGCCCTGCGGGGCGTGGCTGCCTACCGTGCCGTGGTGGAACAGCCGCTGATGATTCGGGCCCTGGCCCTGCTGGACCGGCTGGCCGAGGGGGACGCCGCGGCCGCGGCGGAGGAGTACGCACGGCTGTTTTACCAGCTGCGGGCCGAGGGCTGCGCCAGCCTGGGCCAGTGGCTGCAGGGGCAGCTGCTGGACCGGGAGTCGCCCTATGCCGCCATGGTGGAGCACGATGAGGCGGATCCCGCCCTGGAGCAGGCCGCCCGGCAGGATGTGGAGGTGTTCCGTCAGCTGGCCGAGCTGGACTGCGCCCAGGTGCTGAGCGCCATGGAGGCCGCGGCCCCGCTGGAGCTGTGCCCCGTGCTGGAGCGCCTGCCCCGGTGGCAGACCGGCTGCCCCTTCTGCTTTGAGGAGCTCACGGACTTTTACCGGGCCAACGGGGCGGGGATCTTTGCCCGGCACCGGGCCTTTTTGTGGGAAAACGGCACCCTCTTCCCGGTGGAGGAGCCCGACTGCCCCGCCCCCGACGAGATGCTGGGCTATGAGCTGCAGCGGGACCAGGTCATCGCCAACACCCGGGCCCTGCTGGCGGGCAACCCGGTGAACAACGTGCTGCTCTACGGGGACAGCGGTACGGGCAAGTCGGCTACGGTAAAGAGCCTGCTGTCCCTGCCGGGCTTTGAGGATCTGCGCCTCATTGAGATGCAGAAGGAGGGGCTGGCGGACATGCCCCGGCTCATCCGCACCCTGGGCGGCCGGCGGCCCAAGTTCATCCTGTTCATCGACGATCTGGCCTTCGACCAGGACGACCGGACCTATTCCGTCATGAAGACCATCCTGGAGGGCGGACTGGAGCGGCGGCCGGCCAACGTGGCCATCTACGCCACCTCCAACCGCCGTCACCTGGTGCGGCAGACCTTCTCCGACCGGGCGGGGGACGAGGTGGACGCCTTTGAGACCATCGCGGAAAAGACCTCCCTGGCCGAGCGCTTCGGCCTGCGCATCCCCTACCTGGCCCTGAACAAAAATGAGTTTCTGGACCTGGTGGAGACCATGGCGGCCCGCTGCGGGGTACAGATGGAGCGCGAACAGCTGCGCAGCGAGGCCGGCCGCTGGGAGATGCGCCACCCGGGCCGCACCCCCCGCACGGCCAAGCAGTTTATCGCCAGCCTCTGCCTGGAGCAGAGCGCGGCGCTGGGCGGTTGACGCAGGCTGTGGTTTATGGTAGAGTGAGCGGGCAATACGGTGCCCGCAGAGGGGATAAGGAAAGGAGACAGCCAATGAAACGAAACTGGATGCGTCGGCTGCTGGCCGGCGCGGGCGCGGCGCTTCTGCTGAGCGTACCAGCCCTGGCGGCGGAACCCCAGCTGCCCTCGGCCTGGTCGGTGGATCAGCTGGCCGACAGCTACGCCATGGGCCTGGTGGACGACAACTATACCACATATATCCAGAGCACGGTGACCCTGCAGCAGCTGGAGGTCATGACGGACATAGTGGCCGACAAGCTGGCCCTGCTGGAGCTGCCCCAGCGCCCGGCCGATGGAGAGGCCCTGGTGGTGGACACCACCCGGGGCGGCGTGATGAACGCATTGTACCAGGAGGCCGCGGCCTATGACATTGACGGCGTGGAAACGGGAGCCCAGGCGTTCCTTTGTACGCTGGGCGTGGTCCAGGGCGACCAGAGCGGGCAGCTGCACACCGAGCGGCCCTGTACCTATGAGGAGGCCATGGTCATGGCCAACCGGCTCATCCTGGCCCTGTACGACCAGAATGACGCCGGCTCTCTTGGCCTGCTGTGGAAGGCCACCAACGGGAGCAACACCCTCTATCTGCTGGGCACCATCCATCTGGACCGCAGCAATGTCTATCCCCTGCACAAGTCCCTCCGGGACGCCATCGATGCCTCCCAGACCGTAGCCTTTGAGCTGGACCTGAACGATCTGGAGGGGATCGCCCTGCTCCAGAGCATGCAGACCTATGCCGACGGCAGCACCCTGGCCGACCACATCAGCCCGGAGCTCTATGAGCGGGTACAGGCTGCGTCCGACGCCCTGGGAATGGGGCCCAACGGGCTGGATGCCTATAAGCCCTGGGCGCTGGCCTCCACCTTCAGCACCCTGAGCATGATGGACGACACCACCAGCGCCAACGCCATGGCCATCGACAGCTATGTGAATGCCCGGGCGGTGAACAGCGGCAAGCAAATCGACGCTGTGGAGACCTACGCCTTCCAGGGCGGCATCTTCGACGGACTGTCGGAGGAGTATCAGGAGAGCTATCTGGACGCCTGCCTGGCCCTGTTTGAGATGGCCCAGGGCGGCGCTGCCGCCGAGGAGATCCAGGCGGCGGCCGGAGAGCAGGAAGAGATACTGAGCGGGATGTTCGAGGCCTGGAAGAACCGGGACCCGGAGGCCTTTTCCGAAGTGTACGACAAAGACGCCATCATCCACAGCGGCGATGAGCTTAATTCCAAGCTCTTTACCGAGCGGGATCCGGGTATGATCCAGGCCGCGGCGGCCTATCTGGAGCAGGAGGGGGAGAACACCGTCCTGCTGGCCGTCGGGGCGGGCCACATGGTGGACCCCGGCGGCATCGTGTCCGGCCTGCGTGAGCTGGGCTACACGGTGGAACTGGTACCTTAAAGCAAAAAGCGTCCGCACCCGTTTGGGGTGCGGACGCTTCTTTTTTTATGGCTCAGTCCACCACGCGCAGCTGCTTGGAGGCCTGGTTGAGCACCTGGCAGCCATCCTCGGTCACCAGCACCAGATCCTCAATGCGCACGCCCAGCCGACCGGGCAGGTAGATGCCCGGCTCTACCGAGAATACCATGCCGGGCTGGGCCACGGCGGGGCTGGCGCTGCTGTTGTCGGGCGGCTCATGGCAGTCCAGACCGCAGCCATGGCCCAGCCGGTGGGTGAAGTAAGGACCGTAGCCCGCCTGCTCGATCACGGCCCGGGCCGCCCGGTCTACCTGGGCCAGGGGAACGCCGGGGCGGATCATCTCCTCGGCGGCCTGGTTGGCGGCCAGCACGGTCTCATATACCCGCCGGCCCTCGTCGCTCACCCGGCGGAAAAAGACCGTCCGGGTCATGTCGCACCAGTAGCGGTGGATGGGGATGAACAGGTCCAGCACCGCGCAGTCTCCCTCCCGCAGGGGGGTGGCGTTGGGGGCGTGGTGGGGGTCGGCGGCGTTTGGACCGAAGCAGACCAGCTGCCCCTCCGCTGAGCGGTCGGCCCCGTGGGAGCGGTAGAGGTTTTCCACCAGGGCGGCCATCTCCTGCTCCTGCACGCCCTCATGCAGCGCGGCGATGGCGGCCTCCACCACCTGGTCGTTGATGCGGGAGGCCTGCTGCATGGCGGCGATCTCCTGGGCGTCCTTAAACTGCCGGGCGTCGTCCACCGGGGCGGAGCCCAGCACCGGCGTCACGTCCCGGCGGGCCTCCAGCACGCCGATGAGGAACTTGCTGGGCCAGGCCTTGTCCACCCCCAGCGTGCCGGGCAGCAGGTCGGCCGCCAGCTGGGCGGTGGGCACGTCGCTGTCGGTGTGGATGGCCAGCTCCAGCCCGGGCTGGGGCTCCAGGCCGAACAGGGCGTTGCCATACAGCCGGCAGGTGCCGTCTGCCCGCAGGTAGAGGGCCAGCATACGCTCCATGGGCTCTACCCAGATGCCGGTGAGATAGTAGACCGAGGCGGTGGAGCTGACCAGGATCTGCTCCAGCCCCTCCCGGCGCATGTTCTGTACCACCCGTTCCAGGCGCTTCTGATTCATGATGCATGCTTCCTTTCCGTGGGTCGGGCTCACAGGCCCAGCCAGTGTTTGAGGTCCCACAGGTCGGGGGCCGTGTGGACGCAGGGGAGTGCCCGCGCCTGAAAATCCGCCTCAGTAGTGGTGCCGTTGAGTACGGCGCAGAAGGGACAGCCCGCCCGCCGGGCGGTCTCGGCGTCGATGACGGTGTCCCCGCAGAAGAGCACCTGCTCCGGGGCAAGTCCCAGACCGGCCACGGCCCGCAGCAGCCCTTCCGGATCGGGCTTGGGGGAGGAGACCTGCTCGCCGCCGGTGATGGAGACCAGCAGGGGCAGCACGCCCCGGGGCTCCAGCACGGCCCGAAGGGTGTCGCTGCGCTTGGTGCTCACAATGCCGGCGGGGACGCCGGCCTCATGCAAAGCGGTGAGCAGCTCCACCGCGCCGGGGAACAGGCGGGTGCATGCCACCTGCATGGGGTTGGCCTTTTCCACATACAGACGGCGGAACTCCTCCCGCTGCTCCGGCCGGTCATCTCCGGTGAGGGCGGTATATCCGTCCTGGAGCACCATGCCGATGGTGCGGCGGACGGCCTCCGCTTCCGGCTTGGGCAGGCCCATGCGGGCAAAAGCGTATTCAAACCCAATCACAATGGCCTCGCTGGCGTCGGCCAGGGTGTAGTCAAAGTCAAAAAAGACAGCCTGATATTGCATGGTGATGCCATGACCCTCCTTACTCATATTGCTTGCGCCCGGCGGTGCAGGGGATGTGCAGTTCGTCCCGGTATTTGGCTACCGTACGGCGGGAGAGCACACAGCCCTGGAGGGCCATGAGCTGACAGAGCTTCTGGTCGGACAGGGGCTTTTTCTTGTCCTCCCCGGCGATCAGCTGGCGCAGCAATGCCTTGGCCGCGTCGGGAGAGGCGGCGCCCTCTCCTCCGCTGGGGGCGCCCAGGCTCCGGGAGAAGAAATAGCTCAAAGGATAGACTCCCATGGAGCACTGGATATACTTGTCCCGGATGGCCCGGCTCACCGTGGACTCGTGCACGCCGATCTGCCGGGCCACATCGGCCAGCGACAGGGGAGAGAGGTGGCCGGGGCCGTGGCGGAAAAAGGCCTCCTGAAAATCCAGGATGCACTCGGCGCAGGCCATCAGGGTGGAGCGGCGCTGCTCGATGGCCTTGACCATCCACTTGGCCTGCCGCACCTTGCCTGTCAGGTACTCCACCACCTGGGCGTCGTCGCTCTCGCTGAGCAGGCGGGTGTAGTAGCCGCTGATGTGCAGGGTGGGGAAATAATAGTCGTTGGACAACAGCTCGAAGTGGTCGGGAAAGGAGACCACAATGATGTCCGGATTGATGTACGTCAGGTGCTCCCGGGCGGCAAAGCCGGTGCCCGGCCGTGGATTGAGGCTCCGGATGAGCTCACAGGCGGCATGGACCTGTTCCGGGGTGGCCTTCAGCTCCCGGGCGATGAGGCCGTACCGGTTTTTGGACAGCGCGTCCAGCTGAGTACGGACGATGCCCACCGCCAGCTCGTCCACCGGCGTGCGCCGCTGAAGCTGCAGCGTAAGACATTCCGACAGGTCCCGGGCCCCCACCCCTGCCGGCTCCAGAGACTGAACCACCTCCAGGGACCGGGCCATCACCGGCAGAGACAGTCCGCAGTCGGCGGACAGCTCCTCCAGGCGTTCATCCAGCCAGCCGTTCTGGTTCAGGCTTTCCACCAGAAAAACGGCCCCCTGCATTACCTCGGGCGGCAGTTCCAGCACCTGCAGCTGGGAGAGCACATAATAGTAGAGATTCTCCTCGTCGGCGTCCACCGTGCCGTACTGGCGCAGGGAGTCTTCCTCCTCCTCGGTGTCCTGCTGGTGGTAGTAGCGGTTCTGAGGGTCGGAGGACTCCAGCCACTCCAGCTTGCGCCGGAGAATGGCCGACTCATCCTGATGGTCGTACCGCTCCTCCGGCTCCAGGACCGGGTTTTCCTGAACCGCCTCTTCGATATACTCCAAAAGCTCCTGCGAACCCATCTGCAGGATCTCCATGGACTGCATCATCTGTGGGGACAGGGTCTGGACCTGCTTTTGCGATAGATTGAGCTCCACTGACTGCGCCTCCCTTTTCCGCAAAACAACACACTTTGCTTTAAGGGGTAGTATAACATGGATGGCAGATCCATTTCAACCGCCGCTTTCCTGCCCTTACTCTTTTGGGGGGACCAGAAGGATGTCGGCGCCATACCGCAGGCAGCGGCGCAGACGGGTCTCGCCGCGCTTGATGGTGCGGGAGACGGTGGATTTGTTGACCCCCAGCCGCTCGCTGATCTGACGCATGTTCAGCCCGTCACTGTAGTAGAGCAGCAGCACCTGACGCTGCTTTTCCGTCACATCCTCCCGCAGCGCCCGCAGCAGGTTGCGCCGGAGCCGTCCCAGCTGTTCGGAGTTGTCCGCGGCCATGGCCCGGGAGTAGACCGCCATGTCCGCGGCATAGGCGCCCCCTCTTCTATAACGTGTATCGGACATTGCGCCGGTACCCCCTTTCATAATAGTGCTCACACAGCACGGCCAGTTCCCGTGCCTCCCGCCACATGGTCCGCAGCAGGCGGATGCGTCCATCCAGCCGCAGACGCAGCTCCCGGCTGTCCGTACTCCGGCGCTGCTGTTCCAGTTCCAGCGCCCGGGTCTGCAGGGCGGCGGCGCTGGCGCGGTAATCCGCCGACAATTCCAATAAGGTCATGATGCTTGCTGTTTGCCTCCTCTGAATCCGCAAGTGTTTCCGTTTCCCGGCAGCGGGGGCAGAGCTCCCGCTCCTGGCCGTACAGCTCCGAGCGGCACCGGGAACACCAGCCCGACGGCCATACCCGCTGCATGTCCCGCAGCGGGTCCAAATCTGGTACGGGATCCGTCCCTTTTTCCCCCTCTTCAAAAAAATTAAAAAATTTGCATCTTGTGCTTGACAAATCCCTCCCATGCTGTTAAAATAACAT
This sequence comes from Flavonifractor hominis, assembly GCF_040095835.1. Classification (NCBI taxonomy): domain Bacteria; kingdom Bacillati; phylum Bacillota; class Clostridia; order Eubacteriales; family Oscillospiraceae; genus Flavonifractor; species Flavonifractor hominis. Next base: position 10,214 of record NZ_JBBMFT010000005.1, read on the forward strand.
TCGCTGTGGACGAGCTGGTTTGCTGGTGTAGCTCAGTTGGTAGAGCAGTTGATTTGTAATCAACCGGTCGGGGGTTCGAGTCCGTCCACCAGCTCCATCAAGTTCATATGGAGGAGTTCCCGAGTGGCCAAAGGGGGCAGACTGTAAATCTGTTGCGATTCGCTTCGGTGGTTCGAATCCACCCTCCTCCACCAAAAAATGTCTCGCCAGAAGGCGGGGCATTTTTTTGCGCCCGGAACAGAACAAATGTTCGATTGCAAAGCTATAATAGCACCAAACGGAGATGAAAGTCAAGGCTGTTTTTCCAGTAATATGTTGCAAATGGTGATAAACTGTGATAATATAGTCCGCAAAATGGGACAGGGAGGACCGCCCGATGGAGCAGGAGAGCACCTTTGGGGCCCGTCTGCGGGCCGTGATGGAGGAGCGGGGCTACAGCTATGAGCAGCTGGGCCGGCGGGTGAACATGAACCCCCAGACCCTCAACCGCTATGCCCTGGGCCAGCGGGAGCCCCGGATGGGGACGGCGGTGGCCATTGCCCGGGCGCTGGAGGTGGACCCTCTGTGGCTGCAGGGGTACGCCGTTCCCCGGCAGAGCCAGAGGCGGGCGGCAGTGCCCGTTCTGGGTGAGATCCGGGCGGGGGCGCCCATGGCGGCCTGGGAGCAGCCGGAGGGCTATGCCGCTGCCGATGTGCCCGACCCGGAGGAGTATTTCTACCTGCGGGTCACCGGGGACAGCATGGTGAACGCCGGCATCCGGGAAGGGGATCTGGTCCTGCTGCGGCGGCAGGAGAGCGCGGAGAACGGCCAGATCGTGGCCTGCCTGGTGGATGGAGAGGACGCCACCCTCAAGCGCTTCCGCTGCCAGAAGGGGATGGTGATCCTCCAGCCGGAGAACCCGGCCTATGAGCCCAGGATCGTACCGCTGGAGGACTTTGCCACCGGACAGGCCCGCATAGTGGGCGTGGCCGTCCGGCTGGTGCGAAATCTATTGTAAAACAAAGGAGAACGAGCATATGCTGACCGAAGACTGGATGATGCGCCAGGTGGACGCGCTGACCCGCTCCATTGCCTATCTGGTGTTTAAGAAGGAGAGCACCGACTACGTCCCCACCGGGGCGGAGGAGGACAGCGAGGTGGACGAGCTCTACCGCCGCCTGCTGGAGAAGGTCAACGCCGGGGACATCGGCGGAGCAGAGGACCTGCTCTTTGAAGAGAGCGATGTGAACGATCTGCGGTATCTGGAGCTGGCGGTGGACTTCTACGCCCGGCTCAACGACCTCAGCGACGAGCAGCTCCGCCAGGCCGGCTTTGGCCGGGACGAGATCCAGGAGGGGCTGCAGGATCTGGCCGAACAGTTCGGCGTGTCTCTGTAAAAAGGAAACAGGCGGCGGGCGCACATGCGCCCGCCGCCTGTTTTATTCCTGCCCGGAGCGAAACTGCTCCATTTCCCATTCGTCCCGGATCTCCAGGCCCCGCTCTCCCGCCAGGCCCTCGATGTGGTGGGTGAACTCGTGGGACAGGGTGGTGTACAGCTCGTCCTCCCAGTCCTCCTGCGTCCAGTCCTCCTGCAGGGCCAGGGCGGCGAAGGAGCCGTAATAGAGGTTGATGTACCGCCCCATCATGTCGTTGCAGTACTCCCCCATGATATAGAGCTCCCCAGGCGCCGCCTCCGGGTCCTCCCGGGTGTCGGGCAGCAGGGAGATGCCGCCGTTGAGCTCGGCGTAAAATTCCTCGGGGAACTCCTCCGCCATCTCGTCCAGCAGGTCCCCCGCTTCCTCAAAGCTCAGGATCATACCGTCGCCTCCCGGGGCTTCTTCATGGTCAGGGAGATGCGCTTTTTCTTCTCGTCCACTTCCAGTACCCAGACGGTGACGATGTCCCCCACGGCGCACACCTCGCTGGGGTGGCGCACCCGGCGGTTAGACAGCTGGGAGATATGCACCAGCCCGTCCTGATGGACACCGATGTCCACAAACACGCCGAAGTCGATGACGTTGCGCACCGTGCCGGTGAGCTCCATGCCGGGCTTTAGATCCTTCATCTCCAGCACGTCGGTGCGGAGGATCGGCTTGGGCAGCTCATCCCGGGGGTCACGGCCGGGCTTCATCAGCTCGTCCACAATGTCTTTCAACGTGGGCAGACCCACGCCGCAGGCCTCCGCCGCCTTTTCCGGACCGTAGGCCTTCACGTTCTCCCGCAGTCCGGAAATGACCCCCGCCGCCACGTCTTTCACCGTGTAGCCGCACAGCGCCAGCAGCTGTTCCGCCGCCGCATAGCTCTCCGGGTGGACCCCGGTGTGGTCCAGCACGTTCTTACTCTCCGGCACCCGCAGGAAGCCGGCGCACTGCTCGAAGGCCTTGGGCCCCAGCTTGGGCACCTTCAGTACCTGTTTGCGGGTGGTAAAGGCCCCGTTTTCCTCCCGGTATTTCACAATATTCTTGGCCGTGGTGTTGTTCAGCCCCGCCACATAGGACAGCAGGGGGGCGGAGGCGGTGTTCAGGTCCACGCCCACGGCGTTGACGCAGTCCTCCACCACGCCCTCCAGGGTCTCGTCCAGCCGGGCCTGGGGCATGTCGTGCTGGTACTGGCCCACGCCGATGCTCTTGGGGTCGATCTTCACCAGCTCGGCCAGGGGGTCCTGGAGGCGCCGGGCAATGGACACCGCGCTTCTCAGGTTCACGTCGTAGTCGGGGAACTCCTCGGCGGCCAGCTTGGAGGCGGAATACACCGAGGCCCCCGCCTCGTTGACGATCATATAGCTGACCCCGCCGCCTACCTTTTTGATCAGTTCCACCGTCATCTGCTCGGTCTCCCGGCTGGCGGTGCCGTTGCCGATGGCGATGTGGGCCACGGCGTGTTTACGGATCAGCTTGGAGAGCACGTCGATGGCCTCCTGCTTTTTCCGCTCATTGAAGGTGGGATACACCACCGCCGTATCCAGTACCTTGCCGGTGGCGTCCACCACCGCCACCTTGCAGCCGTTGCGGTAGCCCGGGTCCAGGCCCATGGTGACAAAGCCCTTTACCGGCGGCTGCATCAGCAGGGGCTTCAGGTTCAGACCAAAGTTGTGAATGGCCCCCTCGTTGGCCTGCTCGGTGAGGGTGTTGCGGATCTCCCGCTCCAGGGAGGGCTTCAGGAGCCGGTCCCAGGCGTCGTCGGCGGCGGAGCGGACAAACTCCATGGCCGCCCGGCCGGGCACCACCGCCCGGCGCACCGCGATGCGGGCGGTCTCGTCGTCCAGCTCCACCCCGGCCTTGAGAATGCCCTCCCGCTCGCCCCGGTTGATGGCCAGCACCTGGTGGCCCATGGCCTTCCCCACCGGGGTGCGGAAGTCGTAGTACAGCCGGTAGACGGTGTCCTCCGGCTCCTTTTCCGCCGAGCGAGACACCAGCACCCCACGGCGCAGGTACAGCTCCCGCAGGCTTTTGCGGACGGCAGCGTCGTCGGAGATGGCCTCGGCGATGATGTCGCTGGCCCCCTGAAGGGCGGCCTCCGCGCTCTCCACCCCCTTGTCCGGGTCCACATACGGCTCCGCCAGGGCCTGGGGATCCACCTGGGGACCCAGGGCGAACAGGGCCTGGGCCAGAGGCTCCAGCCCCTTCTCCTTTGCCATGGTGGCCCGGGTGCGCCGCTTGGGTTTGTAGGGCAGGTACAGGTCCTCCACCTCCGCCAGGGTGGCGGCGGCGTCGATGGCGGCGGCGAGCTCCTGGGTCAGTTTGCCCTGGCTCTCAATGGAGGCCTTGACCTCCTCACGCCGCTTGTCCAGGTTGCGCAGGTATTGCAGCCGGTCGGCCAGGGTGCGCAGGGTGGTGTCGTCCATGGCGCCGTGGAGCTCCTTGCGGTAGCGGGCGATGAAGGGAATGGTGTTGCCCTCGTCAATGAGGGTGACGACGTTTTGAATATAGGTCTCCTTCTGGCCCAGCTCCTGAGCCAGAATCTGGATGATACGCTCCATAAAAATACTCCTTGATCCGATAAAGTACCCTTATTTTACGCGATTTTGACGGCCAAGTCCAGCGAATTTCCTTGCATGTGAGAGCGCCCTCCCGTACAATGAAAAGAAAGGAGGGGGATAGCATGAACGAACGGATCCATCAGATCAACGAGCAGCTGCGGGAACTGGCCGGACAGCAGGCCGAGGCCCGCAGGCTGGAGGTCCGGCTCAATGACCTGCGTGCCCAGTATGAGGAACGGCAGGCCCGGGTGGAGGAGACCGCCCGCCGCTTCCGGGAGGAGCAGGAGGACGTGGACCGATTGGAGCGGGGCGGCCTGCGGGCCTTCCTGATGAACCTCACCGGGGACAAGGAGGAGCGGCTGTCCCAGGAGCGGCGGGAGGCCCTGGCGGCCAAGTGCCAGTATGATCAGGCGATGGCCGACCTAGATGAGCTGGACCGGTCCATCCACGAGCTGCTCCACCGGCGGGAGCAGCTGCGGACCGACGGGGTCAAGCTGGAGGCGCTGCGGCGGGAAAAGGCGGAGCTGCTCAAGCAGGAGGGGGGCGCCGCAGGGGCCCGCCTGGCCGAACTGGACCGGGCCCTGGAGCAGACTGGGAATCAGCACCGGGAGGTGGAGGAGGCCCTCCGGGCCGGCCGGCAGGCTGAGGTGGCCCTGTCTGCCGTGCTCAACAGCCTGGACAGCGCCGAGGACTGGGGATTTGTGGATATGATGGGGGGCGGACTGGTCACCACCATGTTCAAGCACGAGCACCTGGACGACGCCCGGCTGGGCATCGACCGGGCTCAGCAGGCCCTCTCCCGCTTCCGCACCGAGTTGGCCGACGTACGCGAACTGGAGATCCCCCAGATCCAGATCGGGGAATTTGCCACCTTTGCCGACTACTTTTTTGACGGACTGTTCGCCGACTGGTGCGTCCAGTCGGGGATCCATGACGCCCAGAACGGCGTGTCCGATGCCCATATGCGGGTGCTGGCCGCCCTGCGCCGCCTGGAGACCGTGGAGGGGGAGCTGGCCCAGCAGCTCCGGGACCTGACCCAGGAGCGGGAGAAGTTGCTGGCCGGCTGTTGATCTTTTGAACAAAAATTTGGAAAAGAGTGGACGCGTTTTTGGATATGTGATACCATAAAACCGAAACCAAAGACAGAACAGACAGGAGGATCCCCCATGAAACGATATCTTTGCGTATTCCTGGCCGCCCTGCTGACCCTGAGCTGTATGACAAGCGCGCTGGCCTCCGCGCCGGCCGGCGCAGAGGAAGAGACGCTGTATCAGCAGTATGGCCCCTGGAACAGCTGGACCCAGGAACAAAAGGACGCGGCTGGGGCCGACTGGGATCAGGCGCAGTGGGACGACTACTGGCAGTCCTACGAGGCGGATGCCTGGCAGCCTTTGGATGCCTATTATGCCGATTATGAACAGTGGAGCATGGAATATGGCACTTATGAGGGGATGCAGGATTCGTGGCAGGAGGAGCTGAGCCAGACCAAGGCGGAGCTGGGCATGCCCTATCCCGGCATCAACGTCAGCCTCAACGGGGAGTACCTGGACTTTGGCGGTGTGGAGCCGGTGGCCGAAGCCGGGCGCACCCTGGTGCCCTTCCGGCCCTTCCTGGAGGGGTTGGGCGCCCAGGTGAGCTATGACGAGGCCAGCGGACGCATCGAAGCGGTGCTGCCTGAGGGGACGAGTATGACCCTGTGGGTGGGACAGACCCGGATGGAGTACACCGAGGGAGAGCGCATCCAGACCCTGGAGATGGATGCCGCGCCCTGCATCCGGAACGGACAGACCTACATCCCCGTCCGTTTTGCGGCCGAGGCCCTTGGACTGGAGGTCAGCTGGGACGCCTACTATGAGACGGTCCATCTGACCGACGTCGCAGCCCTGGTGGAAGAACTGGACGGGCAGCTGAGCTGCGCCAATGAGATCTACGCCGCCCTGCAAAACGAGTGGCAGGCCCAGCTGGAACGGACCTGCCAGGCAGAGGGGGAGTTCCGTTTCTCCGCCACCCTCTACGGGGAGAAGGAGCACGCCACCGGCACCTTCGGGCTGAGCCTGGAGGGACTGGGCAACGGGCAGAAGGGGGAGTACACGCTGAGCGTCCAGGCGGAGCCCGGCGCTCTGGAGCCCCTCATCCGCAACGGGACGGTCTGGGACGTGGACCAGCTTGCCGCTCTGGACGGGCGGAGCCTGCGCCTGCTGTTTGACCTGGAGCAGGGGAGCGTCTATTACAAGGGCGATCTGATCGCGGCGCTGGATGGGAGCGAACTGCCCGGCGACACTTGGGTGAGCCAGACGCTGGAGCCGCTGGACCTGAGCAGCGTGACCTGGCCGGATACCCTGGGCCAGCTGATGTGGCAGATGTACGGAACAAGTGGCTTCTATCTGGACGAGACTCCGTGGCAGGTCGTTATGCAGCAGGCCGAACCGGTGCTGCAGCTGCTGGGAGACAGCCGTTTTACCCGCACGGTCTCGGGAGAACAGGTGCGCTATGACTGGACGGCCGATCTGGCCTCGCTGGTGATGGAGCAGCTGAGCGACGATCCGCTGGGGACGCTGATGGGCTGGACCAGCTCGGACGCACAGGTTCCATCCAAGATGGAATTGAAGGGCCAAGTGGTCCTGCGCGGCGGCCGGCTGGAGCAGCTGAGCGCATCGGGGGAACTGGAACTGGACAGCCTGGGCCTGCCCGCCGCGTTCACCTTTGCGCTGGAGGCCACGCCTGACCGGCTGACGCTGAACGGTGCCCTCACAGGCGAGTATATGGGCAAGGTAGAGCTGGAGGCCCGCTCGGAGCGCCGGGAGACCGCCGAGGCCCCGCGTACCACCCCGCCTGAGGGAGAGGCAGTGGAGAGCTATGATGTGCTGACCGGGCTGCGCCTGCCCGGCGTGCCCGCCGATTTCGGCGGGGCCCACTATGTCCAGGCGGCACTGGATGCCCGCTACGGCAAGGCGTGGGATGCGGACTATCTGGCCGCGGTAGGTATGGACCAGGCGGCTCTGGAGCAGAAGCAGCGGGAACGGGATGTGGCCGCATTTTGCGACAGCTTCCTGCTGGAGACGCCCGGGCCGGAGCTGGAGGAGGAGATCTGGGCCCTGCTCCGGGAAATCTACGCCCGCACCGACTACACGGTGAAGGACGCCGGCGACGGCACGGTGGAGGTGACCGCCCGGCCGCTGGATGTATTCGACCGCGTTTGGGAGGTCTACTGGCAGCAGATGGACGGGATGGACCAGAGCGGCGGCGAAGACTGGAGCCGGAGCGTGCTGGAGCTGTGCCGGGAGCAGCTGGAGCAGGCGGAGTACGGACCGGAGGAGCAGACGAGCGTTCAATTGCAGCAGTGGGAGGACGGCACCGTCGGCCTTGACCGGTATGAGCTGGAGCTGCTCCACTCTACCTTGATCCTGCCCTCCGCCCCGAGCTACTGGTGGTAATGGGACAAAACAAATGCGCCGGACCGCAGATGCGGTCCGGCGCGTTTTGCCTGTCTGTTTACAATTGGTCGCTGTCCACCAGAATATTGTCGGTGCCGTGTTCCTCAAACTCGGCGATATAGGCGTCGATCCGGCTGGCCAGCTCCTCATAATTGCTCTCGTCGATGGGCGCGTCGTCCATGTCCCGGCGGGCCAGGTCCTCGGCCAGAATGTCGAAAAAGACGTTATTTTCATATTCCATGATCGCCTCATGGATGCCGCCCTCGGTAAAAGCGCGGGAGGGGACTACCTCTCCCTGCCAGTCCTCGGCCAGCACCCCCATGCCCTCTTCCCGGGCCTTGGCGAACAGCAGGCTCTCTACCTCGTCATAGTCCCGGAAGCGGTCGTCCCCCCGGGTGGAATTCAGGATCCAGTTGCCGATATAGGCCATATCCAGCAGGCGGCGGAATTGTTTGGTCGTCAGCTCCAGCTTCATCGCGCGAACCCTCCTCGCTGTCATGACGTTGGGGACAAATCGGTCCCTTAACCATTATTATAGTCAGCCAAGCGGAAATGTCAAACAGGGAGCGCGTCGGAACCTGTGAAAAAAACCCTTGTCTTTCCAGGGGGTTTCGCATATCATAAATAAGATCAGTAAGAACGGATAACCGTCCGAGGAGGAATTGCTTTGGATAACCGACCCATCGGTGTGTTTGACTCCGGACTGGGGGGATTGACCGCGGTGCGGGAGCTGTGCCGCCTGCTGCCGGAGGAGGACATCGTCTATTTTGGCGATACCGGCCGGGTGCCGTACGGCAGCCGGTCCCGGGAGACCATCGTAAAATACGCCCGGCAGGATGTGGCATTCCTGCGTACCTTTGATCTGAAGGCCATTGTCATCGCCTGCGGCACGGTTTCCACCACTGCGCTGGATACCCTGGCCGCCGAAAATCCCATCCCGGTGCTGGGGGTGGTGGTGCCCGCGGCCAAGGCGGCGGCCGAGGCCACCCACAACGGCACCATCGGCCTCATCGGCACCCAGGCCTCCATCCGCAGCGGGGCCTATGAGCGCTGCATCCAGACCCAGAGACCGGGAACCGTGGTGCTGGCCCAGCCGTGCCCCCTCTTTGTGCCGTTGGTGGAGAACGGACGCTTCCACCGGGGAGACGTGGTCATCGAGACGGTGGCCGCGGAATACCTCCAGCCTCTGAAGCAGGCGGGGGTGGATACCCTGGTGCTGGGGTGTACCCACTATCCGCTGCTGGAGGAGGTCATCTCCGACTACATGGGGCCGGAGGTGACCCTGATCAACGCCGGTGCGGCGGGCGCCCGGGCGGTGGCCGACCGCCTGCGGGAGACCGATGCGCTGGCCAGCCGGAAGGAGGGGGGCTCCTGCCGCTGCTTTGTCAGCGACCGGCAGGAGGATTTTGCCCGCATCGCCTCCACCTTCCTGGGCTGGGATGTGAGCGGAGCGGTGGGACAGATCGATATCAGCCGCTATTGAGGGAAAACCCCTTTACATCCGCGCCGCCATTGGGTATAATAGTTTGCAATTTGCTGTTTGAGGTACAAAAGCATGGAGAACAATGTGATCATATCCATTCAGGGCCGGCAGTCCTTTGAGGATACCGAAGACGAGACCATTGAGCTGGTCACCGAGGGGCGGCTGGAGTCGGAGGGCGACGGAGCCTTCACCCTGAGCTACCAGGAGAGCGAACTCACCGGACTGGAGGGGACCCTCACCACCTTCCAGATCGAGCGGGGACGCATCACGCTGCTGCGGATGGGCAGCGTCAACTCCGAGATGGTATTTGAGGAAGGGCGCCGCCACCTGTCCATGTACAACACCCCCTATGGGGCGCTGTCGGTTGGGGTCAATACCAAGAAGATGCGCTCTGAGCTCAGTCCGGCGGGAGGCAACATTGAGATTGACTACGCCATTGAGATCGACCACGCAGTGGCGGGACAGAACCTGTTCCGCATCGATGTACGGGAAAAACGGCCTGTGCTGCGGCAGTAAGGCCGTATGGAATGAGAGAAACAAAGAAAAGGTGGTTTTTTACATGTCCAATCTGATTCAGGCGGCCCGGAAGCAGGTCGCCGCGCTGACCCAGACGGCCTATGAGAAGGCCGCGGCCGAGGGCCTCCTGCCCGCCGGGGCGGAGGTGAAGGCCACCATTGAGATCCCCAAGGATCCCACCCACGGAGACTACGCGTCCTCCTTTGCCATGGCGGGGGCCAAGGCCCTGCACAAGGCCCCCCGGCAGATCGCCGAGATCATCGTGGCGCACCTGGACCTGACCGGCACCTTCTTTGACAAGGTGGAGATCGCCGGACCGGGCTTTCTGAACTTCACCCTGGGCAGCAAGTGGTACGGCCAGGTCCTCGCCGACATCGAGGCCGAGGGCGCCCGGTACGGCGCTGTGGACGAGGGCAAGGGCGAGAAGGTCATGGTGGAGTTCGTCTCCGCCAATCCCACCGGCCCCATGCACATCGGCAACGCCCGGGGCGGCGTTCTGGGCGACGCGCTGGCCGCCGTGCTGGAGCGGGCGGGCTACGACGTGTGGCGGGAGTTCTACGTCAACGACGCGGGCAACCAGATCCACAAGTTCGCCATGAGCATCGACGCCCGCTATATGCAGATCGTGCTGGGGGAGGAGAATTACACCTTCCCCGAGGACGGCTACCACGGGGACGACATCAAGGAGCTGGCCCAGGCCTTCTACGACCAGCACGGCCCCGCCTGGAAGGATAAGCCGGAGGAGGAGCGCCAGGCGGCCATGGCTCAGTACGGCCTGTCGGTGAACATCCCCAAGATGAAGGAAGATTTGCGCCGCTACCAGATCGAGTACAACGAGTGGTTCCTGGAATCCACCCTCCACAACAGCGGCTATGTGGCCGAGACGGTGGGCCTGCTGGCCGAAAAGGGCTGGACCTATGAGAAGGACGGCGCTCTGTGGCTCAACACCACGGCCCTGCTCAAGCAGAAGTACCTGGCCGAGGGCAAGAGCCAGGAGCAGGTGGACAAGCTGGACCTGAAGGACGACGTGTTGCGCCGGGCCAACGGATTCTACACCTACTTCGCCGCCGACATCGCCTACCACCGCAACAAGCTGGCCGAGCGGGGCTTCTCCAAGGCCATCAATATCTGGGGCGCCGACCACCACGGCCACGTGGCCCGGCTCCAGGCCGCACTGGACGGCCTGGGTCTGGACGGCTCCCACCGGCTCATCGTGGTGCTCATGCAGCTGGTCAACCTGCTCCAGGACGGCCAGCCCGTGCGTATGTCCAAGCGCTCCGGCAAGGCCATCGCCCTGCGGGACCTGCTGGACGAGGTGAGCGTGGACGCCGCCCGGTTCTTCTTCAACTCCCGCGCCTCCACCAGCGCGCTGGACTTCGACCTGGACCTGGCTGTGCGGGAGGATTCCGAGAACCCGGTGTACTACGTGCAGTACGCCCATGCCCGCATCTGCTCCCTGGTGGCCCGGCTGGGGGAGGAGGGACATGCCGTCCCCGCCGCGGCTGCGGTGGATCCGGCCCGCTTCACCACCGTGGAGGAGAAGAGCCTGATCAAGACCCTCTCCCAGCTGCCCGAGACCATCCGCCTGGCGGCCCGGGACTACGACCCCTCCGGCGTGAACCGCTATCTGATCACTCTGGCCGGAGAGTTCCACCGCTTCTACAACTCCTGCCACATCAAGGGCGAGGAGGATGCGGTGCTGGATGCCCGGCTCAAGCTGTCCGACACGGTGCGCTCGGTCATCGCCAATTGTCTGGACCTCATCGGTGTTACCGCTCCGGAAAAGATGTAAGGATACAAACCCGCGCCCATTCGGGCGCGGGTTTCTTACATTTGTATAAAAGAAATAAAAACTTTTTCTTAATAGTGTGTTAATTGGTATGTAACACTCTTGTAATCTTTTTAAAACGTGGTATCATATCCCATACGTGTGAGCAGAGGAAGGTATCACCCCTGCTGCGCGGCTCCTTTGGGTCTGTCAATGGAGGATTACAGGAATGAGTTTGCTGCATTTTGTGAGAGAACTGAACCGGGTTGTGGTGCTGTTTTTCACACTGCTGTATTTATATCAAGGAATATATGCGGTGGTGGGACTGATTTTCCGCCGCTGGAAGGACCATCATACACCCGAACGCATGCACCGTTTTGCCGCCGTGGTTTCCGCCCGAAATGAGGAGGGGGTCATCGGCGAACTGCTGGAGAGTCTGAAACAACAGAACTATCCGGCGGAGCTTTTGGATCTGTACGTAGTGGCCGACAACTGCACCGACGACACCGCCGGAGCGGCCCGCCGGGCGGGCGCCTTTGTATATGAGCGGTTTAATCAGAGCCGGAAGGGCAAGGGCTACGCCCTGGACTATCTCTTCCGCCAGTTGAAGGCGGAAGGGCGGGATCAGTACGACGCCTATCTCATCTTCGACGCGGACAATCTGGTGGATCCCAACTTCGTCGCCGAGATGAACCGCACCTTTGACAAGGGCTACGACGCGGTGACCTGCTACCGCAACTCCAAGAATTTTGGGGACAACTGGATTTCAGCGGGCTACTCCATCTGGTTTTTGCGGGAGGCCCGGTTCCTCAATTTCCCCCGCGCTCTCCTGGGCACCAACTGCCATGTGTCGGGTACCGGCTTTTTGGTATCGGCCCAGCTGATCGAGGAGAACGGCGGCTGGCCCTTCCATCTGCTCACGGAGGACATCCAGTTTTCGGTGGACTGCGCCATCCGGGGCAAACGCATCGGCTACTGTGACAAGGCGGTGGTCTATGATGAGCAGCCCACCACGTTCCAGCAATCCTGGGATCAGCGGCTGCGGTGGTCCAAGGGCTTTTACCAGGTGGACCGGGAGTATACCGCGCCCCTTCTGCGCGGGTGTTTCCGCCCCGGACGGCTGGGGACCTCCTGCTACGATATGTTCGTTACCGTAGCCCCCGGTATGCTGCTGACCCTGCTGATGATCCTGTTTAACGGGATCCTGCTGGCAGCCTGCCTGACCGAGCCGGCGTTCTGGGCGGTGCGGATCATCCGTGAAACCACAGGCTTTATGCTTTCCAGCATTGTGAGCTTCTACCTGGGGCTGCTGGCCTACGGAGTGTTGACCGTACTGTCGGAGTGGAAGCACATCCGGGCTACGCCGTGGAAAAAACTGGGGTATGTCGTTACCTTCCCCGTATTTATGTTTACCTACATCCCTATCTCCATCGCCGCACTGGTGCAGAAGGTGGAGTGGAAACCCATCTACCATAGCGCCGCAAAAAAGTTCAAAGAGATCGCACCCTAAAATGGGAGGGAGCCGGGCAGGCAGCCGGCTCCCTCTTGCATTTGTCAGGGAGTTTGTGATATACTATCCCACAATCATGTTGAGCAACAAGGAGGAGCACAGCACATTATGGACACCATCCCCCCTTTATCAAAGCCGCTGCTGATGGACGGCGCCACCGGGACCGAGCTGTTCCGGCTGGGCATGCCCCAGGGCGTCTGCACCGAACAGTGGGTGTTGGAGCACCCTCAGATGCTGCTGGAGCTCCAGCAGGCCTATGTGGAGGCGGGCAGCCGGGTGCTGCTGGCGCCGACCTTTGGTGCCAATCGGGCCGGGCTGGAGCGGTATGGTCTGAGCAGTCGGGTGGAGGAGTATAACCGCCGTCTGGTGGAACTCAGCCGCCAGGCGTCCGGCGGCCGGGCGCTGGTGGCGGGGGATCTGGCCCCATTGGGGCGGGCCATCGTTCCCTTTGGGGAGAGCCGGTTTGAGGACCTGGTGGACATCTACACCGAGCAGGCCGCGGCGCTGGAACAGGCCGGGGTGGACCTGTTCGTGGTGGAGACCATGGTGAGCATGGCGGAGGCCCGGGCGGCGGTGCTGGCCTGCAAAAGCGTGTCGGACAAGCCGGTGTGGGTGAGCTTTACCTGTGACGACGAGGGGCGCACCCCTACCGGTACCGATGTGCTGGCGGCCATGATCGTCATGCAGGGCATGGGTGCGGCCGCCTTTGGACTCAACTGCACCGATCCTGTGGTGACGGCCCAGCAGCTGGAGCGGCTCACGCCCTATGCCGGCCTGCCGCTGATCGCCAAGCCCTCGGCGGGGCTGCCCGGGGCGTGCTGTACGCCGGAGGAGCTGGCCGCGCTGGTGCCCGCCTATGCCAGGGCCGGGGCGCGGATCTTCGGCGGCTGCTGCGGTACGGGAGCGGCACATGTGTCCGCCCTGAACCGGGCGGTGGGGCAGGTGGATTTTACCGCTTTCCAGCCGCCGGAGCGGGATCCAGACGTGATTCCCTGTGCCAGCGAAAAGGAGGCCCGCTTTATTACCCCCGACGTGGATGTGGGGGAGACCATTGAGTGCTCTCCCGATCTGATGGAGGATATCCTGGCCGCCGAGGAGGAGGCGCCCCAGGGCGCGCTGAAGATCGCCATCCTGGAGCAGGATGACCTGGATATCTTTGCCGAGAATCAGTATGTGGTCAAGGACGCGCTGTGCCTCTGGTCCGATGTGCCCGAACTGCTGGAGGGCGCCCTGCGCATCTATCAGGGCCGGGCTTTCTGGGATGGAACGGAGGATCTGGACCAGGAATTTCTGGAGCGGATGGCCCGCACCTATGGACTGGTGCTGCTCTGAGGAGCGTCAAGTCCCGGGGGGCAGTTTTTTCAAAATCAGCGAAACCGCCAAAAAGCACGCCCCGTTTTTGGGGCGCGCTTTTTGGTTTGCGCCTTGACGAGTGTATCAAGATACGGTATTATAGAAAACGTCGAACGAGATTAGACACAAGATATAGTGCTGCTTTGCGCGGCGATATGTGGCCCGGTGCAGGGCTTTTTTTATGAGCAGGAAAGGAACGGATGCTGCCATGACACTGACCAAAATCAAGAAACGGGACGGCCGTCTGTCCGATTTTAATGAGGATAAGATCGTACGGGCCATTACCAAGGCGTTTGACGCCACCTATAAGCCGGGACAGGCCGATGTGGCCCGGCGCCTGGCCGATGAGGTGCTCTCCATTCTGGAAGTGGAGGGGGAGCGGCAGCCCGATGTGGAACACATCCAGGACCTGGTGGAGCGGGTGCTGATGGACAACGGTTATGTGCAGACCGCCAAGGCCTACATCCTCTACCGGGAGGAGCGCAGCCGTGCCCGGGAGATGAACACCCGGCTGATGAAGACCTATGAGGACATTACCTTTTCCGCCGCCAAGGAGTCCGATCTGAAGCGGGAGAACGCCAACATCGACGGGGATACCGCCATGGGCTCCATGCTGAAATTCGGCTCCGAGGGCGCCAAGCAGTTTTACGATATGTTTGTCCTCAACCCCGACCACGCCCGGGCCCACCGGGAGGGGGATATCCATATCCACGACCTGGACTTTCTGACCCTCACCACCACCTGCTGCCAGATCGACATCAAAAAGCTCTTTGAGGGGGGCTTCTCCACCGGCCACGGCACTCTGCGGGAGCCCAACGACATCTCCTCCTATGCCGCGCTGTGCTGCATCGCCATCCAGTCCAACCAGAACGACCAGCACGGCGGCCAGAGCGTGGTCAACTTCGACTACGGCATGGCCGACGGCGTGCGCAAGACCTTTGTGCGCCTCTACCGGCAGAACCTGGCCCGGGCCCTCATGCTGCTGGAGGACCGGGAGGACCCGGAGAGCGAGCTGAAGGGGATCATGGCCGGCATCAAGGAGCGGACCGGACTGGTCCCCACCCTGGAGGACTGGGACGACTACGCCGCCGCCGAACGGGAGGCCATGGCGCCCGCTTTCGGTACGCAGGAGGAGATCGCCAAGGCCCAGCGCTTTGCCCACCAGCGGGCGGTGAAGGAGACCGACCGGGCCACCTATCAGGCCATGGAGGCCCTCATCCACAACCTGAACACCATGCACTCCCGGGCCGGGGCCCAGACCCCCTTCTCCTCCATCAACTACGGCATGGATACCTCCCCCGAGGGACGGCTGGTGATGAAAAACGTGATGCTGGCCACCGAGGCCGGCCTGGGCGGCGGGGAGACCCCCATTTTCCCCATCCAGATCTTCCGCGTCAAGGAGGGGGTCAACTACAACCCCGGCGAGCCCAACTACGACCTGTTCCAGCTGGCCATCCGGTGCTCGGCCAAGCGGCTGTTCCCCAACTTCAGCTTCATCGACGCCCCCTTCAACCTGCAATACTATAAGCCCGGCCATCCCGAGACCGAGATCGCCTACATGGGCTGCCGCACCCGGGTCATCGGCAACGTATACGACCCCAGCCGGGAGATCTGCAACGGCCGGGGCAACCTGAGCTTTACCACCATCAACCTGCCCCGGCTGGCCATCAAGGCCCGGGGAGATCTGGACGCCTTCTTCGAGGGGCTGGACCGGATGATGGACCTGTGCGTGGACCAGCTGCTGGAGCGCTTTGAGATCCAGTGCCGCAAGCACGTGTACAACTACCCCTTCCTGATGGGCCAGGGGGTGTGGCTGGACAGCGACAAGCTCAGCTGGGACGACGAGGTGCGGGAGGTGCTCAAGCACGGCACCCTGTCCGTGGGCTTCATCGGCCTGGCCGAGACCCTGAAGGCCCTCATCGGCGCCCACCACGGCGAGAGCGAGAAGGCCCGGGTGCTGGGCCTGGAGATCATCTCCCACATGCGCTCCCGCATGGACGAGGAGAGCGAGAAGCGGGGCCTCAACTTCTCCCTGCTGGCCACACCGGCGGAGGGACTGTCCGGCCGGTTCGTCAAGCTGGACAAGGTCCGCTACGGCATTATCGAGGGGGTCACCGACCGGGAGTACTACACCAACTCCTTCCATGTGCCGGTGTACTTCCCCATCTCCGCCTACGACAAGATCAAGATCGAGGCACCCTATCACGCCCTCACCAACGCCGGGCACATCAGCTACATCGAGATGGACGGCGACCCCACCGACAATCTGGAGGCCTTTGAAAAGGTCATCCGCTGCATGAAGGAGAGCGGCATCGGCTACGGCAGCGTGAACCACCCGGTGGACCGGGACCCGGTGTGCGGTTTCTCTGGCATCATCGGGGACCAGTGCCCCGGCTGCGGCCGCACCGAGGCCGACGGCGTGCCCTTTGAGCGCATCCGCCGCATCACCGGCTATCTGGTGGGCACCCTGGACCGCTTCAACAACGCCAAGCGGGCCGAAGAGCACGACCGGGTCAAGCACTCGGTCTGAGAGGAAGAGAGATATGACACAGCCGAGCATCCGCCTCAAGCGGGGGGAGGGCCGGGCCTTCAAGGCCGGCGGCCCCTGGATCTATGACAATGAAATCGGGGAGATTTTGGGCGACCCCGCCGACGGGGACGTGGTGGCCATCCAGGACTACAACGGCTACCCCCTGGGGGTGGGCTTTCTGAACCGGGCCTCCACCATCGCGGTGCGGGTGCTGTCCCGGAAGGCGGACGCGGTCATTGACGAGGCCTTTCTGGAAGCCCGGGTCCGGGCCGCCTGGCAGTACCGGAAGGACACGGTGGACACCTCCTCCTGCCGGGTGATCTTCGGGGAGGCCGACTTTCTCCCCGGCCTGGTGGTGGACAAATTTTCCGACGTGCTGGTGGTGGAGTCCCTGGCCCTGGGCATCGACAAGCTGAAATCCACCATTTTGAAGCTGCTGGTGGATGTTCTGGCCGAGGACGGCATTTCCATCCGGGGCATCTACGAGCGCAGCGACGCCAAGGTGCGCCTCAAAGAGGGTATGGAGCGGGTGAAGGGCTTTTTGTCCGAGCCCTTCGACCCGGTGGTGGAGATCGTGGAGAACGGGGTCCGCTACCAGGTGGACGTGGCCGAGGGACAGAAGACCGGCTTCTTCCTGGACCAGAAGTACAACCGCCTGGCCATCCAGCCCCTGGCCAAAGGCGGCCGGGTGCTGGACTGCTTCACCCACACCGGGGCCTTCGCCCTCAACGCCGCCAAGGGCGGCGCCCGGGAGGTGCTGGGGGTGGACGCCTCCCAGCTGGGGGTGGATCAGGCCACCCGCAATGCCGAATTGAACGGCATGAGCGACCGGGTGCGGTTCGAATGCCATGACGTGTTCGAGCTGCTGCCCGAGCTGGAGAAGAAAGGCGAGCAGTTCGACCTGGTGATCCTGGACCCGCCGGCCTTCACCAAGTCCCGCGCCTCGGTGAAGAAGGCGGTCACCGGCTACCGGGAGATCAACCTGCGGGGCCTCAAGCTGGTGAAAAACGGCGGCTATCTGGCCACCTGTTCCTGCTCCCACTTCATGACCCCGGAGCTGTTTACGAAAACCATCGGGGAGGCCGCCCGGGACGCCCACCGCCGCCTGCGGCAGGTGGAGTACCGCACCCAGTCCCCCGACCACCCGGTGCTGTGGGGGGCCGACCAGTCCCTCTACCTGAAGTTCTACATCTTCCAGGTGGTGGACGACCGGTAACACCGGAGAAAAAGGGCGGTGCTTTATGGATCACACACAGCGCTTTGAGGGCCTGGCCGGGGTGTATGCCGCCGGTCGTCCGACCTATGCCCGGGGCCTGCTGGACGCGCTGTATGGGGAGTACGGTCTTTCGGCGGCGTCGGTGATCGCCGATGTGGGCGCCGGGACCGGTAAGCTGACCGGACAGCTGCTGGACCGGGGCAGCTTTGTATACTGTGTGGAGCCCAACGCCGACATGCGCGGTGCCGCCGCCCGGGCACTGAGCGCCTGCCCCAGGTGCCGGGTGATAAACGGGACGGCGGAGGCGACCACGCTGGAGGCGGAGTCGGTAGACTGCGTAACGGCAGCTCAGGCCTTCCACTGGTTCGACCCGCTCCGGTTCCGGCGGGAGTGCAGGCGGATCCTGCGGGGAAACGGGCCGGTTTTCCTGATCTGGAACATCCGGGACCCATCCGACCCGGTGAACCGGGACAGCTTCCGGATCTTCTCGGAGTACTGCCCAGCCTTCCGGGGCTTTGGGGGCGGCATTCAGAAGGACGACGCCCGGATCCGGCAGTTGTTTGGGCATGGGTATGCCTACCGGGAATTTGAACATCCCCTTTGCTATGAAAAGGACGGCTTTCTCCGCCGCAGCCTGTCCGGCTCCTACTCCCTGCGGCCGGGCGATGCCCGGTATCCGGAATACCTGCGGGCGCTGTCCGGGCTGTTCGACCGGTATGCGGAGAACGGGCTGCTGCACATGGCAAATCAAACGGTGGTCTATGTTGGAACGGTAGACTGACCGACGGGAACGCAGATAGGGGCCGCTGTGGACAGCGGCCCCTATCTGTGCGCTTTGGAGAAGAAGGAGGATAAGTGTTATGATGCGTATCGCCAATACGGTGTCCGACTCCATTGTGGACGGCCCCGGTCTGCGTTTCACCGTGTTTACCCAGGGCTGTCCCCACCACTGCCCCGGCTGCCACAACCCGGACACCCACGATCCCGCCGGGGGCCGGGCGGTGGGTGTGGAGGAGCTGGCGGAGACGATGGGGAGCAATCCACTCACCGACGGCCTCACCCTCTCCGGCGGAGAGCCCTTCTGCCAGGCGGAGGAGTGCGCCGCGCTGGCCCGTCTGGCCCATGAAAAGGGCTTGAACGTGTGGACCTATACGGGGTATACTTATGAAAGACTGCTGGAGGGGGACCTGCCCGGGGCGCTGGAGCTGCTGGAGCAGACCGACGTGCTGGTGGACGGGCCCTTCCGGCTGGCGGAGAAGTCCTACGAGGCCCTGTTCCGGGGCAGCGCCAACCAGCGGCTCATCGATGTGAAGAAGAGCCGGGCGGCGGGAACGGTGGTCCTCTGGACCCGGCCGGACCCGCTGGCCCATTTTGTGCGGCCGGAGTCGTAGAGCACGGCAGAAGGAGGCGTCCCATGGGGAAACAGGCGGAGCTTGCGGATTTCCGCAGCCGGTGGACGGGCCATGTGCCTGAGATACAGGATATCAGGGCCAGATATGCGGTGCTGGTGCCCCTGGTGGAGCGGACGGAGGGGCTGAGCCTGCTCTATGAGGTGCGCTCGGAGCAGCTGGGCCGCCAGCCGGGGGAGGTGTGCTTCCCCGGCGGAAAGATGGAGGCGGGAGAGACCCCCGTGGACTGCGCCCTGCGGGAGACCTGGGAAGAGCTGGCCATTCCACCCCAGGCGGTGGAGGTGGTGGCCGAACTGGACCTGGTGACCCACCAGGGCGGCTTCGTGCTGCACCCCATTCTGGGCGTTGTGGACCCCGGGGCCCCCATCGTCCCCAGCCCGGCGGAGGTGAAGGAGACCTTCACCGTGCCGGTGGACTGGCTGCTGGAGCACCCGCCGGCGGTGTACACCTACGACCTGCTCCCCCAGGTGGGGGAGGACTTTCCCTATGAGCGCATCGGCTTTCCCCAGGGCTATCGCTGGCGGGGGGGCAAGGTCACGGTGCCGGTGTATGACTGGCCGGGGCACCCCATCTGGGGCCTCACCGGGCGCATCACCCGCCGCCTGCTGGAGGACATGGGATGAGGGCCCCGGAACAGCTGGGGCCCTACGTCTACCGCCAATCGGACAGCTGCTTTCCCCTGGGGCAGGACAGCCTGCTGCTGGGGGCCTTTGCCACGGTGCGCAGAGGGGACCGGGTGTGGGACCTGGGCTGCGGGGCGGGAGCGTTGCTGCTGCTGCTGGCCGGGCGGGAAGCGGAACTGACGCTTGCCGGGGTGGAGCGCTCTTCCGCGGACAGCGCCTTGGCCCGGGCGAATTTGGCGGAAAACGGCCTGGACGGAACCATTTTCACCGGGGATATCCGGGAG
Organism: Flavonifractor hominis; assembly: GCF_040095835.1. Classification (NCBI taxonomy): domain Bacteria; kingdom Bacillati; phylum Bacillota; class Clostridia; order Eubacteriales; family Oscillospiraceae; genus Flavonifractor; species Flavonifractor hominis. The sequence continues at coordinate 30,298 of NZ_JBBMFT010000005.1, forward strand.
CTGATGCTCCCCGCCGGGACGGCTTCCCTGGTGGTGTGCAACCCGCCCTACTTCAAGGCGGGCAGCGGCGCCCCCGGCGGGCCCGCCCGGACGGAGGAGGCCCGATTGCACGACTGGTGCGCCGCTGCCGGGCGGCTGCTGAAAAACGGAGGACGGTTCGCCCTGGTCCACCGGCCGGAGCGGCTGGCGGAGGTCTTTGCCGGGATGCGGGCCGCCGGGATCGAGCCCAAGCGGCTCCAGCTGGTGCAGCACAGTTTGGACACGCCGCCCTCTGCCGTGCTGGCGGAGGGGGTGCGGCAGGGCAGGCCGGGGTTACAGGTGCTGCCCGTACACTTTATTGACCGGAGGAATTGACATGGCCGGAACCTTATATCTGGTACCCACCCCCATCGGCAATTTGGGGGACATTTCCCAGCGGATGGCGGATACCCTGGCGGAGGTGGACTTCATCGCCGCCGAGGACACCCGGGTGACCCTGAAGCTGCTCAACCACCTGGAGCTGAAAAAGCCCCTGATCTCCTACTACCGCCACAACACCGAGGCGGGGGGGCAGGCGGTGCTGGGCCGCCTGCTGGCGGGGGAGAGCTGTGCCCTGGTCACCGACGCGGGCACCCCCGCTATCTCCGACCCGGGGGAGGATCTGGTGGCCCTGTGCGCCCGGAATGGGGTGGATGTGGTGGCCATCCCCGGTCCCTGCGCCCTCATTACCGCCCTGGCGGTGTCCGGCCTGCCCACGGGACGGTTTACCTTTGAGGGCTTTCTGGCCATGAACAAGAAAAACCGCCGCGCCCACCTGGAGTCCCTGGCGGGGGAGCGGCGGACCATGCTCTTCTATGAGGCCCCCCACAAGCTCTGCGCCACCCTGGAGGATCTGGCCGCCGCCTTTGGCCCCGACCGGCGGATCGCCCTGTGCCGGGAGCTGACCAAGCTCCACGAGGAGGTGCGCCGCACCACCCTGGGCCAGGCGGTGGAGTGGTACGCCGAGAATCCACCCCGGGGCGAGTTCGTACTGGTGGTGGAGGGCGCCCCTGAGCCGGAGGAACAGGAGATCACCCTGGAGCAGGGCTTGGCCCGGGTGGAGGAGCTGCGGGAGACTGGCCACTCCCTCCGGGACGCGGTGAAGCAGACCGTGAAGGAGACCGGGCTGCCCAAAAATGAGCTTTACGCCCTGGCAGTGGGCAAAGAAGGCTGCTGAGACGATCCACAGCTTAAAATGAAGTCCAGACTGTGAAAAATCAATATCCTATTTTGGGAAAAAATTGAAAACCAAATATTACAAATTGTATATTTATGAAATCACCGTTACATGAAAAAAACCCCCCATTGCCCTTCTTGGAAGGGCAATGGGGGGTTTAGCCTGCGATAAAAATGAATTTATTTTCCCTGCAACTCCCGGATGCAGTTGGGACATACATTCTTGCCGCGGAAATTGATCACATCTCTGGCGTCATCGCAGAAAATGCAGGCGGGCTGGTACTTTTTCAGTACAATAGAGGGGCCGTCCACATAGATTTCCAGGGAGTCTTTCTCCGCGATGTCCAGTGTACGACGTAGTTCGATCGGGAGCACGATTCGTCCAAGCTCATCGACTTTCCGAACGATTCCGGTTGACTTCATATCAAGTACTTCCTTTCTCTACGCTTTTCTATTTTTTTCCACTATCAACTATAAACTGACATTATTATAACATGATGTATTGCAATGTCAATCGAAATCTGGAAATTTAAGAAAAGGTTAAAAGAGTCTTTCACATCCCGTAAAAAGCGCGTTTGGCGGGCTGAGACATGTTTTCCGCCCCGGTGGCATAAGGTGAGAGGAAAACAGAGGAGGTGAGCCGGATGGCGATGGCGCTGATCTGGACGGGAATGGTGGTGGCTGCGCTGCTGTGCGGCTTGGCCACGGGAAATGGGCCGGCGGTGGCGGCGGCGGCCATGGAGGGAGCGGCGGCGGCAGTGGAACTGTGTCTGTCCATGGCGGGGGTGCTCTGCCTGTGGATGGGGGTCATGGAGGTCATGAAGCGCTCCGGCCTGTCTCAGGCCCTCACCCGCCTGCTGCGGCCGGTACTCAAGCGGCTGTACCCGGAGTTTGCCCGGGACCGGGCGGTGATGGACAGCATCGCGGCCAATGTGTCGGCCAATCTGCTGGGGCTGGGCAACGCGGCGACCCCGCTGGGCATCCAGGCCGCACGGCAGATGAGCCGGCGGACTCCGGGCACCGCCTCCGACGCGCTGTGCCTGCTGGTGGTGTGCAACACCGCCTCCATTCAGCTCATCCCCACCACTGTGGCCAGTGTGCGTATGGCCGCAGGCAGTACCGCCCCCTTTGACATCCTGCCCGCAGTATGGCTGGCCTCCGCGCTATCGGTGACGGCCGGAATCGTGGCGGCCAAGTGCTTTGCCCGGCTCTGGAGGGATTGAGGATGGATTTGTTTTTTACCATGCTGGTCCCAATGATCATCGCCGGGGTGGCCCTGTACGGATTGGCCCGCCGGGTGGATGTATACGACGCGCTGGTCCAGGGAGCGGGGGAGGGACTGGGGGTGCTGGCGCGCATCGCCCCCGCCCTGGTGGGGCTGCTCACGGCGGTGTACATGCTGCGCGCCTCCGGCGCGCTGGAGCTGGCCGCCGATGTCCTCCGCCCGGTATTGACCGCCCTGGGCATCCCGCCGGAGACAGTGGGACTCATGCTGGTACGGCCGGTCAGCGGCTCCGCCGCGCTGGGAGTGGGGGCCGAGCTCATTGCCACCTACGGTCCGGACTCCCTCATTGGCCGTACGGCTGCCGTTATGCTGGGGTCCACCGAGACGACGTTTTATACCATTGCCGTCTACTTCGGAGCTGCGGGCATCGTCCGCACCCGGTACGCCGTCCCCGCCGCCCTGTGTGCCGACCTGGCAGGCTTTGTGGCGGCGGCCTGGGCGGTGCGGGTGCTGTTTGGCTGAGGGGAAACGCACAGAAGAAGGGCGGGCGCATCTGCGCCCGCCCTTGCCGCATTTACAGAGTGAAATCCTCATCCTTGAGGCGGCTGAAGTCCGGCACCACCGGGGGAGGGGGGACCCGCTTGAGAGGGTCGTAGCGGAAGGACCGGCAGCTGCTGCCGGGGGAAACGACCCCTTTTTTGGAGCAGAGGATCTTATCCTCATCCAACTGCGTGCCGCGCTCACAATAGGCGCAGCGGGGCTCGATATCCTTTTGAAAAAGCATGCCGCTTCCCTCCCTCTTTTCAGACATTTTATTATAGCATATAGTTGCGGTGCTTGCCAAGCTTTTTTCCGGCCGCCACTACGGCCACCAACAGGTAGAAGAGAAAGACCACCCAGGCCGACACCAGCGAGAGGGTAAGGGCCCGGCTGAAGTCCACCCCGGCGATACCGGCCACCTGATCGGCCAGGTAGTCAGATACCGGGGCCTCCAGGGGGATAAGACGTACCAACACGGCGATGAACAGGGCGGACAGGCCGCCATGGAGCAGCTTGCCCACCAGATAGGTCCCCACGGACAGACCGCTGCCGCCGATGAAGGAGAGCACCTGACAGTGGACCGAAAGGCCCGCCCAGCCCAGCAGGAAAGCCGCCATGGTCAGCCGGCCGGGGAGGGAGCCGTCTCCCGACAGGGTCCATACGCCGGAGGAGATCTCCAGTATGCCGGTGAGCAGGCGCTGGGCCCATTCCGGGGTCAGGCCGAAGGGGGCCAGCAGGGTTCCCAGCGCGCCGGCCAGGGCGGGCAGACAGCCCGAGCGGATGAGCAGCTGGATGACTACGGTAAAAAACACCACAAAGGCACAGATGTTGAGCGTGGAGAGAAAGGACTGCTTGATAGAGCCGGTAAAGGCGACGGTAAAGCGCTGGGCCTGAAAGTGGGGACGAGGGGCGTGCTCCTGCCTGCCGGAGCCGGAGCCGGAACCATAAAAGCGAAACAACAGGCCGATGCACACCGACGCGGCGGCGTGAGCCAGATAGAGCAGCACCCCCACCCGGCTGCTGGCAAAGACGCCCGCCCCCACCACGCCCAGGATAAAGGCCGGGCCGGAGTTGTTGCAGAAGGCCAGCAGCCGCTCGGCCTCGGTACGGGTACACATGCCGTTTTCATACAGGCTGATGGCCGTCTTGGCCCCCACGGGATACCCGCCGATGAACCCCAGGGCAAAGGCCGAGGCACAGGCGCCGTTTACCCCGAACAGGGGGCGCATCACCCCTTCCAGCAGCCGGCCCAGGTATCCGGCCAGCCCCAGTTCCACCACCAGTGAAGAGAGCACAAAAAAGGGGAACAGGGCGGGAATGATGACATTGTAGCACAGTTTCAGGCCGCTCTTGGCCGCCTCCATGGCGGGCTGGGGATAGAGCAGCAGGGCCAGGGTGGCGCACAGCAGGGCCAGGCAGAGAAACAGATCGCGTACCCGCTCTTTGGATAACAGCCGGGACATGGACTTCACCTCCGTCCTGAAATGGGTATGCGTTCAGGAGGGAAAACTTGCCTGTCCCGGCGGGATCACCGGCTCTGGAAGATCTGGCGGAAGAGCGTATAGTCCTGCTCCAGACGGGGCAGCAGCGGATAGCTGCCCCGATGGAGGACCCAGTCGATGACCACGCCCCGGAAGTGGCGGAAGAAGAAATCCGCCGTCCACTCGGTGGACCAGCCCGGCAGCAGCAGCCCCTGCTCCTCGGCCTGGCGCAGACACTCCAGCATGGAGCGCAGGGTATAGCGGGTGGGGTCCATGCTGGAGGAGTCGTCCGGGGCGTTGAGCCGCCGCTGGTAGTAGCGGGCCACCAGCTCCCAGCCCTGTTCCTCCAGAAAAGCGGCGTAGGTGGACAGGATGCGCCACAGCCGCTGGGGAGGCGTGTCCTCCTCATGACCGGCCAGCGCCTGTTCCATGTAGTGGTCCAGCGGGGAGAAGCCCCGGGAGAGCAGGTCCTCCTTGGAATGAAAATGGTGGTAAAAGGCCCCGGTGGTGATGCCGGCCCGCTGACAGATATCCCGGACGGAGACCCGGTCAAAGCTGTGCTCCCGGGACAGGTCCAGGGCGGCCTGGAGGATGGCCTGTTCGGTTTGTTGGGCCTGCTGCTTCCGGCGCTGACGATAATCCATCTGGATTCCTTCTTCCCCTTGACATCTGCGGCGTACAGCCGCTATAATGATGGCATAACAATGTTATGTGACTAATTATAGAGTAGGATGATAGCCTTGTCAAACCCTGAAAAGATCGCGCTGCTCACCGATTCCACCGCCGACCTGCCTGCGGAAATGCGGCAGGGAAAGCCCATTTATGTGGTGCCGCTGAAGATCAGCTGTGCCGACGGGGAGTATTCCGACGGGGTGGATATTTTTGCCGAGGATGTGTATCGCCGTCTGCGCGGCGGCGAGCTGCCCCGCACCTCGCTGCCCGAGGGCGGCGTGGTCAGCGATACCCTGGACCAGATCCGGGCCGACGGGTATGAAAAAGTTGCGGCTGTGATGCTCTCCTCCGGCCTGTCCGGGACGTACAACATGGTCCGTCTCCAGGCCGAGCAGAGGGAGGACCTGGAGATCGCCGTGTTTGACTCCCGCAGCGGTTCGCTGGGAATGGGTATCACGGTGCTGCAGCTGTGGGAGGAGATCCAGGCCGGCCTGACCTGGCGGCAGTTGGTGGACGAGCGGGCCCCGCACCTCATGGCCAACACCTATCCGTTCTTCTCGGTGGATACGCTGGAATACCTCTACAAGGGCGGGCGGATCGGCAAGGTGACCGCCATGGCGGGCACGCTGCTGTCCATCAAGCCTGTGATCTCCTTTGCCTCCGACGGACAGCTGCAGAGCGTGGCCAAGGTCCGGGGCCGCCGGCAGGTACAGGACAAGATCCTGGAGCTGATGCAGGCCAGGTTCCAGCCGGGGCGGCGCTATAATCTGGGTGTGGCCAACGGCGGCGCGCCGGAGGAAATGGAGCAGTTCGCCCGCCGGGTCAAGGAACGCTTCCCTGACTATGAACACTGCTGGGAAGGAACCATGGACGCCACCCTCAGCGTCTATATCGGTGACGGCGTCATCGGCGCCGGGATCCAGTTTTTGGACTGAATACGATCAAACGCCCCCGGCGGTACGTTGGTACCGCCGGGGGCGTTTTTTATGCCTTCTGATCGGACAGCTGGAAACGGGGCTGGCCCTCCAAAACCTCGGAGAAGGAAAGGGTGGCCTTGAACAGGTCTCCGTCGATGTCCAGGCGGAACTCGCCCCCCTGCAGCTCGGTCAGGCTGCGGGCAATGGACAGCCCCAGACCGGAACCCTCGGTGCTGCGGGACTCCTCCCCACGGACAAAGCGCTCCATCAGCCGCTGAGCCGGGATGTTCAGAGGCTGGCGGGAGATGTTTTTGACCGACAGAAAGACCTGGCCCGCCTCCCGGTATATGTCAAGGTAGATCCGGGTACCCTCCAGGGCGTACTTGTTGCAGTTGGACAGCAGGTTGTCCAGCACCCGCCACAGGTGCCGCCCGTCGGCCATGATGTAGGCCTCCTCCTCCGGAAAGGAGGGGACCAGGGTCAGGCCGCTGGCGATAAACTTTTCCTCAAACTCGCCCAGGGCCTGCTGGAGCAGCTGCACCATGCCCAGCCGTTCCAGGTGGACGGGCAGGGTGCCGGTGGAGGCCTTGGAGGCCTCCACCAGGTCTTCCGTCAGCTTCTTCAGCCGCTGGCTCTTCCGCTCCAGCACGTCCAGGTATTCCAGCGCTTTGGGGTTCTGGATCTCCTGTTTTTTCAGCAGGTCCACATAGTTGATGATGGAGGTGAGGGGGGTCTTGAGGTCGTGGGAGACATTGGTGATGAGCTCGGCCTTGAACCGCTCGCTCTGGATGCGCTGTTCCACGGCGGTGCTGATCGCGGTGCCCAGGTCGTTGAGCTGTCCGGCATGCCGGGCCAGATCGTGGTACATATGGTGGGTGTCGATCTTGAAGTCGGGGTTGCCCCCCACGATCCGGGCAGTGCCCCGGCGCAGGCGGTCCCACTGGAGGGTCCACCGGCACAGGCACCACAGCACAAAGCCCTGGTAGAGCAGGGTGAGCAGGATGCTGTAGGTGGACAGAAGGCAGCCCACCAGGTAGAGCAGAAACAGCACGATCACCCGACCGGTGATGGGAAGGCTCAGCGCAGCGGCCCGGAAGCCCCGGAACAGGGTGCGCAGGATCAGATAGGAGAGATTGTTGGTCCAAACCGTACCCGTTTTGATCCGGGTGGCCAGGGTGACGGAGAGAATGAGGACACAGCCGCCGATGGCCAGGCTGATGCAGCACATGCCGCCCAGCAGGTCACTGGTCAGCGATGTGACATTCATACCGTAGGCAATGGAGTCGCCGGCGTTGAGCAGCAGGATGATGGCCCAAAAGGCCCCAAACAGCAGCACATCCAGGGGGATGTGTTCCAGCCAGCCCCGCACCGGGCGCGGCTGCCCCTTCTGCCAGCCCACAGCCCGCAGAAGAAAGACCAGTCCCCCAACGGTCAGTATGTCCAGCACCAGCGCCATGATCGCCAGAGTGGGCAGATACCGGGCGTACTGCTGGTAGTCCAGATAGCTGTCCCAGAATTCATCGTGGACGGTGAGCGGATCGGTGACGCCGTATTCCAGCACCAGCTCGGATTGGGTGATCCGACTGTCCCTGGTCTGATCATAGTTCCAGTTATAACCGTTGAAGGTGTAGCCGTATTGAGCGGCCAGAGCGGCGTCGTCAGGGGTGATGAGCTGCTCGGTCTCGTCCTCCAGCACCACGTAGAGCAGGTAATAATCCTTCTCGCCGTTCCAGACGAAATAGTCCCGGCCGGAGGCGTCGGCATTCAGGGCGGGAATGACGGTGTCCTGTTCCACCGCGTGGACGCACTCCTCCAGAGGGGCGGTCCCCTCCACGTTGGTGTAGATGAGCGTGCCGGTGTCGTTGCGCCGGATAGCAAAGCGGAAGTTGGTCTGCTCCGCGTCCAGCGCCTCCACCAGCATGTCCAGCCGGCGCTGGTCCAGGTAGGGCAGGGTGTCCTGCCACTCCCGGTATTGGAGCAGCCGGGCCAACTCCCTTACCTGGACGGCGCGGTTGGATACATCCTGGTAGTAGTCGTTGCTGGTATAGTAGTTGGTGCCCAGCCACAGAGTGTCCCACTGATAGAGGATGAACACTGTGGACCAGAACCCGCCGACCCCCGCCGCCAGCACCAGCAGCACGGCGACCAGTTTGGCGGCCAGGCAGGTGCGCAGTTGTTTCATCAGATCACATCTCCTTGGTGCTCAGAGCTTTTCCATCTTGTACCCCAGCCCCCAGACCACCTTGATGTAGCGGGGATTGGCCGGGTCGATCTCCAGTTTTTCCCGCAGGTGCCGGATGTGGACGGCCACCGTGTTCTCTGAGCCGAGAGAGGGGTCGTTCCACACCAACTCATAGATCTGACTGGTGGAAAAGACCCGGCCCGGATGCTTCATGAGCAGCAGCAGGATGTTGTATTCCAGCGGAGTCAGGCTCACCGGCTCCCCGTCCACCGTCACCGATTTTGCCCCGTCATCCAGCGCCACCCCGCCGTTGGTAAGCAGAGAATGCGTGTCCGTCCCGCCGCCGTTCTTGCCGCCGAGGCTGGTATAGCGCCGCAGCTGGCTTTTGACCCGGGCCACCACCTCGATGGGGTTGAAGGGCTTGGTGATGTAGTCGTCCGCACCGATGTTCAGACCCAGGATCTTGTCGCTGTCCTCGCTTTTGGCGGTGAGCAGGATGATGGGTACATTGCAGCTCTCCCGCAGCTTGGCGGTGGTGCGGATGCCGTCCAGCCCGGGCATCATCACATCCAGCAGGATGAGGTCCACCGGCTGGCTGGCGGCCAGCTCCAGGCACTCCAGGCCGTTGTAGGCCTTGATAGTGGCATAGCCCTCGCTGGTGAGATAGATGTCCAGGGCCGAGACGATATCCTTGTCGTCGTCACAGATGAGAATGGTATTCATAGAAATCACCTCATGGAATGATAGTAAAATATCAGAAAAGCATTAAGAGCAGTCGGGGAAAAGTCTTAAGAAGCGTTTAAGAAAGTACACGGGAACATTTTACCTCCAAAGCCGTCCAAAAAGCAAATCAGAATCCGGGAGGGGATGGAAATGAAAGGACGTATTTTGCCGCTGATCCTGACCCTGCTGCTGCTGACGGGCTGCGCCGCCGGTCCCGCCGCCCTGGAGCCGGCCCAGTCCGTCCCGCCGGTGGAGGCCCGAGCGGACGCCGCCCTGGACGCCGCCCTGGGGGATTTCGGCCTGGAGCTGCTCCGCCAGACCCGGCAGGAGGGAGAAAACACCTTCCTCTCACCCCTGTCCGTTCTGCTGTGCCTGTCCATGACCGCCAACGGGGCGGCGGGGGAGACCCTGAGCCAGTTCGAGGACCTGCTGGGCGGGGAGCTGGACGCCCTCAACGCCAACGCCGCCTCCCTGCTGGCCGACTATGAGGACGAGCTGGACATGGCCGGCAGCCTCTGGCTGGACGGGCGGGCGCAGGTGGAAGATCCCTTCGTGGGCCGGTGCGCCGATACCTACGGCGCGGAGGTCTTTGCCGCCGACTTCACCGGTGACGCCACCCGGCGGGACATCAACGCCTGGATCGAGAAGCACACCGGCGGGCACATCAAAGACGCCGTCGCCGCGCTTAAGCCCGAGACCATGCTGGCCATCGTCAACGCCCTCTATTTCGAGGGAGAGTGGGCCGAGACATTCCGGCCCGAGCAGACCGAGCAGGACTACCCCTTCCATCCGGCTGACGGCTCCGAGGCTGCGGTAGCTATGATGAACAGCGGCGGCAGGACGGAGCGCTACCTGAGCGGGGGCGGGGCCGAGGGGGTCCTCCTGCCCTACAAGGACAGCCGGCTGGCCTTCCTGGCGCTCCTGCCCCCGGAGGGGACCGGACTGGGGGACTGGCTGGAGGAGCTGGACAGCGCCGCCCTGTCGGAGCTGATGGACGGGGCGGAGGAGCGGTATCTGGTCCTCCGGCTGCCCAAATTCGAGGCCATGTGGAAGCGCTCCCTGGTGGAGCCGCTGAAGGCCATGGGCCTGACCGACGCCTTTGATCCCGGCCTGGCCGATCTGTCCGCCATGGGGACCGGCCCGGACGGCGCGCCCCTCTACCTCAGCGCCGTGGAGCACGGCGCGGGCATCCAGGTAGATGAGCAGGGCACCAAGGCCTATGCCTTTACCATAGCGGCCCCGGGGGCCGGGGCCTCCTCCGTGCAGGTGGTGAGCTTCCAGCGGCCCTTCCTTTACGGCATCGTGGATTTGGAGCGGGGCATCCCCCTCTTCCTGGGTACCTTTGAAGCGCCGTGAACGGCAAAGGGGACGGACGGTCTTTGACCGTCCGTCCCCTTTTGGATATAATGGAGGAAAAGGAGGTGGCCCGGATGGTGCTTTGGATGGCCGAAGGGGACGCCCACGCCCTCTTGGGGACGCTCCTGGAGCGGGAGTACGGCCTGGCGGAGCGGCCCAGCCTGGCGCGGGACGAAAACGGAAAACCCTTTTTTCCGGATCGGCCGGATCTCTGCTTCAACCTCAGCCACAGCGGGGGACTGGCCCTGTGCGGCGTGGGGGCGGCCCCCCTGGGGGTGGACCTGGAGCGGGTGCGTCCCCGACGGGCAGGACTGGAAAACTTTGTATTTTCTCCGGCGGAACGGGCCTGGTTTCAACAACTGGGAGGAGATTGGGGTGGCTTTTATACGCTCTGGACTCTGAAAGAGGCCAAAGTGAAGTGCCTGGGCACCGGTCTGCGGCAGGCCCCCCGGACCATCTCGGTCCCCCTGCTCCGGCCGGGGGAGGAGGGCGTGTGGGAAGGGCTTGCCTTCCGGGCCTATGCGGGGGACGGTTGGCGGGCCGCCCTGTGCACCCGGGCGCCCGGTCCGCTGCCGGAAGATATTGTTAAAATATCTTAATTACTTTTTAAGAAATACGGCGAGGTTTTCTAAAGAATCCTCTTTTATACTGAGCGTGTAAAGGAGGGAACAACCGTGCGTATTCTGATTCTGACGGGAAAATTCGGCATGGGCCACTGGTCCGCGTCGCAGTCTCTGCGCCAGCAGCTGCTGCGGGCGTTCCCTGGCGCCGAGGTGGAGGTGCTGGATCTGGTGGCTGAGGCCATGCCCAACGCCTCCGAGGCCATGTACAAATGCTTCAACCTGCTGGTCACCCGGGGCAGCGGGCTGTTCAATCTCTACTACAAGCTGACCCAGGACCTGCCCGCCGACGACCGGCCCCTGTTTGAGGACCTGTTTCTGGACAAACTGGAGGCCCTGGTGGCCGAAAAGCGGCCCGACGCGGTTATCGCCACCCATCCGCTCTGTGCCCGGATGGTGTCCCGCTGGAAGGGGGAGACGGGCAGCGCCCTGCCCCTCATCACCTGCGTGACCGACCTGTCCAGCCACTCCGAGTGGATCCACAAGTACACCGACTGCTATCTGGTGGGCTCGGGGGACATCCGCAGCCGTCTGGCGGCCAAGGGGGTGGACCGGGATATCATCTGCGTCACCGGCATCCCCGTCCGCTCGGAATTCAAGCGGCCCATCCAGCGCCGCCCCGGGCGGGAGCGGCGGCTGCTCATCATGGGGGGCGGGCTGGGCCTGCTGCCCCGGAAGGACGCCTTCTACGAGGCGCTGGACGCCCTGCCGGGGGTGCGTACCACCATCATCACCGGCCGCAACCAGAAGCTCTATGACCGCCTGGCAGGCCGGTACCAGAACATCGAGGTGCTGGGTTTTACCGACCGGGTCTACGACTATATGGCCGCCTCCGACCTGGTGCTCACCAAGCCCGGCGGCATCACCCTGTTTGAGACCATCTTCTCCGAGCTGCCCATGCTGGCCTGGGAGCCCTTCCTGGAGCAGGAGAAGAACAACGCCCGCTTCCTGGTGCGCCGGGGCCTGGGCCGGGTGGCTCCCAAGGAGCCGGAGGAGTGCCTGCAGGCCATCCGTTCGCTCATCTACGACGACGCGGCCCTGGAAGAGATGGCGGGGCATATGCGGGCCATGAAGGCCCAGCTGGAGGAGGAGAGCCTCAACCGCATTCTGGCGGGGCTGGAGGCAGAGAAAGGAGTGTGCGCCTGATGGACCGGAAAAAGAACCTGGCCGGCATGGCCCTCATCGTAGGCCTGATGGCGCTGACCGGCTTTCTGCTGCTGCGGGACCAGCCTTTTGCCAAGCTGGCCGGCATCCTGCGCCGGCTCAACCCGGCCTGGCTGCTGCTGGGGCTGGGGCTGATGCTGGCCTTTGTGGGGTGCGAGGCCATGTGTTCCCGCCTCATCCTGGGGCGGCTGGGGCACAAGACCTCCTACCGGCGCTGCCTGAGTTATTCCTTTGTGGGCTTTTATGTCAGCTCCATCACTCCATCCGCCACCGGCGGACAGCCGGCCCAGGTGTACTGCATGTCCCGGGACCAGATCCCCGCCGCCCACGGCGCGCTGAACATGATGCTCATCGCCGTGTGCTACCAGGTGGTGGTAGTGGGCTACGCCCTGGCGGTAGCGGTGCTGCGCTTTGACCTGGTGCGCAACCTGGGGGGCGGACTGGGCCTGCTGCTGCTCTTCGGCGGACTGGTCAACGGCGTGCTGACGGCGGGAATGCTCTGCCTGATGTTCCTGCCCAATGCGGCCCGTAAGCTCACCGGCGGCGTGCTGGGACTGTTGGTCCGGCTGCGCCTGGTCCGGGACGAGGCCGCCGCCCGGGCCAAGCTGGAACAGCAGATGGAGGAGTACCGCCGCGGGGCGGAGTGTGTGCGGGCCAACCGGGGGCTGGTGCCCGTGCTGCTGGGGCTGACGGTGCTCCAGCTCACCGCCCTGTTTGCCGTGCCCCTGGCGGTGTACCACGCGTTCGGCCTCGCCGGCAGCGGAGCGCTGGACATCATCGGCACCCAGGCGCTGATCACCCTGGCGGTGGCCAGCCTGCCCCTGCCCGGGGCGGTGGGCGCCTCCGAAGGGGGATTCGTCACCGCCATGAAGCTCTTCTTCGGCGCGGGACTGGTCACCCCGGCGGTGCTGGTCTCCCGGGGGATCAGCTTTTACAGCTTCCTGCTGATCAGCGGAGGAATGACGCTGGCGGTCCACCTCCGGCTGGGGCGGCGGGAGCGGACCGGACCCCTCCCTAAGCGGGCCCGCAGCGTACCCGCCGCCTGAGGCGGCGGAGCGCTTGCCTGACGGACTCCCGTGCGGTATAATGAGAAAGAAATTTGGCACAGGGAGGCCGGAACGATGAGGTATTTGGGCATCGATCTGGGCGGCACCAACGTGGCGGCCGCCATCGTGGAGGAAGCGGGGACCATCCTGGGCAAGGCCAGTCTGCCCACCCCCAGAGGCGTGCCGGCCGAGCAGGTGGCCGACCAGATGGCCGCGGCCTCCCGGGCCGCCGCCCAGGCCGCCGGGGTGGAGCTGGCCGAGGTGGAGAGCGTGGGCATCGGCTCCCCCGGGACGGTGGACCCGGCGGCGGGGCTGGTGCGCTACTGGTCCAACCTGGACTTCCGCAACGTGCCCCTGTCGGAACTGATGGCCCGGCGGCTGAACAAACCGGTCTGGCTGGAAAACGACGCCAACGCCGCCGCCCTGGGGGAGTATGCCGCCGGGGCGGGCAAGGGCAGTCAGTCCATGGTGGCCATCACCCTGGGCACCGGGGTGGGAGGCGGCGCCGTGCTGGACGGCCGGCTCTACACCGGCTTTAACCACGCTGGGCTGGAGGTGGGCCACTTTGTCATTGAGCACAATGGCCGGCCCTGCACCTGCGGGCGGAAGGGCTGCTTTGAGGCCTACTGCTCCGCTACCGCCCTCATCAAGCGCACCCGGCAGGCGATGCAGGAGCACCCGGACTCCCTGCTGTGGCAGCTCTCCGGCGGCCTGGACGGGGTGAACGGGCGCACCCCCTTTGACGCTGCCGCCCGGGGGGATGCCGCCGCGGGCGCGGTCATCGGCGAGTACGTGGACTATCTGGGCTGCGGGGTGGCCAGCCTGGTAAACATCTTCCAGCCGGAGGTGCTGTGCATCGGCGGCGGTCCCTCCGCCCAGGGGGAGACCCTGCTGGCTCCGGTGCGCGCCATCCTCGACCGGGAGGACTACGCCCGCAACGACGTCCGCCGCACCCGGCTGGTGCGGGCGGTGCTGGGCAATGACGCCGGCCTCATCGGCGCGGCGCTGCTGCCCCGCTTTCAGTAAGCAAAACGGAGGACCCGCTTTACAGCAGGTCCTCCGTTCGTTCATAGCCGTCGCAGGCTCCGCCGTCCGGCTCGGGCGGATGCTCCCCCTCCTCCGGCGGGAGCACCGCCAGGGACAGGAGAAACAAGGCGGCGGCAGCCAGGGCGATGGCCTCCATCTTGTGCTCCTCCAGCCAGGGGCGGTAGGGCTCCAGCGGGGGCAGCCGGCACGCCGCGGCGTAGAGTCCGGCCGCCGCCGCCCCGCACAGGGCCAGGCGGACGGCGGTCTGGGATTTGTCCGGTTTGGATGGCATGGGCGCGGCCTCCTTTCTCTCCAGTATAGCGGGAAAGGCCGGGCGGTAGACCGGGAAAACCGACAGGTATGAAAAAACGGTAAATTTTTCTGTCACTCCCTTGTCCCATACAGCGGAATCTACTATAATATCCATCAAATCATATCATTCGAAAGAAGACAGAGGCGGAAGCATGAAAGGCAAACAGGCACGCAAAGCACCGGCTCCGGCCCCGGCTCCCCGCCCCCGGCGGGAGGTCCCCCGGGTGAGCGCCGACCCGCAGCAGGGGCTCAACCAGCACCAGGTCCGGGAACGGCAGCAGAACGGCTGGGCCAACGACCCGGTGGAGTCCCCCACCAAGAGCGTCCGGGAGATCGTGCGGGAGAACGTGTGCACCTTCTTCAACTTCATCTTTGTGGTGCTGGCGGCCCTGCTCATCGCGGTGGGGTCCTTTGACGACATGCTCTTCCTGCTCATCGCGGCGGCCAACACGGGCATCGGCATTCTCCAGCAGCTGCGCTCCAAGCAGACCATCGACAAGCTCAATCTGCTGGCCGCGCCCCGGGCCAACGTGGTGCGGGAGGGGAGCCTTATGTCGGTCCCATCGGCCCAGCTGGTGCGGGACGACGTGGCGGAGTTCGCTTCGGGCGACCAGATCCCCGCCGACGCTACCGTTCTCTCCGGCCAGGTGCAGGTCAACGAGGCCCTCATCACCGGTGAGGCCGACGCCATTGTGAAGCAGCCGGGGGATGAGCTGCTCTCCGGCTCCTTCGTGGTGGCCGGGCGGTGCCGGGCCCGGCTGGACCGGGTGGGGGCGGAGTCCTACGCCGCCCGCCTCACCCTGGAGGCCAAAAAGGACGTCACCGTAGGCAAGAGCGAGATGATGTCCTCCCTGGACAAGCTCATCCGCATCATCGGCATCCTGCTCATCCCCATCGGGGTGGCCCTGTTCGTCAAGGAATTCGTCTTTCTGGAGCGCACCGCTCAGGAGGCGGTGGTCTCCATGGTGGCCGCCCTCATCGGCATGATCCCCGAGGGGCTCTACCTGCTGACCAGCGTGGCCCTGGCGGTGAGCATGATCCGCCTGGCCCAGGGCAAGGTGCTGGCCCAGGACATGAACTGCATCGAGACCCTGGCCCGGGTGGACGTGCTGTGCGTGGACAAGACGGGTACCATCACCGAGCCCCAGATGGAGGTGGGCGAGGTGGTGTACCTGGACGAGGAGAAATACGCCCAGACGGTGGTGACCGAGACGCTGGACGCCTTCTATCACGTGATGGAGGCCGACAACGACACCGCCCGGGCCATGCAGCGCAAGTTCCACGGCCGGTCGGTATGGCATGCCCAGCAGACCATCCCCTTCACCTCCGCCACCAAGTGGAGCGCGGCGGTCTTTCCCGGCCACGGCGCCTTTCTGGTGGGCGCGCCCGAGTTCATCATGGGCGGGCGGTACGCCGACCTGAAGGAGGCGGTGGACCCCTGGTCGGCCAAGGGCTACCGGGTGCTGCTGGTGGCCGAGTACAACGGCACGCCCGACCCGGCGGGACTGGACCCGCGGCGGGTGTGCCCCATGGCCCTGGTGGCCCTGTCCAACCGGGTGCGTCCGGCGGCCCCCAAGACCTTCCGCTACTTTGCCGAGCAGGGGGTGGCGGTGAAGGTCATCTCGGGCGACAACCCGGTCACCGTCTCCGAAGTGGCCCGCCAGGCGGGCATCGAGGGCTCGGAGAAGTACGTGGACGCCGCCACCCTCCAGAGCGACAGCGCCATCGAGCGGGCCGTCCGGGAGTACACGGTGTTCGGCCGGGTCACCCCCAACCAGAAGCGCAAGCTGGTCCGCGCCCTCCAGCGCCAGGGCCACACCGTGGCCATGACGGGAGACGGCGTCAACGACGTGCTGGCCCTGAAGGATGCCGACTGCGGCATCGCCATGGCCTCCGGGTCGGAGGCCGCCTGCCATGCCGCCCAGCTGGTGCTGCTCAACTCCGACTTTTCCGCCATGCCCCGGGTGGTGGCCGAGGGCCGGCGGGTCATCAACAACATCCAGCGGGCCGCGGCCCTCTACCTGGTGAAGAACATCTTCTCCTTCCTGCTGGCCATCATCTCCCTGTTTGCCACCTTCCCCTACCCGGTGACCCCCCTGCAGCTGTCCTTCCTCAGCGCGGTCACCATCGGTGTGCCCTCCTTCTTCCTGGCTCTGGAGCCCAACCACGGCCTGGTGCGGGGCAAGTTTTTGGCCAATGTGTTCCGCTCGGCCCTGCCGGGCGGGCTCACCGACCTGTTCGTGGTGCTGGGAGTGGAGGCCTTCTATCTGGCCTTCGGCTTTACGGAAAACGAACTGTCCACCATCTCGGCCATCCTGCTGGTGTTCATCGGCCTGCTGGTGCTCTATGACGTGTGCCAGCCCTTCGACTGGAAGCGGCGGGTGGTCTGGGGCGCCATGGCCGCCGCGTCGGCCGTGGCCATCTTCTGCTTCGGCAACAGCTTTGGCCTGAGTCCCCTCACCGTCCAGAGCACCCTGATTCTGCTGACTTTTTTGGGCGTGTCCTATACGGTGATGCGCCTGATGCTGGGGCTGTTCGCCCAGGGGGAGGCACTGCTGGAGCGGGGCCGCCGCCTGCGCCGGCGGAGGTGAGCCATGCACCTGAGAACTTACCGCAGCGCCGACTGCCCGGTCTTGGCCCAGCTGTTTTATGACACAGTCCACACCGTCAACGCCCGGGACTATACCCGGCAACAGCTGGACGCCTGGGCCGACGGACAGGTGGATCTGGCGGCCTGGGACGCCTCCTTCCTGGCCCACACCACCCTGGTGGCGGAGGAGGATGGGGTCCTTATAGGTTTTGCCGATCTGGCCGAGGGGGGCTATCTGGACCGGCTGTACGTCCACAAGGATTACCAGGGCCGGGGCGTGGCCACGGCCCTGTGCGACGCCCTGGCTGGTGCCAGGCTCACCCACGCCTCCCGCACCGCCAAGCCCTTTTTTGAGAAGCGGGGCTGGCGGGTGGTAAAGGAGCAGCAGGTGGAGCGCCACGGTGTGCTGCTGACCAATTTTGTAATGGAACGCTGAAAAACGTGCCGCGGAAGGCCCTTCCGCGGCACGTTTTTGCTCTACTCTACCGCTGGTCGGTTGCCAGATCTGCCCCGACGGGCCTAAAATAGCGGGAGGAAGGAGGACGTGTCTATGTTTGAGATCGACCGGGAGGCCTTTGGGGCCTTCCTGGTGCAACTGCGGAAAGAAAAGGGGCTGACCCAGAAGGAACTGGCCGGGCGGCTCTATGTGTCGGATAAAGCGGTGAGCAAGTGGGAGCGGGGGCTGAGCCTGCCCGACATCGCCCTGCTCACCCCGCTGGCGGAGAACCTGGGGGTGACGGTGACCGAGCTGCTCCGGGGAGAGCGGCTGGCGGCGGAAAGCCTGCCGGTGGACCAGGTGGAGGAACTGGTGACAAGCTCCCTGGAGCTCTCCGGTACCCAGCGGCAGCAGAAGTGGCAGGACCGGAGGCAGCGGGGCGTCCTGTTCGCGCTGTCGGCGGCGCTGACGCTGCTTGAGCTGCTGGTGCTGCGGCAGGCGGGCTTTTCCTGGCCGGTGCTGTGGAATGACCTGGGGACCGTGGAGGGGCTGTGCCTGCTTTTCGGGGCCTGGGTCTGCCTGTTCGCCCCGGATGTGCTGCCCGCCTATTACGACCAGAACCACATCAGCTCCTTCAGCAGCGGGCCCTTCCGGATGAACCTGGCCGGGGTGCGCATCAGCAACCGGAACTGGCCGCACCTGATGGGGGCCGCCCGCTGGTGGCTGCTCCTCACGCCGGTGGTGTTCCCCCTGCTCTACCTGTTTCTGCAGTGGGTTGCACCTGAGGTGTGGGCTGATGGCAGGCTGTGGCTCACCCTGGGGGCGGCACTGGGGCTCTTTGTGCCCATGCTGATCGCTGGCAAGCTCCACGAGTGAGCCTTGTGAAAAACGGCAGAATCATCCGCTTTACCTTTACTTTTTTCCGTCGAACTGATATAATGATCAGGCAAAATTGAAAGCACCTGCAGCCGCGGCATTGCCGCACGGGGAAGCCGGTGAAAATCCGGCGCAGTCTTACCTCTACTGTAAGCGTGGACGAAGGCGCACAAGCCATTGGCCCATAAGGGCTGAGAAGGCGCGCCGGAGGAGGAAGCGCAAGCCAGGAGACCCACTGCAGGGGGCGTTTGCGTAGCTCTGAGGTGGAGAGGTGCGGCAGGTCCTGGACAAAGGCCCTCCCTCATTCACGGGAGGGCTTTTCCTTTTGAAAGGAGGGTGCGGCATGGCGAAACTGGAGGTCTACCTCCCTGTGGGGAAGGAAAAGCTGCGCTGCGGCTATACCACCGGCACCTGCGCCGCGGCCGCCGCCGCCGGAGCCGCCCGGCTGCTCCTCACCGGGGAGACGCTGCCCGCCGTCCGGGTGGAAACCCCCGCCGGCATCACGGTGGAGGCCGAGCTGCTGGACCACGCCGCCGGACGGGATTGGGCCGCCTGCGCCGTCCGGAAGGACGGGGGGGACGACCCGGACGTCACCGACGGGGCCCTGATCTGCGCCCGGGTGGAGCGGAGGGATACCCCCGGCGTCACCATCGACGGCGGCGTAGGGGTGGGCCGGGTGACCCGGCCCGGCCTGGATCAGCCGGTGGGGCAGGCCGCCATCAACTCCACCCCCCGGCGGATGATCGAACGCATGGTGAAACAGGTCATGGCCGGGGCAGACTATGGGGGAGGACTGGCGGTGACCATCTCCGTGCCGGAGGGGGAGAAGCTGGCCCAGCGCACCTTCAACCCCCGGCTGGGCATTGAGGGGGGCATCTCCATTTTGGGCACCAGCGGCATCGTCCGGCCCATGAGCGAGGCCGCCCTCATCGACTCGCTGTATCTGGAACAGGACATGGCAAAGGCCGCCGGGGTGACCGACCTGCTGATGACCCCCGGCAACTACGGGGACGCCTTTGCCCGCCAGACCCTGGGCCTGGACCTGACCCACCGCTGCACCTGCAGCAACTACGTGGGCCACGCCATCGACCATGCCGCCGCTCTGGGCTTTTCCTCCCTGCTGCTGGTGGGGCACCTGGGCAAGCTCATCAAAGTGGCCGCCGGGAGCATGAACACCCACTCCGCCGTGGCCGACGGGCGGCGGGAGACCCTCACCGCCCACGCCGCCCTGGCGGGCGGTTCGCCGGAGCTGCTGCGGGCCTTGTTCCGGAGCCCCACCACCGACGCGGGGGTGGAGCTGTTAAAGGATGCCGGCCTGCTGGAGCCGGTGATGGCCTCCATCGGGGCGGCCCTGGAGGAGCAGCTCCGCCATCGGGCGGGGCCGGAGTTGGAGATCCAGGCGGTTTTCTTCTCCAATCAATATGGACTGTTAGCAAAGACATCGGGGGCGGACCGGCTGCTGGCCCTCCACCGGGGATAGGAGGAAGATATGGTACATTTCATCGGCGCGGGCCCCGGCGGGGCCGACCTCATCACCGTCCGGGGGGCCAGGCTGCTGGGGGAGGCCGACGTGATCATCTACGCCGGGTCCCTGGTCAACCCCGCCCTGCTGGACTATAAAAAAGAGGGCTGTCAGGTGTATGACAGCGCCAGGATGACCCTGGAGGAAGTGATCGCCGTCATGAAGGCCACCGAGGAAAACGGCGGAACCACTGTCCGGCTCCACACCGGCGACCCCTCCCTCTACGGCGCCCACCGGGAGCAGATGGACGAACTGGATAAGCTGGGCATCTCCTACGACGTGACCCCCGGCGTGTCCTCCTTCTCCGGGGCCGCCGCCGCCCTTTGCGCAGAGTATACTCTGCCCGACGTATCACAGTCGGTTATCATCACCCGCATGGCGGGCCGCACCCCGGTGCCCGAGGGGGAGCAGCTGCGGAAGATGGCCTCCCACGGCTGCACCATGGTGCTCTTTTTGTCCACCGGACTGCTGGAGGATGTGGAAAAAGAGCTGGCGGCGGGCGGCTATCCACCCGACACTCCGGCGGCCATCGTGTACAAGGCCACCTGGCCGGAGGAAAAAGTGTACCGCTGCACCGTGTCCACACTGGCCCAAACCGCCCGGGAGAACAAGGTCACCAAGACAGCGTTGATTACAATTGGTAATTTCCTTGGGGAAAAATACGAACGGTCCAAGCTGTATGACCCCACCTTTACCCATGAATTCCGGGAGGCAAGCCAGTGACAGCGGCGGTCATCGCGTTCACCCGCCGGGGGGCGGCGCTGGGGAAAACTCTGGCGGAGGGGCTGAACGCATCCCTCCACGTCCCCGCCCGGTTTGCCGGTGAGGTGGGGGCGGAGGCCTACGACAGCCTGGCGGACTGGACCACCCGGATGTGGGGGGAAAAGGACGCCCTCCTCTTTGTGGGTGCCTGCGGCATCGCCGTCCGGGCCATCGCCCCCCATGTGAAGGATAAATTTACCGACCCCGCCGTGGTCAGTGTGGACGAGGCGGGGCGGTTTGCCGTTGCACTGCTCTCCGGCCACGTGGGAGGGGCCAATGCACTGGCCCTCCGGGTGGCGGCACTCACCGGTGGCCAGGCGGCGATCTCCACCGCCACCGACGTCAACGGCCTGTTCGCCGTGGACGTGTGGGCCAGGGAGCGGGACATGGTCCTCACCGACCGGGTGCTGGCCAAAGAGGTGTCCGCCGCCCTGCTGGAAGGAAAGGGCGTGGGCTTTGCCAGCGACTTCGGCCACGGTTGTCCGGAGGGCCTCACTGAGGGAACGGCGGAAATCGGGGTGTGGGTCACCTGGAAAACCGGGGAGGGCCCCTTTGACCGTACCCTGCGTCTGGCTCCCAAAGGATTGATTTTAGGCATCGGCTGCAAGAGGGGGACGCCCCAGGCGGCCATTGAGGAGGCGGTGTCTGCCGCCCTGGCGGGGTATGAGCCGCAGGCGGTGGTCCGGGTGGCCACCATTGATCTGAAACAGAACGAGCCCGGCCTGCTGGACTTCTGCGCCGCCCACCACCTGCCCCTGTCGGTTTATTCGGCCGCGGAGCTGGCGGCCGCCGAGGGGGACTTCACCCCCTCGGCCTTCGTAAAAGGGGTCACCGGAGTGGACAATGTGTGCGAGCGGGCGGCCGTGCGGGCAGGCGGGGCCATCCTGGTGCCCAAACAGGCAAAAAACGGCGTCACCGTGGCGGTGGCGGGAAGGAAGATACTATGAAAGTAACGGTCATCGGACTGGGTCCCGGCGGCGGGGCCGACCTCACCGGCCGGGCCAGAGCGGCTTTGGAGGGGTGCGATCTCATCGTGGGCTATACCGCTTATATCGAGCTGGTCCGGCCGGATTTCCCGGAGAAAGCGGTGCTCTCCACCGGCATGCGCCGGGAGGTGGACCGCTGCCGGGCCGCCGTGGAGGCCGCCCTCACCGGCAAGGACGTGGCGGTGGTGTGCTCCGGGGACTCCGGGGTGTACGGTATGGCGGGGCTCATTTACGAGGTGGCCCAGGAGTACGACCCCATCGAGATCGAAGTGGTGCCCGGCATCACCGCCGCCTGCGGCGGGGCCGCCGTGCTGGGAGCCCCCCTGACTCACGACTTTGCGGTGATCTCCCTGTCCGACCTGCTCACCCCCTGGGAGAAGATCGAGAAGCGTTTGAGCGCCGCCGCCCAGGCGGACTTTGTGATCTGCCTCTACAACCCCTCCAGCAAAAGCCGGCCGGACTACCTCCGGCGGGCCTGCGACATCCTGCTGCGAGAGAAGGCCCCCGACACCGTGTGCGGCACCGTCCGCAACATCGGCCGGGAGGGGGAAGAGGGGCAGCTCCTCACACTGGCCCAGCTGCGGGACACCCAGGTGGATATGTTCACCACCGTGTTCATCGGCAACAGCCAGACCAAGGTGCTGAGCGGAAAAATGGTCACCCCCCGGGGCTACCTCCAGCGGGGGGAGTGAGATGAAGATTCTGCTCTTTGGCGGCACCGCCGAGGGCCGGGAACTGGCCGGGTGGCTGCTGGAGCGGGGCATCCCGACCCTGGTGTGCGTGGCCACCGAGTACGGCGAGACCCTCCTGCCCCCGGAAAGCGAGGCCCATGTGGGCCGCCTGGACCGGGAGGGGATGGAACAGCTCATGGCATCCCGGCCCTTCACCCACGTGGTGGACGCCACCCACCCCTACGCCGTGGAGGTCACGGCCAACATCAAAGCGGCGGCGGAGGCGGCGGGCCTGCCCCGGCTCCGGCTGGTGCGCCGGTCCGACGGGGAGGACGGGTGCCTCCGGGCCGGGAGCATGGCGGAGGCGGCGGAACTGCTGGAGGGGCTGGAGGGCAATGTACTGCTCACCACCGGCAGCAAGGAGCTGGACGCTTTCGCCCGGCCCGGCCTGGTGGAGCGGTGCTGTCCCCGGGTGCTGCCCATGGCGGACTCCCTGGCGCGCTGCCTGGAGCTGGGCTTTCCGCCCAAACACATCATCTGCATGCAGGGGCCCTTCTCCAAAGAGCTGAATGTGGCCCTTTTGAAGCAATATAAAATCAGGACCCTGGTGACCAAGGACACCGGGGGCTACGGCGGGTTCCGGGAAAAGGCGGAGGCCGCCCGTGAGGCGGGGTGCGCCCTGCTGGTGGTGGAGCGGCCCAGTCGGGAGACCGGCTATACCCTGGAGGAACTCAAACAAATGCTGGGGGAGGAAGCGACATGAAAGTCTATCTCATCGGGGTGGGCATGGGCAATCCCGAGGTCATGACTCTGGGGGCCCTGGAGGCTATCCGCGCCTGTCCCGTGCTGGTGGGAGCCCCCCGGCTGCTGGAGAGCTGGTCCGAGAGCCACGACTGCGTGCCCCTCATCGCCGGGGCCGACATCGCGGAGTATATCGACAAGCAGAAGGGGGAGGGGCCTATCGGCGTCCTCCTGTCCGGGGACACCGGATTTTACAGCGGGGCCAAAAAGCTGTGGGCCCTGCTGGGGGAACATGAGGTCATTACCCTGCCGGGCATCTCGTCGCTGAGCTACTTCTGCGCCAAGCTCCACACCGACTGGCAGGACGTGAAGATCGTCAGCGCCCACGGCCGCAGCCACAACGTGGTGGGGGAAATCCAGCGCAACGCCCGCACCTTCGCCCTCACCGGAGGGAATACGAAAGCCCAGGACATCTGCCGGGAGCTGACCGACCGTGGCCTGGGGAACGTGGAGGTATCGGTGGGGGAGCGGCTCAGCTACTCCGACGAGCGGATCGTCACCGGCACCGCCGCGGAGCTGGCGGGGGAGGTATTTGCCGACCTGGCCGTGCTGCTGGCGGTCAACCCCGCCCCGGTGGAGCGTCCCTGGAACGGCTCCGGCCTGCCCGACGACGCATTTTTGCGGGGTGACGTGCCCATGACCAAGGAGGAGGTGCGCACCCTCTCCCTTTCAAAGCTGCGGCTGAACGCGGACAGCGTGGTGTGGGACGTGGGGGCGGGCACCGGCTCGGTGTCGGTGGAGTGCGCCCTCTCCTGTCCCGCCGGGCGGGTCTTCGCCGTGGAGAAGAAGGAGGAGGCCGCGGCCCTGCTGGAGGAGAACAAGGCCCGCTTCAACGCCGCCAATCTGACCGTGGTGCGGGGGACCGCCCCGGAGGCCCTGAAGGATCTGCCCGCACCCGACCGGGTCTTCATCGGCGGCACCTCCGGGGAGCTGGGGGCGGTCTTGCAGGTCATCTTTGAGAAAAATCCCGCCGCCCGGGTGGTGTGTACCGCCGTGACCCTGGAGACGGTGGCCCAGGCGGCCGCCCTCTTCGCCAATCTGGAGGGGGCCGACATGGTGCAGGTGTCCGCCACCCGCACTCGGCAGGCGGGCCGCTATCACCTGATGGACGCCCAGAACCCGGTGTGGATCTTCTCCGGGGAGGGGCGGGTATGAGCGCCCCCCGGTTGCTGCTGTGCGCCAGCGCCAGCGGAGGGGGCAAGACCACCGTGACCTGCGCCGTCCTCCAGGCCCTGGTGAACCGGGAGCGGAACCCGGTGGCCTTCAAGTGCGGCCCGGACTATATTGACCCCATGTTCCACAGCGAGATCATCGGGGCCAAGAGCCGGAACCTGGACCTCTTCTTCCTGGGCGAGGATAAGACCCGGTACCTGCTGGAGCAAAACAGCGCCGGGTCCGGCCTGGCCCTCATCGAGGGGGTCATGGGCTACTACGACGGCATCGCTATGAGCCATGAGGCCAGCGCCTATCACCTGGCCCGGGTCACGGAAACTCCGGCGGTGCTGGTGCTGGACGGCCGGGGCAGCGCCCTCACCCTGGCGGCGGCGGTCCACGGTATGCAGACCTTCCGGCCGGACAGCGGCATCCGGGGCGTGATCTTGAACCGGGTGTCCCCCATGCTCTACCCCCGGTTAAAGGCGTGCATCGAGGCCGAGACCGGCCTTACCGTATACGGTTACCTGCCCAATCTGCCCGACTGCGCCCTGGAGAGCCGCCACCTGGGGCTGGTCACCGCCAGCGAGGTGGCCGGTTTGAAGGAAAAGCTCCGCAAGCTGGCAGCCCAGGCGGAACAGAGTCTGGATCTGGACGGCCTGCTGGCTCTGGCCGCCTCCGCCCCGGCCCTGAATCCCAAGCCGGTGGACCTGCCGGAGCCGGTGGAGGGACAGCCCGTCATCGCGGTGGCCCGCGACAAGGCCTTCTGCTTCTACTACGCCGACGGCCTGGAGCTGCTGGAGCAGATGGGGGCCAGACTGGTGGAGTTCTCCCCCCTGGAGGACGAGGACTTGCCCCAGGGCGCCTGCGGCCTCTATCTGGGGGGCGGCTACCCGGAGCTGTTTGCCCGGGCCCTGGCGGACAACGCCCCCATGCGGCGGGCCGTCCATGCCGCCGTCACAGGTGGTATGCCCACGGTGGCCGAGTGCGGCGGATTTTTGTACCTTCAGGACACCCTGGCGGACGGGGAAGGAAAAGCCTGGCCCATGGCGGGGGTGTTTCCCGCCGCGGCCCGCAACACCGGCAGGCTGGGCCGGTTCGGGTACGTCACTCTGACGGCTCAGACCGACGGCCTGCTGTGCCGGGCGGGGGAAGCGTTCCCCGCCCACGAGTTCCACTACTGGGATAGTACCGCCCCCGGGACCGACTTCCGCGCCCAGAAGCCCCAGAGCGACCGGGGCTGGGACTGCGCCTTTCATACCCCGACGCTGTACGCCGGATTTCCCCACTTCCATTTCTGGGCCAGGCCCGAGCTGGCCCGTCATTTTGTAGCGGCGGCCCGCCGCCATAATCAAACGACCTGAAAAGAATTTCAATTCTTTTCAGGTGCTGCAGCAAATATGCCGCAGCAGACCGCTGTCAGCGGTCTTAGTTTGCATTTCATAGTTAAATACCGCGTGTTGTACACGCGGGCGGGCCGTGCCCGCCAGAAAAATAGCTTTGCTATTTTTCTGGGTATTTCACTATATCAGGAGGAATCGCTATGACACTGGAAGAAGTGGTACGTTCCATTACCCCCGCCGACCAGAAGGCCGCCGCCGCGGCCAAGGCCCGCTGGGACTCCATCGCCAAGCCCCTGGGCAGCCTGGGTGCTTTGGAGGACGCCGTCATCCGCATGGCGGCCATGATGGGCACCCCCAATGTAGATATCTCCAAGCGGGCGGTGGTGGTAATGTGCGCCGATAACGGCGTGGTAGCCCAGGGAGTCACCCAGACCGGACAGGAGGTCACCGCCATCGTGGCGGAGAACATGTCCTCCGGCGACACCAGCGTGTGCGCCATGGCCCGCCACGCCGGGGCGGAGGTGGTGCCGGTGGACATCGGCACGGCCACGCCCCTCAAGGGTGAGCGGATTTTGCAGAAAAACATCCGCCGGGGCACCGCCGACCTGACCCAGGGTCCCGCCATGACCCGGGAGGAGGCGGAGCGGGCGGTGCTCACCGGCGTGGAGATCGCCAAAGACCTGTGCGCCAAGGGCGTCAAGCTCCTGGGCACCGGGGAGATGGGCATCGGCAACACCACTACCTCCTCCGCCGTGGCCTGCGTATTCCTGAACCGGGAGCCGGTGGATATGACCGGCCGGGGGGCGGGCCTGTCCAGCGAGGGGTTGGTGCGCAAGATCCACGCCATCGAGACCGGCATCGCCCTCAACCAGCCCGACCCCGCCGACCCTCTGGATGTGGTCAGCAAGGTGGGCGGCCTGGATCTGGCGGGTTTGGCCGGGGTGTTCCTGGGCGGGGCGCTCTGCCATGTGCCGGTGCTGGTGGACGGGTTCATCTCCTCGGTGGCCGCCCTCATCGCCGCCCGGCTCTGCCCCGCCTGCACGGATTACATGCTGGGCTCCCACGCCTCCGACGAGCCGGCCAGCAAGCTGGTGCTCGCCGAGCTGGGCCTGGAGCCCTTCCTCTACGCCGGCATGCGGCTGGGCGAGGGCACCGGCGCGGTGGCGGTGATGCCTCTGCTGGACATGGGCCTGGCAGTGTACCGGGAGATGACCACCTTCGAGGCCACGGATATTGAGGCCTATCAGCCATTGACATAATTCCAGGGGGGAATGCTTCCCCCTGGATGCAAAATCGGCCTCTAAGGTGTGTTGTGCACCTATTTGGAAACAGGAGGAAACGCCATGCTGATTCTGGTCTCCGGCGGGTCGGGCAGCGGTAAGTCGGAATTTGCCGAGGGGCTGGTGGTCTCCTCCGGCCTCAGCGAGCGCATGTATCTGGCCACCATGCAGGTGTGGGACATCGAGAGCGTCCGCCGGGTGGAGCGCCACCGGCAGATGCGCGCGGGGAAGGGCTTTGCCACCCTGGAGTGTCCCACCGGCCTGGACCGGCTGGAGGTGCCGGCCGGCAGCGCGGTGCTGCTGGAGGATTTGTCCAACCTGAGCGCCAACGAATATTTTGCCCCGGTTGGGGGCGGGAAGGCGGCCTTTGACCGGGTGCTGGCGGGCATCGAACAGACCGCCGCCCGGGCGGGGCTGCTGGTGGTGGTCACCAATGAGCTCTTCTCCGACGGGGTGCGCTACGACCCGGAGACCGCCGCCTATCTGGAATTGCTGGCCGACCTGAACCGGGCCATCGCCGCCCGGTCGGATCAGGTCTATGAAGTGGTGTGCGGGATCCCCGTGGCCTGGAAGGAAGCGAAACCTTGAAAAGTTTGATTATCGCCTTTGCCATGTACTCCAAAATCCCCATGCCCAGGGTGGACTGGGAGAAAAAGGCCCTGTCCTGGGCCCTGTGCTTTTTCCCTCTGGTGGGGGTGGCCATCGGCCTTGTTCTGTGGGGCTGGATGGCCCTGGCGCAGGTTCTGCACATCGGCCCCGCCCTGTTCGGAGCCGTCGCCCTGCTCATCCCCATCGCCCTCAGCGGCGGCATCCACCTGGACGGCTTCTGCGACACCTGCGACGCCCTGTCCTCCCACCAGAGCCGGGAGCGGAAGCTGGAGATTTTGAAGGACTCCCACACCGGGGCCTTTGCCATCATCTGCTGCGCGCTCTACCTGCTGGTGTTCTTCGCCCTCTGGTGCGAGGTGGAGGCGGCGGGACGGGCCGCCCTGGTGCTGACCCTGGGCCCGGTGCTGTCCCGCAGCCTGTCGGGCCTGTTTGCCGTCACCCTGCCCAACGCCCGGGGCACCGGGATGCTGGCCACCTTTACGGCACCCATGGACACGGTAAAAGCCCGCCTGGTGCTGGTGCTCTGGATAATTGTGTGCGCTGCCGTCCTGCTGGGGCTCTCCCCCGTCACCGGCGGGGCCGCCCTGCTGGGGGCGGGGCTGGCCTGCCTCTACTACCGGGTGATGAGCGCCCGGCAGTTCGGCGGGGTCACCGGGGACCTGGCGGGCTTTTTCCTCCAGAGCTGCGAGCTGGCCATGGTGCTGGCGGTGGTGCTGGTACAGAAATTGGAGGCGGTGCTATGATCCTCATCATCGGCGGCGCGGCCCAGGGCAAACTGGACTATGTGCTGCAACAGACCGGATATTCCCCCGACCAGGTGGCCCACACCCCGGAGGAGGCCCAGACCCTGCCCATCTTTGACGGGCTGGAGCTCTGGCCCGACCTGGACGAGGAGGCGCTGCTCTCCGCCAATCCTGACATTATCCTCATCTGCGACGAGGTGGGCTGCGGCGTGGTGCCCATGGACCCGGCCCAGCGGACCTGGCGGGAGCAGGTGGGACGGCTGTGCTGCCGCCTGGCCAAACGGGCGCAGCGGGTGGAACGCATTTTCTGCGGCCTGCCCATGACCCTGAAAGGAGATCCTTCAACATGGAACTGATCCTCATTCGGCACGGTACCACCCAGGGCAACCTGGAAAAGCGGTTTGTGGGTACCCTGGACATGCCCCTGGCCCCCCAGGGGGAAGAACTGGCACGGAAGGTGGGACCCACCCTGCCCCGGGTGGCTCACATCTACCGTTCCCCCCTGACCCGCTGCCGCCAGACGGCCCAGCTGCTCTGGCAGGGGACGGAGATGACGGTGATCGACGAGCTGCGGGAGAGCGACTTCGGCCCCTTCGAGGGGAAAAACCACGAGGAGCTGAAGGACGACCCCCTCTATCAGGCCTGGATCGGCCAGTCCGGCGACCACCTGAACTTTGCCGCCATGCCGGTGGGGGAGACGGCCCAGCAGGTGGTGGACCGGGTATCCGTCGGCCTTGAGAAGCTGACGGCGGACGCCGCCGCCCACGGCTATGAGCGGGTGGGCGTGGTGTCCCACGGCGGCGCCCTCATGGGCCTTTTGAGCAAGTACGGCCGCCCGGTGCGGGAGTACTACGGCTGGATGTGCCCCAACTGCGGCGGCTTCCGCGTGTCGCTCGACCCCGACACCCTGGAGCTGACGGTGCTGGAGGAGTACAAGGGATGAGCTGGGGAGTCGGTCATCTGCTGGCCTTGTTGATCGGCTTCTGCCTGGATCTGCTGCTGGGGGACCCCCACTGGGCCCCCCACCCGGTGCGGGCCATGGGGGCCCTCATCGCCGCTCTGGAAAGACTGTTGCGCAGGCTCTTTCCCAAGTCCCACGCAGGGGAGCTGGTTGGGGGCGTGGTGCTGGTGCTTTTGACGCTGTTCATCCCCACCGGTCTTACCGTGGCGCTGCTGTGGGCCTGCCGGCAGGTGAGCCCCTGGCTGGCCCTGGCGGCGGAGAGCCTGCTGAGCTATCAGCTGCTGGCCACCAAATCCCTGGCGGATGAGAGCCGCAAAGTATACGATGCCCTCAAGACCGGGGACCTGGACCAGGCCCGGTACGCCGTGTCCATGATCGTGGGCCGGGACACCGCCAGCCTGGACGAGGCGGGCGTGGCCCGTGCCGCGGTGGAGACGGTGGCGGAGAACGCCTCCGACGGCGTCATCGCCCCCCTCATCTTTCTGGCCATCGGCGGGGCTCCCCTGGGCATGTTCTACAAGGCGGCCAACACCATGGACTCCATGGTGGGCTACAAGAACGACCAATATCTCTACTTTGGCCGGGCCGCGGCCAAATGGGACGATATCTTAAACTTCATTCCCGCCCGCATCGCCGGAGCCCTCATGTGTCTGGGGGCGGTGGCGACGGGATACGACGGCAAAAACGCCTGGCGGATCTTCCGGCGGGACCGGAAAAACCACAAGTCCCCCAACTCCGCCCACACCGAGGCCGCCTGTGCCGGCGCCCTCCAGCTCCGTCTGGCGGGACCCAACTACTACTTTGGCAAGCGGGTGGAAAAGCCCTACATTGGAGACGACCAGCGGCCCATCGAGCCGTTGGACATCCTGCGTGCGGGGCGCATCCTGTACGCCACCGCCTTTTTCGCCCTGCTTATCTTCTGCGGCGTGCCCCTTTTGGTGCTGCTGTTCCCGTAAAGGAGAGACAAACCATGGCTGCATACACCCACGGCGGGGACCTGCTCACCGCCCGGAGCCGTTACGGCGGGCCGGTATTGGATTTTTCCACCAATTTAAATCCCCTTGGGATGCCGGCGGAGGTACGGCAGGCCGCCGCCTCCGCCGATGGGGAGGCCTACCCCGACCCCCTGTGCCGGGTTTTGCGGCAGGCCATCGCCGCCCACGACGGGGTGGAGGCGGAGCGGATCATCTGCGGCAACGGAGCCGCCGACCTCATCTTTCGGCTGGCCTTCGCCCTCCAGCCCCAAAAGGCGCTGCTCACCGCCCCCACCTTTTCCGAGTATGAGGGGGCCCTCACCTGCGTAGGCTGTCAGGTGGAGCGGTACGCACTGGACCGGGCCAAAAGCTTCGACCTGGACGAGGGATTTCTGGAGACCATCGTCCCCGGGACCGAGCTGGTGTTCCTCTGCACCCCCAACAACCCCACCGGGCGGCTCATTTCCACCGATTTGCTGTTGGAGATCGCCCGCAAGTGTGAGACAGTGGGGGCTGTCCTGGTGGTGGATGAGTGCTTCCTCCCCCTCTCCGACGGGGGCGGGAAGGGCCTGGCCCCTTACTTAACGGAGTTCCCCAACCTGTTCCTCCTGCGGGCCTTCACCAAGAGCTATGCCATGGCTGGGCTGCGGCTGGGCTACGGCCTGTCGGCGGATGCCGCCTTGCTGGAGCGGCTGAGCGGGTGTGCCCAGCCCTGGAGCGTGTCGGCTCCCGCCCAGGCGGCGGGAACCGCTGCCTTCACCCGCTGCCCCCACTGGCCGGAGGGGGCCCGGACCCTGGTGGTCCGGGAGCGGCTCATCCTGGCGGCGGGGCTGGGGGAGCTGGGGTGTCAGGTGGTGCCCTCCCAGGCCAACTATCTGTTGTTCCAATTGAAAAATGTACCGGATTTAAAGGAAACACTGCTCCAACGGGGCATTCTGATCCGCTCCTGCGCCAACTACCACAACCTGGGGCCCGACTGGTACCGGGTGTGCGTACGGGACAGGGAAGAAAACCGGCGGCTGCTGGCCGCCCTGAAAGAGGTGCTGTGATGGCAAAGGCGATCATGCTCCAGGGTACCGCCTCCAACGCGGGCAAGTCCCTGCTCTCGGCGGGCCTGTGCCGCATCTTCAAACAGGACGGCTACAAGGTGGCCCCCTTCAAGTCCCAGAATA
The DNA here is from genome assembly GCF_040095835.1 of Flavonifractor hominis. Lineage (NCBI taxonomy): Bacteria > Bacillati > Bacillota > Clostridia > Eubacteriales > Oscillospiraceae > Flavonifractor > Flavonifractor hominis. The sequence goes on from NZ_JBBMFT010000005.1 coordinate 61,634, forward strand.
TGGCCCTCAACTCCGCCATCACCCCGGACGGCCTGGAGATGGGCCGGGCCCAGGTGGTGCAGGCCGAGGCCGCCGGAGTGGCCCCCGACGCCCGGATGAACCCCATCCTGCTCAAGCCCACCAGCAATGTGGGTTCCCAGGTCATTGTCAACGGGGTGCCCCGGGGCACCATGCCGGCGGGGGAGTACTTCCACTACCGCAAGACCCTCATACCCGAGGTGATGGCCGCCTATGAGTCCCTCTCGGCGGAGTACGACATCATCGTCATCGAGGGGGCGGGCAGCCCGGCGGAGATCAACCTGAAGCAGGATGACATCGTCAACATGGGCATGGCCAAGCGGGCAAAGGCCCCGGTGCTGCTGTGCGGGGACATCGACCGAGGCGGCGTGTTCGCCTCCCTCTACGGCACGGTGAAGCTGCTGGAACCGGACGAGCAGGAGCTGATCCGCGGCTTAATTATCAACAAATTCCGGGGCGATGTGGAAATTCTCCGCCCCGGTCTGGGCCAGCTGGAACAGCTGACCGGCAAGCCGGTGCTGGGCGTGGTGCCCATGCTGGACGTGGATGTGGACGATGAGGACTCCCTGTCCAGCCGCCTGTCCAAGAGCGGAAAAGTAGGTCTGGTGGACATCGCCGTCATCCGCCTGCCCCGGCTCAGTAATTTTACCGACTTCAATCCCCTGGAGCGGATGGACGAGGTTACCCTCCGGTATGTGGGCAGCGTGAAAGAGCTGGGGAACCCCGACCTTATCCTCCTCCCCGGCACCAAGAACACCATGGACGACCTGCGCTGGCTACGGCAGAGCGGCCTGGAGGGGGCCATCCTGAAGCACGCCGCCCGTGGCGGCGCGGTGGTGGGCATCTGCGGCGGCTATCAGATGCTGGGCCAGACCGTCTCCGATCCCGACGGGGTGGAGAGCGGCGGCACCCTCAGGGGCCTGGGCCTGCTGCCCGCCGAGACCGTCTTCCAGGGGGAAAAGACCCGCACCCGGGTGAGCGGAACCTTTAAGGCCCCGGAGGGGATCTTTGCCGCTATGAGCGGCGTGCCCTTTGAGGGGTACGAGATCCACATGGGCCGCACGGCCAGCACCGCCCAGCCTCTGGTGGGCTTTACCGACCAGACCGGGGAGGCACACACCGACGGCCTCACCGCCGGCAACGTGTGGGGCTGCTACGTCCACGGCATCTTCGACAAGGCCGAGTGCGCCGCCGCCCTGGTGAATTGCCTGCTGCGCGCCAAGGGCCTGGACCGGCAGGCGGCCAGCGTGGACTGGCAGGCCTACGCCCAGCTGCAGTACGACAAGCTGGCGGAGGGTCTCCGGGCCAGTCTGGATATGGAACAGATTTACCGCATCCTGAACGGAGAGATATGATATGAAAAAGATCCAGTTACAGCGGGTGGCTCCCGCAGAGATCGAAGAGCGGAGCATGGAGATCATCACACAGGAGCTGGGGGAGCGGACCTTTCCCGCCGACCAGCTGCCGGTGATCAAGCGGGCCATCCACACCAGCGCCGACTTTGACTATGCCGACAACCTGGTGTTTTCCACCGGCGCGGTGGAAAAAGGCATCGCCGCCATCCGGGGCGGCTGCACCATCGTCACCGACACCCAGATGGCCTTCTCCGGCGTCAACAAGCGGGTGCTGGAGAAGTTCGGCGGGAAAGCGGTGTGCTTCATGTCCGACCCGGACGTGGCCGCCGAGGCCAAGGCCCGGGGGGAGACCCGCGCCACCGTGTCCATGGAGCGGGCGGCGGCGCTGCCCGGCCCCCTCATCCTGGCCATTGGCAACGCCCCTACCGCCCTGGTGCGGGCCTGCGAGCTGATCGAGGCGGGAAAGATGGCCCCTGCCCTGGTGATCGGGGTGCCGGTGGGCTTTGTCAACGTGGTGGAGAGCAAGGAGCTGCTGCTCACCATGGACACCCCCCACATCGTGGCCCGGGGCCGCAAGGGGGGCAGCAACATCGCCGCCGCCATCTGCAACGCCCTCATTTATCAGGCCAGCAACAACGCCCGGGAGTAAAGGAGACAGCAAGATGAGACAAAGCGCCATTCTGGCGGTGTCCTTCGGCACCAGCCACAGGGATGCTCTGGAAGAGAACATCACCCCCATCGAGGCCGATCTGGCCGCCGCTTTCCCGGAGCGCACCCTGCGCCGGGCCTTCACCAGCGGCATGATCCTGCGCAAGCTGGAGCGGGAGGGCACCCACATCGATGACGTGCCCGCCGCCCTGACGGCGCTGGCGGCGGAGGGCTGCACCGACGTGGTGATCCAGCCCACCCACATCCTCAACGGGGACGAGTACGACAAACTGGCCGCCCAGGCTGCCCCCTTCGCCGGGCGCTTTGCGCGGCTGCGCCTGGGCAGGCCGCTGCTCACCAGCGCGGAGGACTACCACGCCGCCGCTGAAGCCCTGCTGGAGGAACTTCCGCCGGAGCGGGCGGACACCGCCCTGGTCTACATGGGCCACGGCACCGGCCACTTCTCCAACGCCGCCTATGCCCAGCTGGAGTATGTGTTCCACGATCTGGGCCGGCGGGACGTGATCATCGGCACGGTGGAGGGCTACCCCGGCCTGGAGGAGACCCTGCGCCGGGTCCGGGAGCGGGGAGCGGACCGGGTGGAGCTGCGCCCGCTGATGATCGTGGCGGGCGACCACGCCAAAAACGACCTGGCCGGACCGGAGCCGGACTCCTGGAAGTCCCGACTGGAGGCGGAGGGATACGCGGTGCGATGCGTGCTGCGGGGCATGGGGGCCAACCCCGGCATCCGTGCCCGGTTCGTCGCCCACGCCCGGGCAGCCCAGGTCGGAGTATGATCCCAGGCCAGGGGCCTGTTTATATAGTAAGGGGCCGGGAAAAGGGAAGTCGGGTGCAAGTCCCGCGCAGTCCCGCTGCCGTAAGAGAAGAGCCGCCGCGCACCATGTCACTGGGCTTGCCCGGGAAGACGCACGGCGGCAGAGAGGCTCAAGCCGGAAGACCTTGCCCGGTCCGCCGCCATCGACCTACGAGTGATAGGAAAGGATGAAGTAACATGATACGACAGACCAAAACCAGAGCCGTACAGACCATGGCCGTGCTTGTGGGCCTGCTGGGTGTGCTGGGGATGAACGCCTCGGCCATGCACATCGCCGAGGGCATGCTCCCTGTGGGCTGGGCCATCGGCTGGGGCGCGGTGTGCGTGCCCTTTGTGGTGGCCGGCTTCTTCGCCATCAAAAAGAAGGTGGAGCAGGCCCCCAGAGCCAAGATCCTGCTGGCCATGTGCGGGGCCTTTGCCTTCGTACTCTCGGCGCTGAAGATCCCCTCGGTGTCCGGCTCCTGCTCCCACCCCACCGGGGTGGGCCTGGGGGCCATCCTGTTCGGGCCTTTGGTGATGACCGTGCTGGGGCTCATCGTGCTGCTGTTCCAGGCCCTACTGCTGGCCCACGGCGGCCTCACCACCCTGGGGGCCAACACCTTCTCCATGGCCATTGCCGGGCCCATCGTGTCCTGGCTGGTCTACCGGCTGCTGCGCCGGGCCAAGGCCCCTGCGGCCGTGGCCGTCTTTGCCGCCGCCGCTCTGGGCGATCTGTTTACCTATGTGGTCACCTCCGTCCAGCTGGGCGTGATCAACGGCGGTATGGTGAAATTCCTCACCATCTTCGCTGTCACCCAGATCCCCCTGGCCATCGCCGAGGGGCTGCTCACCGTGGTGATCTTCAACGTGCTGGAGAAGTACAGCAAGACCGAGCTGCAAGAGCTGGCCGTGCTGTGAGGAGGGAAAGACGATGAAAGTTTGGCAGAAGAACCTGATTTTGATCCTGCTGGTGGTGGTCATCGCCGCCGCGCCCCTGTGGCTGCTGCCCAACGCCGAGTTCGGCGGCGCCGACGGCGAGGCGGAGGAGGCCATCCTGGAGCTCAACCCCGACTATGAGCCCTGGTTCCAGCCCATCCTGGAGCCCGCCAGCGGCGAGGTGGAGTCCCTGCTCTTTGCCCTCCAGGCCGCCATCGGCGCGGGGGTGGTGGGCTTCGTGCTGGGGCGCATCACCAAGTCCGACAAGCCCCGGACCGAGGGCTGAGCATGGGGACCGACCGCTACGCCTATCAGTCCCGCCTGCGGCGGGTATCCCCCCTGCCCAAGCTGCTGCTGACGGCGGTGACCCTGGCGGTGTGCCTGTGCTGCAACAGCGTGGCGGTGGGTCTGGCCACCCTGGCGGTGATGGGGGTGCTCATCACCGCCCTGGGGGGGCTGCCGGCGGGGGTGTTCCTCCGGTTCGTGCGCATCCCGCTGGTCTTTCTGGCGGTGGGGTGCGTCACCATTCTGGTGCACCTCTACCCGGCGGGCACCCCGGTGCTGGCCGCGCTGCCGGTGGGGGGGCGGCTGCTGGGCTTCACCGCCGCCGACCTGACGCTGAGCGCCCGGCTGTTCTGCAAGGCCCTGGGGGCGGTGGGGTGCATGTACTTTCTCTCCCTCAACACCCCCGTCACCGACCTGACCATGGCCCTGGAGCGGCTGCACGTGCCCCGGCTGATGGTAGAGCTGATGGAGCTTATTTACCGCTTTATTTTTGTGCTGGGCGAGACGGCCGCCCACATCCGCCTGGCCCAGGAGTCCCGGCTGGGCTACCGGGGGCTGCGGCGCAGCCTGTCCTCCCTGGGGACCCTGGCCAGCATGGTGTTTCTGCGGGCCTGGCGCAAGGCCGACCGGGTCTACGCCGCGCTGGAATCCCGAGGCTATGCCGGCAGCCTGGTCACCCTGGGGGGCGCATACCGGCCGGGGTGGGGCCTGTGCCCCCTGACGGCCGCCCTGGCGGCGGGGCAGCTGGCCCTGTTCGCCGTGGAGAGGAGGCTTTTTCCATGAATGCCATACAGGCCAGTGAGCTCTGTTATACCTATGAGGACGGCACCGTGGCCCTGGACCACATCAGCTTTGCCGCCCAGCGGGGGAAGATCACCGGTATCCTGGGGGCCAACGGGGCGGGGAAATCCACCCTGTTCCTCAGCCTCAACGGGGTGCTCACCCCCAAGAGCGGCCAGGTGCTGCTGGCTGGTCAGCCGGTGCGTTACGACAAAAAGGGCCTGCTGGAGCTGCGCTGCCGGGTGGGCATCGTGTTCCAGGACCCGGACGACCAGCTCTTTTCCGCCGACGTGTACCGGGACGTGTCCTTCGGCGCGGTGAACCTGGGGCTGCCCCCCGAGGAGGTGCGCCGCCGGGTGGAGGCCGCCCTGGAGCGCACGGGGGTGTCCGACCTGCGGGACAAACCCACCCACGCCCTGTCCTACGGCCAGAAAAAGCGGGTGGCCATCGCCGGGGTGCTGGTGATGGAGCCGGAGGTGCTCATCCTGGATGAGCCCACCGCCGGGCTGGACCCCCAGGGGGTGAGCGACGTGATGAAGCTGCTGCTGGACCTGCGGGACAGCCTGGGCATGACCATCCTCATCGCCACCCACGACATGGACATCGTCCCCCTCTACTGCGACTACGCCTACCTGCTGGGGGGCGGCAAGGTGCTGCTGGAGGGGACCCCCGAGGAACTGTTCGCCCAGCCGGAGCGGCTGCGGGAAAACCACCTGCGCCTGCCCCGGATCGCCCACCTGATGGGCATTTTGAGAGACATCGACGGACTGGACGCCGACCGCTCCGCCGCTACCATCGGCGCCGCGCGCAGAGAGATCCTGCGCCTGCTGAGACAACAGGAGGAAACAGTATGAAGCAAGCAACGCTGTACGGCGTGGGGGTGGGTCCGGGAGACCCGGAGCTCATCACCCGCAAGGCGGAGCGGGTCATCCGCGCCGCGGCGGTGCTGGCGGTGCCGGACAAGGGCCGGGGCCGGCAGACCGCCCTGGACATCATCGGAACCCTGGCCGAGGGGAAGATCCGCCTGGACTGCTCCACCCCCATGGTGCGGGATCAGGCCGTGCTGGACGCGGCCTATGACGCCGCAGCCGACGCCATCTGCGCCCAGCTGGACCAGGGGCGGGACGTGGCCTTTATCACCCTGGGGGACCCCACGGTGTACTCCACCTACCTCTACGTTCACCGGCGGGTGACCGCCCGGGGCTACCGGGCGGAGATCATCCCGGGGGTGCCCTCCTTCTGTGCCGCCGCCGCCCGGCTGGGCCAGCCCCTGTGTGAGAAGTCCCAGCGGCTGCTCATCGTGCCCGCCTCCCATGGGGACATGGAGGACTGCCTGGGAGTGGACGCCAACCTGGTGTTTATGAAGGCGGGGCGCGAGATCGGCGCGCTGAAGGACACCCTGGCCGCCCACGGCCTGCTGGAGCGGGCCAGCCTGGTGGCCAACTGCGGCATGGAGGGGGAGCTGGTGTGCCCCCGCTTTGCCGAGCTGGAGGAAGGCAGCGGCTACTTCTCTGTGGTGCTGGTGAAAAAGGGGGAAGAGGCGTGAATATCGTCATGTCCGGCCTGGACTGGCACAGGGCCCCCATCGACCTGCGGGAGGCCCTCTCCTTCACCCGGGGGCAGGTATTGGAGCTGGACCGGAAGCTCCGCAGCGCGGCGGGGGTGGAGGGGTGCGTGCTGCTGTCCACCTGCAACCGCACCGAGCTCTACCTCTCCTGCGCCGGTCAGGCCCGGCCCGACGCCGGGGCGCTGCTGTGCGCCGCGGCGGGGGTGCCCTACGCCCCCTTTGCCGACGCATTTGAATCCTGCCGGGACGAGGACGCCGCCCGGCGGCTGATGGAGGTGGCCGGCGGGCTCCGCTCCCAGATCTGGGGGGAGGACCAGATCGTCACCCAGGTCAAGGCGGCCGTCCAGGCCGCCCGGGAGGCCGGGTCGGCCGACGCGGTGCTGGAGACCCTCTTCCGGGCCGCCGCCGCCGCGGGCAAGGAGATCAAGACCCGGGTGCGCCTGACCGGCGTGCCCCGCTCCGCCGCCCAGAGCGCGGTGGAACGGCTGGCCCGGGACGCCGGCGGGCTGGCCGGGAAGCGGGCGCTGGTCATCGGCAACGGGGAGATGGGCCGGCTGGCCGCCGGACTGCTCCGCGCCGCCGGGTGCTCCGTCACCGTCACCCTGCGCAGCTACCACCACGGCCAGACCGTGGTGCCCGCCGGGTGCTCCGTCACCCCCTATGAGGAGCGCTACCGCGCCATGGAGGGGATGGACCTGCTCCTCTCGGCCACCACCAGCCCCCACTACACCGTCTCCGCCCAGGCCCTGGCGGAGCTGGAGCGGCCTCCCCGGCTGCTGGCCGACCTGGCCATCCCCCGGGATATCGAGCCGGCGGTGGGGGGCCTGAGCGGCTTCACCCTCTACAACGTGGACGACCTGGGGGTGGACACCGGCCGGAGCATCCCGCCAGAGGCGGAAGAAATTGTGGAAAACCACCTGGAGCGCATCGCCCAGTGGGAGAACTACCGGGCCTGTCTGCCCGGACTGGAGCGGGTGAAGCAGGCGGTGGTGGCCCGGGTGCTCTCCACCGATCCGGAGGGGGCCGAGGAGCAGGAGCTGGTGGCCCGGGCGGTGAGCCGGGCGGTGGACCTGCTCTCCGGCGGGCTCAAGGAGCGCATCACCCCCGAGGAGCTGGAGCGGTGCGCGGCCAAGATCGAGGTCCACACCGCCGCCCGTCCCCGCCGGAGCACCGGCGGCACGGGGGAGCTGCGTTTTCCACTTTTTATCGACCTTGTGGGGAAAAAAGCCGTCGTGGTAGGCGGGGGCCGGGTGGCCTGCCGCCGGGCGGAGGTGCTGGCGCGCTTCGGCGCCCGGGTGGTCCTCGTCGCCCCCCGCTGTGACGCGCCCCCCCAGGGGGTGGAGTGGCTCCGGCGGAGCTACGCCTCCGGCGACCTGGCCGGGGCGGAGGTGGCCGTGGCCGCCACCGACGACCGCTCGGTCAACCGCGCGGCGGGGGAGGAGGCCCGGGCTCTGGGCATCCCCGTCAGCGTGGCCGACGCGCCGGAGGAGTGCACCTTCTTTTTCCCCGCGGTCTGCACCGGGGACAACCTGGTGGCCGGGGTGACCGGCCGGGGTGACGACCACGCCCGCACCGCCCGGGCCGCCCGGGCCATCCGGGGCGTATTGGAGGGATTGGAATGAAAACCATACGCATCGGCAGCCGGGAGAGCAGGCTGGCGGTCATCCAGTCGGAGCTGGTAATGGACGCCATCCGGGCCCATCACCCGGACGTGGCCCTGGAGCTGGTGACCATGAAGACCACCGGGGACAAAATCCTGGACCGCACCCTGGACCAGATCGGCGGCAAGGGCCTGTTCGTCAAGGAGCTGGACGCCGCCCTGCTGGAGGGCCGGGCGGACCTGAGCGTACATAGCTGCAAGGACCTGCCCATGGACATCGACCCCCGCATCCCCCTGGCGGGCTTTACCCGGCGGGAGGACCCCCGGGACGTGCTGGTGCTGCCCGAGGGAGTCGCCGAATTGGACAACAGCAAGCCCATCGGCTGTGCCTCCGCCCGGCGGGCGGTGCAGCTGAGAGCCCTGTTTCCCGGCATGGAGATCGCCCCGGTGCGGGGCAACGTGCTCACCCGCCTGCGCAAGCTGGACGAGGGGCAGTTCTCCGCCCTGGTGCTGGCCGCCGCGGGCCTCAAGCGGCTGGGTCTGGAGGGGCGGATCAGCCGGTATTTCACGGTGGAGGAGATGCTCCCCGCCGCCGGGCAGGGCATCCTGGCCCTCCAGAGCCGGGCGGGGGAGGACCTGAGCTGGCTCAGCGGGGTGCTGGATGAGGAGGGCACATGGTGCGCCGTTGCCGAGCGGGCCTTTGTCCGGGCGCTGGATGGGGGCTGTTCCTCCCCCATTGCCGCCCACGCCGTCCTCTCCGGCGGTGAGATCTGCATTACTGGTCTGTATGTAGACGAAGAAGGGACGGCCATCCGCCGTACCGTCACCGGCCCCCGGGAGCAGGGGGAGAACTTGGCCGAGCGCTTGGCCGGCGAGATAAAGGAGGCTTGTCCATGCCTGGAAAAGTGACCTTGGTGGGGGCGGGACCGGGGGACCCCGGCCTGCTGACCCGAAAGGGGCTGGAGGCCCTTCAGGGGGCGGAGGTGGTGGTGTACGACCGGCTGGTGAGTCCCGCCATTCTGGCCCTTATGCCGGAACATGCCGAGCACATCAACGTGGGCAAGCAGGCCGCCCGCCACCCGGTGCCCCAGGAGCAGATCAACCAGATCTTGCTGGACAAGGCGCTGGAGGGGAAGAACGTGGTGCGCCTCAAAGGGGGCGACCCCTTCCTGTTCGGCCGGGGCGGGGAGGAGCTGGAGCTGCTGGCCCAGCACGGCGTGGCCTTTGAGGAGGTGCCCGGCATCACCTCGGCCATCGCCGCCCCCGCCTACGGGGGCATCCCGGTGACCCACCGGGACTGCTGTTCCTCCCTGCACATCGTCACCGGCCATCAGCGGGCCGGGAAGGAGCTGGACATCGACTTCGACGCCCTGGTGCGTACCCGCGGCACGCTGGTGTTTCTGATGGGGGTGTCCGCCCTGCCCCAGATCTGCGCCGGGCTGCTGGCGGCGGGCATGGACCCGGCCACCCCGGCCGCTGTGGTGGAGCGGGGCACCACGCCCGCCCAGCGGCGCATCTCTGCCGCCCTGGCGGCCCTGCCCGAGACAGCGGCGCAGGCCGGGGTGGAGAGCCCCGCCGTCATTGTGGTGGGGGGCGTGTGCGCCCTGGCCGAGCAGTTCGACTGGTTTGACCGGCTGCCCCTGAAGGGGCAGAGCGTGGTGGTCACCCGGCCGAAAGAGCGGGCAGGCACCCTGTCCGACCGGCTGCGCTCGCTGGGAGCCCAGGTGTGGGAGTACCCCTGCATCGCCACCGTCCCTCTGGACCCCTGCCCGGCTCTGGACGGGGCCATGGAGCGGCTGGGGGAGTATACATGGCTGGTCCTCACCAGCCCCGCCGGGGTGGACGCCCTGTGGCGCTGGCTGGCGGACCACGGGAAGGACGCCCGGTATCTGGGGACGGTAAAGCTGGCCGCCATCGGCCCCGGCACCGATCGGGAGCTGCAAAAACACGGCCTGAAGGCCGACTATGTGCCCCAGGTGTATGACGCGGCCCACCTGGGGGCGGGACTGCCCGCCGGCGGGCCGGTGCTCATCCTCCGGGCCCAGGAGGGCTCCCCCGCCTTGACAGCGGCGCTGGCGGAGCGTAACATTGGGTATGACGACGTGGCCACCTACCGCACGGTGTACGACAACCCCCGCTCCGGGGAACTGCGGGCGCTGGTGGAGGGGGAGGGCGTCACGCTGGTCACCTTTACCTCGGCCTCCACGGTGAAGGGCTTTGTCTCCTCTGTGGGGGAGGACGCCGACTTCTCCCGGATGACGGGCCTGTGCATCGGAGAGCAGACCGCCGCCGAAGCCCGGAAGCACGGCATCCCGGTCAAAATTGCCAAAGCGGCCACCATGGACGCGCTGATAGATCGAATCATAGAAGGTGTTTAGTATGGAACTGATCCAACGGCCCCGCCGGCTGCGGGGGAGCGACGCGGTGCGCCGCCTGTGCCGGGAGACCCGCCTGTCCCCCGACAGCCTCATTTACCCCATCTTTGTGGACGAGACTCTCCAGGGCGTGCGGCCCATCCAGTCCCTGCCGGGACAGAACCACTACGGCCTGGACAGCGTGAACCAGGCGGTGGAGGAGTGCCTGGCGGCCGGGGTGAACCACTGCATCCTCTTCGGCCTGCCCGGGGAGAAGGACGCGGTGGGCTCCTCCGCCTGGGCCAAGCACGGCGTGGTGCAGCAGGCCATCCGGGCCATCAAGCAGAAGCATCCCGACTTCTACGTCATCACCGACGTGTGCATGTGCGAGTACACCGACCACGGCCACTGCGGCATCCTGTGCGGCGACACGGTGGACAATGACCAGACCCTGGAGGTGCTGGCCAAGACCGCCCTGAGCCACGTGGAGGCCGGGGCGGACATGGTGGCCCCCTCCGACATGATGGACGGTCGGGTGGCCGCCATCCGGACCATCCTGGACGACCACGGCTATGAGAGCGCGCCCATCATGGCCTACTCGGCCAAGTATGCCTCCGCCTTCTACGGCCCCTTCCGCTCTGCCGCGGGCTCCGCCCCCTCCTTTGGGGACCGGAAGGGCTACCAGATGGACCCCCACAACCGCAAGGAGGCCCTGAAGGAGTGCGCCCTGGACATCGAGGAAGGGGCCGACATCCTCATGGTCAAGCCCGCCCTCAGCTATCTGGACATCATCCGGGAGTGCGCCGACGCCTATGACCTGCCCCTGTGCGCCTACTCGGTGTCCGGGGAGTACGCCATGACCAAGGCCGCCGCCGCCGCGGGGCTCATCGACGAGTACCGCATCATGTGCGAGTCCGCCCTGTCCGTGTTCCGGGCGGGGGCCAACATGCTCATCACCTACTACGCCAAGGAGCTGGCCGCGGCCATCCGGAAGGGGGACATCGGCTGATGGGACGCTCGGAGCAACTGTTTGAGCAGGCCGTCAAGGTGCTCCCCGGGGGGGTCAATTCCCCCGTGCGGGCCTACCGGGCGGTGGGCATGGCCCCCCGGTTCATCACCCGGGCCGAGGGCCCCTTCCTCTGGGACGAGGACGGGGAGAAGTACATCGACTACGTCTGCTCCTGGGGCCCCATGATCCTGGGCCACAACCACCCGGTGGTCCGGGAGGCGGTGGAGAAGGCCGTGAAGGACGGTCTGTCCTTCGGCGCCCCCACCCGGCGGGAGGTGGAGATCGCCCAGCTGATGGTGGAGCTGGTACCCAATATCGAGATGGTGCGGATGGTGAACTCCGGCACTGAGGCGGTGATGAGCGCCGTCCGGCTGGCCCGGGGAGCCACCGGCCGGGACAAGATCATCAAGTTCGAGGGCTGCTACCACGGCCACTCCGACTGCCTGCTGGTGAACGCCGGCTCCTCCGCCCTGGCGGGGGGACATCCCTCCTCCGCTGGTGTGCCCGAGGACATCGTCAAGCACACCCTCACCGCCCAGTTCAACGACCTGTCCTCCGTGGAGGCCCTGCTGGACGCCTGGCCCGGCCAGGTGGCCTGCGTCATCGTGGAGCCGGTGGCCGCCAACATGGGCGTGGTGGGCCCCGCCCCCGGATTTTTGGAGGGGCTGCGGAAGCTGTGCGACAAGAGCGGCGCGCTGCTGATCTTTGACGAGGTCATTACCGGCTTCCGCCTGGCCCTGGGCGGCGCCCAGGCATACTTCGGCGTGAAGGCCGACCTGGTCACCTTCGGCAAGATCATCGGCGGCGGCATGCCGGTGGGCGCCTACTGCGGCAGCCGGGCCCTGATGGAGCAGGTGGCCCCCTGCGGGCCGGTGTATCAGGCGGGCACCCTCAGCGGCAACCCGGTGGCCATGGCCGCCGGACTGGCCCAGCTCACCTATCTGAAGGACCACCCGGAGCTCTACGACGACATCGCCGCCAAGGCCGCCTGGCTGGCCGGCCGCCTGCGGAAGGCGGCGGAGGCGGCCGGAGTGCCGGTGGCGGTGAACCAGATCGGCTCGCTGCTCTCCCCCTTCTTCACCCCCACCGAGGTGACCGCCTTCGTGGACGCCAAGGGCAGCGACGTGGGCCGGTACGCCAAATACTTCCAGGGCATGCTCCGCCACGGGGTGGCCCTGGCCCCCGCCCAGTTCGAGGCCATGTTTGTCTCCGCCGCCCACACCCAGGCGGAGCTGGAGGCCACCGCACGGGCGGCCGACGCGGTGTTCGCCGCGCTGTGAGCGATAAAAAAAGCGTGGACCATATGGTCCACGCTTTTTTTGTCGGTGCTCAGCCCTCCAGCTTGTCCACCCGGCGCTGGTGCCGGCCGCCCTCGAAGGGGGTGTTGAGGAAGGCGTCCAGGATCTTGTCGGCCATGTTGTTGCCGATGAGCCCGCCGCCCATAGCCAGCATGTTGGCGTCGTTGTGCCGCCGGGTCATCTCGGCGGACAGCGGCTCGCTGCACAGAGCGCAGCGGATGCCCTTGACCTTGTTGGCGGCGATGGAGATGCCGATGCCGGTGGTGCAGATGACAATGCCGCGGTCACATTCTCCGTCGGCCACCGCCTGCGCCGCGGCCCGGCCGAAGTCGGGGTAGTCGCAGCTCTCGCTGGAGTAGCAGCCGTAGTCCTTGTAGGACAGGCCGTGGGCCTCCAGATACTGCATGACGTGCTGCTTGAGGGCTAGCCCTCCGTGGTCGGAACCCAGTGCGATCATAATATTATCCTCCTTAGAGTGTATGGAATACCGGTTGATGCCGCTGGTAGACGGCAAAGCGGCGGAAGGAGCACTGCTCCAGCAGCGCCAGAGCCTCCGGGATGCCCCGGCCCACGTCGCCGGGGGTGTGGGCGTCCGAGCCCAGGGTGACGATCTCCCCTCCGCAGGCGCGGTAGAGGGCCAGGATGGGCCGCCACGGCTCCAGCGTCTGGCCCCGGCAGGTGTTGAGCTCAATGCCCCGGCCCCGCTCCACCGCCGCGCGCAGGATGGCGCAGATGACGTCGGTGTACCGCTCCAGCGTCACGGCGGGGTTCATATAGCGCAGGGGGTAGATGATGTGGGCCAGCACGTCGTAGTAGTCCGTCCGGGCCAGCGCCAGCAGGGAGGCAAAGTAGTCGTCCAGCACGCCGTAGCAGACCGCCGGATCGGTGAGGTCCTCATAGTAGAAATCCCCGCCGCCCCGCTCCGGGGAGAGGTTGTGGACCGAGCCCAGGATGAAATCCACCCCGTCCCGGCCGCAGATGGCCTGGGCTGCCGCCGGGTCCAGGTGGGGCATGCCCAGCTCCAGCCCCAGGCGGAGGGTCAGCGCTCCGTCGGGCAGCGCGCCCGCCGTCTGCTCAAACTGCTCTACGGCCCGGTCCCAGTCGTAGGTGCGCACCGGTGCGCCCCCCTCGTCCAGAAAGTCGCAGTGGTCGGTGACGCACAGCTCCCGCACGCCCGCCGCCCGGGCCGCCGCCGCCATCTGGGACAGGGGGGCCTGGCCGTCGAAGGACAGGACGCTGTGGGTGTGAAAGTCGGTCAGATACATACCGCCACCTCCTCAGAACGGCCAGGACGGGAACCAGCGCAGGATATAGGTCCCGTACCACGAGGGGATCTGGATGCCCACCAGCACCGGGTAGAACAGGGCGTACAGCCCCACTGCCCCGCCGGTGACGGCGTACATGGCGGGCTTCCAGCTCACCAGGTCCTCCTGCTGGGAGAGGGTGTAGAACACATAGCCCAGGGCCAGCACCAGGAAAAGGACCGAGGGGAAGTAGTGGTAGGCAAAGGTGGTGCGCCCGATGAAGAACCAGGGCACCAGCTGGGCCAGATAGCCGATGAAGAGGAACAGGGCGATGCCGCAGCGCCGGCGCACGGCCTGCACGGCGGTGGAGAGGATGGCCAGCAGGCCGCCCCAGCACACCACCGGGTTGACGAAGGCGGCAAAGCGGGTGGTGTAGCCGCTCACCGAGTTGTCCATATAGTAGAGGATGGGCCGGATGTCCAGCAGCCACTGGTACCAGCGGGAGGAATAGGGGTGGCTGTCATTGACGCCGCTGTGGTAGGAGAGCATATACTTCTGGTTCTCCCACATCTCATGGATCAGGTTCTGAAGGGACAGATCCCCCGAAGCCGCGGCATAGGGCAGGTAGGACAGGGTGTAGATCACCGCCGGGATCAGAGCGAACACCAGCACCGAGAAGGCCAGGATCTTTACCGTCCACCCCAGCCGCTCCCGGCGGGTCTCCTCAGGCCAGTCCCGCAGCTTCTGGTACAGGCCGATGAAGTAGAGCACCACCAGGCCGGTACAGCCGTAGATCACCGTCCACTTGCTGGCCGCGCCGATGCCCCAGAACAGCCCCGAGAGGAACAGGGGCAGGGCGCAGCGCTTAAAGGAGGCGCCGGCGGGGAGCACCAGGTAGCGGTACATGAAGTAGTACATGAGCAGGATGAAGAAAAAGGCGTAGGTATCAATGGTGGCCAGGCGGGTCTGGGTCAGGTGCATGAAGTCGGCGGCCAGCAGGATGGTGCCGCAGGTGGCGATGCTGGTCCGGCCGAACAGGTTCTTGAGGAACACGTACAGCAGCGGCAGCATGCCCACGCCGAACAGGGTGCCCATAAACCGCCAGCCGAAGGGGGTCATGCCGAACAGGCGGATGCCCATGCCCAGGATGAGCTTGCCCAGGGGCGGGTGGGAGATCTCATAGGGATAGACCCCCTGGATGTGCTCATAGGCGGTGCGGGGGTGGTAGATCTCATCAAAGTAGGCACTGTTGTAGTAGGAGATGGACTCCGGCACGGTGTCCTGCTCGTCAAAGAGGGGATTGTCCGGCGCGCCGGGGTCGATCCGGTTACCCGCCTCGTCAAAGAGGGCCAGCTCCCCCAGTTCCAGCAGGCCTTTGTTGGACTGCCCCGTGATGCGCAGGTAGCGGATATACTGGGGGTTGTCCAGCTCGATCTCGTTCCACTTGAACAGCTGGTTGTAGTTCTGGGTCAGGGCGTAGCTGTCCTCAAAGCCCTCTCCGTCGGCCCAGTAGTAGATGCTCTCGTCCTCGTCCTCCGGGTCAGTCTTGGACCAGAGGGAGAGCCAGGTGGTGCCGTCAGTGGAGATCTCTACCTGATATTTGCCGGTGCCAAGCTGGGGGTAGTACCAGAGCTTGGAGACCAGCACCGACTCGGGCAGCACAAAGGTCTCGGTCTTGCCGTCGCCGAAGTCCCAGGCGTTCTGGGGGGCCTGGAAGGAACCCAGATGGGCGAAGGCCGTAACGGCGTATACCGCGGTGATGAGCAGCACGGGCAGCGCGTCCCGGCGAACCATGGGATGGCACGTCCCGGCAAAGCGGAAGCGGGGCCGCGCCGGTTCGGGGACCAGCTGCTGGGCCAGGGGGGTGCGCTGGGTCTGCCAGTACCAGAGAAAGAAATAGACCAGCAAGGCCACCGTGACCAGGGGGAAGAGATAGACGATATAACGGGCGGGGTTCACCCAAAACCACCTCCGGTTCCAAAAATAAGAGGACGGGCGTATTACGCTCGTCCTCTTATTTTATTTCTTCTTCTTCTTTTTGTCAAAGAAAGATTTTACGCTGTCCACCGGACCGGGTGGAATCTCGCCCATGGCTTCGCCATAGGCACGCAGCGCCTCCTTCTGCTCGTGGCTCAGATTGGTGGGGACCTGCACGTTCACGGTGACGTACTGGTCGCCCCGGCCCCGGCCGTTGACGCTGGGGATGCCTTTGCCCCGCAAGCGGAAGGTGGTTCCGGGCTGGGTACCGGCGGGCAGGTTCCACTTGACCTTGCCGTCGATGGTGGGGATCTCCAGCTCCGCGCCCAGGGTGGCCTGCAGGAAGGTGACCGGGTGCTCCAGGTAGACCGACGTGCCGTCCCGCTTGAAGAAGGCGTGGGGCCGCACGGTGACGCTGATGAGCAGATCGCCCGCCGGGCCGCCGTTCTTGCCCGCGCCGCCCTGGCCCCGCAGGGACACGGCCTGGCCGTTGTCGATGCCGGCGGGGATGTTGACGGTGATCTTGCGCTGCTTGCGCACGCTGCCCGTGCCGCCGCAGCTCTTGCAGGGCTGGTGGATGATCTTGCCGCGGCCGCCGCACTTGGGGCAGGTGGTGGTGGTGGCGAAGGTAAAGGCCCCGCCGCCCCGCTGGATGCGGACCTGTCCGCTGCCGTGACAGTCGGGGCAGATCTCCGCCGTGGTGCCCGGCTCGCAGCCGGTGCCGTGGCAGGCGTCGCAGGTTTCGGTGCGGTTGAGCACGATCTCCTTTTCGCAGCCGAAGGCGGCCTCCTCAAAGGTAATGGTGACGGAGGCCCGCAGCGTATCCCCCTTCATGGGGCCGGTGCGCTGGCGGGTGGAGCCGCCCCCGAACCCGCCGCCGAAGAAGGAGCCAAAAATATCGCCCAGGTCGATGTCACCCATGTCGAACCCGCCGAATCCGGCTCCGCCGCCAAACCCGCCGGCGCCGAAGTTGGGATCAACCCCCGCGTGGCCGAACTGATCGTACCGGGCCCGCTTTTCCTTGTCGGAGAGGACCTCGTAGGCCTCGTTGGCCTCCTTGAATTTGGCCTCGGCTTCCTTGTCGCCCGGGTTCAGGTCGGGGTGATACTGCTTGGCCTTCTTGCGGTAGGCCTTCTTGATCTCCTCGTCGCTGGCGCCCTTGGACACGCCCAGGACCTCATAATAATCTCGTTTTTGTTCCGGCATTGGTGTTCACCTCTTTACGCAGGAAACGGCGGGGGACTAGCCCCCGCCCCGGTGTTTCCTGCGGTCGTTGTGCGCATGGTGCTGTATTCGATTACTTCTTGTCGTCGTCCACGACCTCATAGTCGGCGTCCACCACGTTGGGATCGGTGTTGGTGGAGCCGGCCTGAGCGCCGCCCATGTCGGGGCCGGCCTGACCGCCCTGGGGGTTGGCCTGCTGGTACATCTTCTCGGCGATGGGGTAGAACGCCTTGCTGGCCTCCTCGGTGGCCGCCTTGATGGCCGCCACGTCGGTGCCCTTCAGGGCCTCCTTCAGCTTGTTCAGCGCGGCCTCTACCGTGGCCTTGTCGCCGGCGTCGATCTTGTCCTTGGCGTCCTCCAGAGCCTTCTCGGTCTGATAGACCACCTGGTCGGCCTGGTTGCGGACGTCCACCTCTTCCTTGCGCTTGGCGTCCTCGGCGGCAAACTGCTCGGCCTCCTTGACGGCCTTGTCGATGTCCTCCTTGGACATGTTGGTGGAGGAGGTGATGGTGATGTGCTGCTCCTTGCCGGTGCCCAGATCCTTGGCGGAGACGTTCACGATGCCGTTGGCATCGATGTCGAAGGTGACCTCGATCTGAGGCACGCCGCGGCGGGCGGGGGCGATGCCGTCCAGGTTGAAGCGGCCCAGGGTCTTGTTGTACTGGGCCATCTCACGCTCGCCCTGGAGCACGTGGACCTCAACGGAGGTCTGGTTGTCGGCGGCGGTGGTGAAGACCTGGCTCTTCTTGGCGGGGATGGTGGTGTTGCGCTCGATGAGCTTGGTCATCACGCCGCCCATGGTCTCGATGCCCAGGGACAGGGGGGTGACGTCCAGCAGCAGCAGGCCCTTGACGTCGCCGGTGAA
This sequence comes from Flavonifractor hominis, assembly GCF_040095835.1. NCBI lineage: Bacteria > Bacillati > Bacillota > Clostridia > Eubacteriales > Oscillospiraceae > Flavonifractor > Flavonifractor hominis. Next base: position 79,608 of record NZ_JBBMFT010000005.1, read on the forward strand.
CACGCCGCCCTGGAGGGCCGCGCCGATGGCCACGCACTCATCGGGGTTGATGCCCTTGAAGCCTTCCTTGCCGGTGAGCTTCTTGACCATGTCCTGCACGGCGGGGATACGGCTGGAGCCGCCCACCAGCAGCACCTTGGAGATGTCGCTGGCAGAGAGGCCGGCGTCGCTCATGGCCTGCTTGACGGGGCCGCTGGTGGCCTCCACCAGGTGCATGGTCAGCTGGTCGAACTTGGCCCGGGTAAGGGTCAGATCCAGGTGCTTGGGGCCGGTGGCATCGGCGGTGATATAGGGCAGGTTGATGTTGGTGGAGGTGACGCCGGAGAGCTCGATCTTGGCCTTCTCGGCGGCCTCCTTCAGGCGCTGCATGGCCACCTTGTCGCCGGTCAGGTCGATGCCGGTGTCCTTCTTGAACTCAGCGGCCATCCAGTCCATGACGGCCTTATCAAAGTCGTCGCCGCCCAGGCGGTTGTTGCCGGCGGTGGCCAGTACCTCGATGACGCCGTCGTCGATGTCCAGGATGGACACGTCGAAGGTGCCGCCGCCCAGGTCGTACACCATGACCTTCTGGGCCTGCTCCTTATCCACACCGTAGGCCACAGCGGCGGCGGTGGGCTCGTTGATGATACGCTTGACGTCCAGGCCCGCGATGCGGCCGGCGTCCTTGGTGGCCTGACGCTGCGCGTCGGTGAAGTACGCGGGGACGGTGATGACCGCCTCGGAGACACTCTGGCCCAGATAGGCCTCGGCGTCGGCCTTCAGCTTCTGCAGGATCATGGCGCTGATCTCCTGGGGGGTATAGGCCTTGCCGTCGATGTTCACTTTATAGTTGCTGCCCATCTCACGCTTGATGGAGGCGATGGTGCGGTCGGGGTTGGTGATGGCCTGGCGCTTTGCCACCTGGCCCACCATGCGCTCGCCGTCCTTGGAGAATGCCACCACAGACGGGGTGGTGCGGTTGCCTTCCGCGTTGGGGATGACAACGGCCTCGCCGCCCTCCATAACGGCGACGCAGGAGTTGGTCGTACCGAGGTCGATACCAATAATCTTAGACATAGTTCAGTTCCTCCCAAAATATTCGAAATTGTTTTTTAACAGAGTAAGGGGTGGGCGCTATGCGCCCGGATGTCACGCTTCCCACGCCGTGCGGCCGGGTTGCCTTCCCTGCTCGGCGGCTCAGCGCTTCTTAGTTGGCCACTTTTACCATGGCAAAGCGGATGACTTTCTCGCCGCAGCGGAAGCCGGCCTGGAACACATCCACGATGGTGTTCTCGCCGGCGCCCTCCTCCTCCACGTGCATCACGGCGTTGTGGAGGTTGGGGTCGAAGGTCTCGCCCAGGGCGGGGATCTCTTCGATGCCCAGCTTGGAGAGGACCTCCCGCAGCTGGGTCATGGTCATCTCCACGCCCTTTTTGTAGGCCTCGTCAGCGGTGGCCTGCTTGAGGGCCCGCTCCAGATTATCGTATACCGGCAGGAAAGCGGCGGCGGTCTCCGCCCGGGAATCGGCCCAGGCCGACTCCTTCTCCCGCTGACTGCGCCGGCGGTAGTTGTCGTATTCGGCGGCCAGACGCAGGAACTTATCCTCCTGGTCGGCCAGGTTCTGCTTCAGGGTCTCCAGCTCCTCCAGCAGAGGATCGGGCGTATCTTCCGGCGCAGGCTCGGCCTGGGCGGCGGTCTCCGCCACCGGCTCTTCCGGGGTGACCGCATCGATTTTTTTCTCGTTCTGTTCGCTCATGGGATGCACTCATCTCCTATTTCTCGTCGTCCCTGCCCGTGGGCAGTTCGCCCTGTCCGAACAGCCGGGAGAGACCCTCGGCCAGATAGGACAGCCGGGCGGTGATCTTGGCGTAATCCATGCGGGTGGGACCCACCACGCCGATCACGCCCTGCATGCCGTCGCCGATGTCGTAGCGGGCGACCACCACGCTGGTGTCTTTCAGTGCGTCGGCCACGTTTTCCGGGCCGATCAGGATCTTCATGGAATCGTCCTTGGGGACGGGGAACCGGGCCGGGTCGGCGTCCTCGGACAGATAGCTCATCAGGGTCTGGGCCCGGTCCAGACTGCGGTATTCCGGCAGCTCCAGCAGATGGGTCAGCCCCGAGGTGTGGACCCTGCGCTGCTCCAGACTCTCCAGCACCTCCATGGCAAAGGAGACCACCAGGCTGATCAGCCCATAGGCGTCTCCCGCCGCATGCTGGGCCACCCGCATCAGCTCGGGGGTGATCTCCTCCAGCGGCAGGCCCGTAAAGGTGGTGTTGAGCAGGGTGTTGAGCATCTGCAGCTGGGCCTCCGTCAGATCGGAGGGCAGGCGGATCAGCCGGTTGCGCACCACATTGGTGTCGGTCATCACCACGATGATAAAGGCATTGTGCTCCACCATCAAAAGATCAAACCGGCGGATGGTCGCCCGGCGCATGCCGGAGGAGAGGGCAAAGGCGGGGTAGTTGGTCAGTTGAGATACCACCCGGCCCGCCTCATCCAGGATCCGGTCCAGCTCCCGCATTTTCATGTGCAGGGCCTGGTTGATGCGCTCGGTTTCCTGCAGAGAGAGCTTGTGTTCCTCCATCAGCTCGTTGACGTAGAGCCGGTAGCCCTTGGGGGAGGGGATGCGCCCGGCGGAGGTGTGGGGCTTTTCCAGCAGGCCCATGCTCTCCAGGTCCGCCATCTCGTTGCGGATGGTGGCGGAGGAGACCTCCATGCCGATGGAAGCGGCAATGGTCTTGGACCCCACAGGTTCGGCCGATTGAATGTAGCTTTCGATGATGGCGCGGAGGATCCGCTTTTTTCGTTCGGTCAAATCCATTCCGGCCACCCTTTCTTTTGGATTAGCACTCATATCACCTGAGTGCTAAAGATAATGTAGCACCGTCCCTGAAAAATGTCAAGGGTTCCGGTTGTAAATTAAATGTGAACGCGTAAAAAGTGGCAGTTGGATCCGGAGAGTGCAAGGCGGGCGGCGTTGACGCGGAGGGGATTCAATGGTATGATACCCTTAAAAAGGAGGGGACGCCCGTGGAAGAGCAGAGGCCGGTGGAGATCATCGACTACGAGGACCGCTACAAGCAGGAGCTGGAGGACATCTCTCTGCCCTGGCTGCTGGAACATGATCTTCTGGAGCCGGTGGACCTGGAGATGCTGGCCGATCCCCACCGCTTCATCGCCGGGGGCGGGCGGGTGCTGCTGGCCCGCTGCGGCGACCAGATCGCGGGCATGGTGATGCTGGAAATCCAGGGAGAGGGGCAGTGCGAGCTGCTGAAATTCGGCGTGAAGGAGGCCTTCCGCCGCCGCGGTGTGGGCAGCGCCCTGATGAAGGCCGCCCTGGAGGCCGCCCGGCAGGCCGGGCAGCAGCGGGTGGTGCTCACCTCCAGCCACAAGCTGAAGGACGCCCTGCGGCTGTATGAGCGGTTTGGATTTGAATACGTAACGTATTCTGACAAGTGGTTTCAACTCTCTGACATCCGTATGGAGCGGGATCTATGACAAAAAGCGCGGGACGCAGGCCGATGTTCGACCTGCGTCCCGCGTTTTCCTCTGTTTACAGGCACGCCTTGATCTTCTCGATCATCTCCGCGTACTCCTGCTCGGACAGGTAGACCTTGTCCGGATTCATCTGGAACACGCCGCCCCACTCGTCCTGGCCCTTGTACTTGGGCACCAGGTGCATGTGCAGGTGACAGCCGGTGTCACCGTAGGCGCCGTAGTTGACCTTGTCGGGGTGGAACGCCGCGTGCAGCGCACGGGCGGCCCGGGCCACGTCGGCAAAGAAGCGGTTGCGCTCCTCATCGCTGATGTCCACGATCTCACTGACGTGATCCTTATAGGCCACGATGCAGCGGCCGGGCTTGCTCTGCTCCTTGAACAGGATCAGCTGGCTGACATCCAGCTGGCAGATGGGGATGCCGAATTTGCCCAGCAGCTCCCCGCCCATGCAGTATCCGCACTGATTGTCTTTCATAGTTCTGCCTCCCATATGTCATTGAGACTTCCGGGCGCCGGAAGGACGCCTTTTTTGTATTATAATCGTTTTTGCTTCATTTGCCAATCCTGGATTTTTCCACCGATGGGTCCTCGCCGGGGGCGAACTGGGTCACGTCGTTGATCCAGCGGCGGGAGTGGAACCGGCGCAGGCCCACGCCGAATTTGGCCACCTGCTCCATCACGATACCCACATAGACCCAGAAGATGCCCCACCGCAGCACCAGGCCGAACAGGGCGGCCAGGGGGAGGGCCACCAGCCACAGGGGGCCGATGTCGATGGCGGCGGCGGCCCGCACGTCTCCGCCGCCCCGCAGCACCCCCACGGTGTTGACGCTGTTGAAGGCCCGCAGGGGGAGAAAGCCGCCGATGAAGGTGAGCATCATGGTGGCGATGCCCCCCGCCGTGTCCGACAGGCGGAAGAAGGGGTAGAGCAGCCACGGGAACACCAGCCAGGCCCCCAGCACCAGCGCCCCGCCGATGATCAGCCCGCACAGCAGGGTCAGGGTGTCCAGAGCGGCGCCGATCTCATAGAGGTCCTCCCGCCGCCCGGCCCCGATCTCCCGGCCGATGAGGATGGCGGTGGTGCCGCTGATGGCAAAGATGGAGACGGTGCACAGATCCTCCAGGTTGCCCGCCAGGGCGCGGGCGGCCAGAATCTCGGTGGAGCCGTCCATGTGGCCCATGATGACCTTATAAAGAGAGGTGCCCAGGCCCCACATGGTCTCGTTGAACACCACGGGGCCGGAATAGCGCACGAATTTGCGCACCAGCGCCCCGCCGGGCCGGAGCAGGCAGGCCGGACGCAGGCGGAAGCGGCGGTTGGTAAGGGCGTAGAGGAGCATGGCCAGAAATTCCAGGATGCGGGCGGTGAGGGTGGCCAGGGCCGCGCCCTCCACCCCCAGGGCCGGAGCGCCCAGGTTGCCGAAGATGAGCACCCAGTTCAAAAAGGTGTTGGCCAGCATGGACCCACCGAAGAGGAGCATGCCCAGCTTGGGGTTCTCCATGGAGCGGTGGGCGCCCACGTAGACCCCCGTGATGCTGTTGAACAGATAGGAGAAGCCCACGATCCGGGCATATTGAGCGGCCAGGGGGACCAAAGACTGGTTGTCGGTGAGCAGGCTCATGAGGGGACCGGGCGCCAGGAACATGACCCCGGCGAAGAGGGCGGAGATGGCCCCCGCCACATAGCACCCCAGCCCGATCACCCGGTTGATGGAATCGGTGTCGCCCTTGCCCCAGAACTGGCTGATGAGCACCGACGAGCCGCTTTGCAGCCCGAAGATCACCAGCTGGATGACAAACACCGGCGTATTGGCCACCAGTACGGCGGCCAGAGGCACCTCGCCCAGCCGGCCCACCATAAAGGTGTCCACCAGGCCCAGCAGGGTGGTGCACAGGTTTTGCAGCAGGATGGGCACGGCCAGCCGGGTCACTTCCCGGTAGAAGGCCGGCCCCCGCTTCATATAGCCCAGCAAGGCCTTACCGCATGGCGATGCGGGTCTGGGTGATGTGCAGCAGCCCATCCCGCAGCGCGTCCACTTCCTCCCGGGTGCTCTCCGGGGAGAAGGAGACGCGCAGAATCCCCATCAGGGTGCGCTTGGGCAGGCCCAGCGCGGCAAAGACATGGCTGGGCTTACCCTTGTGGCAGGCCGAGCCGGAGGAGACATACACTCCCATGTCGGACAGGTCCCGCACCAGCATCTCGCTGGGGTAGCCGGGCAGGGAGACGGCGCAGATGTGGGGGGCGTCTCCCCGGCTGACGATCTCCAGACCGGGGACCGAGGCCAGGGTCTCCAGGGCATATTCCTTCACCGCGGCGATCTGCTCCGGCGCGCCGTCGGGCCACGCCTCACACGCCGCGGCCAGAGCCGCGGCCTGGGCGGTGGGCTCGGTCCCCGGGCGCAGGCCCCGCTCCTGTCCGCCGCCCAGCAGCAGGGGGGGCAGGTCCAGCCCGCTGCGGATGTACTGCGCGCCGATGCCCTTGGGGGCGCGGACCTTGTGGCCGCTGATGGTGAGCACGTCCACCCCCAGCGCACTTGGGGTGAAGGGGACCTTCAGAAAGGCCTGCACCGCATCGCAGTGGAGCAGGGCCTGGGATCCGGTGTCCCGCAGGAGCTGGGCGGCCTCCGCCACGGGCTGGAGGGTGCCCAGTTCATTGTTGACCAGCATCATGGACACCAAAACCGTGTCCGGCCGCAGGGCGGCCCGCAGATCGTCGATGCAGACGTGCCCCGTTCGGTCGGGTTTGAGATAGGTGACCTCATACCCCTGGGCGGCCAGGTCCTTCACCGGCTCCAGTACGGCCGAGTGCTCAATGGCGGTGGTGATGATGTGCCGCCCCGTCCGCTTGCCCCGGCGGACGGCGGCCCGGATGGCCCAGTTGTCCCCTTCGGTGCCGCAGGAGAGAAAGGTGACCTCTCCCGGCGCACACCCCAGGCGCCGGGCCAGCACGGCCCGGTCCTCCTCCAGCCGGGCGGCGGCCGCCCGGCCGGGGGCGTAGCCGGAGGAGGGGTTGCCGAACCCCTCGGTCATGACCTCCAGCGCGGCCTGGGCGGCCTGGGGGCAGACCCGGGTGGTGGCGGCGTTGTCAAGGTAAGCGGACATGGTGGAAAACTCCTTTTTTCGATCAAATCATTCCAGTTCATTCTAAGCGTCCGCCGGCGGAAAGTCAAGCCGGCCCGCCGGGGGAGAAAAAGTGCGCATTTTTTCCACCTGTGCTTGACAAGGTGGGGATGGGATAATATACTGTGGTGCGGTAGGAAATAAAATGGATTTGATATGGAAAGGAAGGAACCACATGAGCGCGATCAAGCTGCGTGAAAACCTCTGGTCGGTGGGCGTGCTGAACCCTGCCCTGCGGGTATTCGACGTGGTGATGGAGGCCAAATACGGCACCTCTTATAACGCCTATCTGCTGACCGGTGAGAAGAACGTCCTCATCGAGACGGTGCACCTGGATTACTTTGACGAGTATCTGGACAACATCCGCCAGGTCCTCCCGGTGGAGCAGGTGGATTACCTTATTATGAATCACAATGAGCCCGACCACTCGGGCAGCGTGGCCAGACTGGTGGAGCTGTGCCCCAAGCTGGAGGTCATTGCCACCAAGGCGGGCAAGAAGCACCTGCAGGACATCACCAATCTGGACCTGCCCTGCCGGGCCGTGGGCGCCGGGGATACCCTGGACCTGGGCGGCGGCCGGGTGCTGGAGTTCATCCCCGCACCGCTGCTCCACTGGGCGGACACCATGTTCACCTGGGACAAGACGGGCAAGACCCTTTTCACCTGTGACTTTTTGGGCGCCCACTACTGCGAGCCCACCATGCTGGACCGGCACATCCACGCCCGCAAGGCCTATGAGGAGGAGTTCCGCCACTATTATGAGTGCATCATGGGCCCCTTCAAGCCCAATGTGCTGGCCGGGCTGGACAAAATGCCGGCGGAGACCGAGCTGGTGTGCACCAGCCACGGCCCCTGCCTGAGCGACACCATCCAGTGGGCCAAGGACCTGTACCGGCAGTGGAGCACCCCCGAGCCCAAGCCCCGCCGCCGGGCCTTCGTGGTCTACGCCTCGGCCTACGGCTACACCGGAATGCTGGCCGACGCGGCCGCCCGTGCCCTGGAGGAAGAGGGGTATGAGGTGGTCACCGCCGACGTGACCGAGCAGCCCCTGTCCTTCTGCGCCGAGCAGGCCAACCGGGCCGACGTGCTGCTGGTGGGCGCTCCCACCATCAACCGGGCCGCGCCCAAGCCGGTGTGGGATGTGCTGACCTCCATCGACCCCATCCACCTGAAGGGCTGCGCCGCCGGCGCTTTCGGCGCCTACGGCTGGAGCGGCGAGGCTGCCCCCATGCTCCACACCTTCCTGAAGGGCCTGCGCTATGCCGCCCCCGAGGCTCCCTTCCGGGTGCTCTTCCGGCCCACCGAGGCCGATCTGGCCGCCATGGCTGACTATGCCCGCAGCGTGGCCGCCCTGTGCACCTCCAAGGTGGACGAGCCCCCGGCAGCGGCTCCGGCCGCCGGCGGCAAGTGGGTGTGCGCCCTGTGCGGCTACATCTATGACCCGGCGGAGGGCGACCCCGCCCACGGCATCGCCCCCGGCACCGCCTTTGCCGACCTGCCTGCCAGCTGGTCCTGCCCCCTGTGCGGCGTGGACAAGGGCATGTTCAAGCAGGCGGATTGATTCGTTCTTCCCAACATGCGGCGGAGGCCGCGCACTCAGGTGCGCGGCCTCCGTTTTTTTGCCGTCAGTCGGGGAAGTGATGGGCCAGACCGTCGTTGAAGTACCGCCGGTAGGGAATGAGCGGCTGAAGGTCGGTCTCCAGAGCGGGGACATAGGCGATGCCCGCACCCAGGTAGGGGCTAGGGTCCACCCCGTCGAACATCCGGTCGGCGATGACCGCATCCCAGTAGTCCTGGGTGTAGAGGATGCGGTACACCGGCTGGAAATAGGGCTGGCCGGGGCCGGTGTCGTACTCCAGCACCACCTGGAGGACCCGTGCCTGCTGGGGGTTGGCGGTATAGTGAGCGCCCCAGTAGTCCCCGGAGCGGAAGGCGGCCAGGGCCTCCGCCTCCGGGCGGAGCGGACAGGTAAGAACCTCACCAGTGGGGGGGAGGTAGAGAGTCAGGGCGCTGTCCGTGGACTCGATGCGCCGGAACGCGGTGGCCAGGAGCTGTTCCTCCAGGGGGGCGTCCGGGTCCCGGACCACGGTGATCCGGGTGGTGCGCAGGCGGCCGTCGAAATCATAGGCGTCCAGCGTGCTCTCGTACACCGCCGGGGCGGCGGTCTCCCCCTCCGCCCCGGAAAAGGCGTCCTGGAGCAGCGCCTGCTGGGCCGCCTCATGCACGGCGTCCAGATCGGGAGCGTCCCAGACATCCAGGGCGTAGAGCCCGTTCAGCCGCAGCTGGGTGCCGTCGGCGCACCGGGCCTCCAGGGTGGGGGAGCGGCCCATGGTGTTCTCCCCGAAGCTGGCGGTCCACTGGCTCTCGGTGACGGTGAGCCCCAGCGCCTGGGCCAGCTGCCCCAGCAGGGCCCGCTGCTCGTCCTCGGTGGGGATGGGGTTATAGTACACGTTCAGCTGGGTCAGCTCCTCCAGATGCCCGTCGCTGGGGTTGATCGCCGCCAGCTGGCCCAGGTTGGTGACCACGTCGAAGCTGTCGTTGCAGGCCTCCGCGGGGGCGGGGGTGGCGGTGAAGGCCGGTTCGGGCGTGAGGGCCACGCCGGGGTCAGCGGGGTCGGCCTCCGTCCGGCCGGACCACCAGATGCTGCCCGTCACCGCCAGGGCCAGGGCCGCCGCCGTAGCGGCGAAGGCCATGGGACGGCGGCGGAGGCGGGGCCGTTTCTCCTGGGCCGCCTCCATGGCCGCCAGGGTGTCCCTCCGCCAGACGGGGGAGGGGGTCATCCCCATCAGGGTACTGCGATAGCGCTGCTCGCTGTTCATGACCATTCCTCCTTCAGCGCGTCCTTCAGCTTGGCTCTGGCCCGGCTCAGCCGGGAGAGCACTGTGTTCCGGGGACAGCCCAGCAGCTGGCCGATCTCGCCGGCGGTGTACCCCTCCACATAGTGGAGATAGACCGGCCAGCGGTATTTAGGGGGCAGGGCGGCTACCGCCTCCAACACGCCGCCGCCGTCCGGTTCGGGAGCGGACAGGTCCGGGGCGGACTCCAGAGAGACGGTGCGCCGCCGCCAGGCGGAGCGGCCCCAGCTTTTGCAGCGGTTGGCGGTGGCCCGGATGAGCCAGGCGCGCAGGTGGGACTCGTCGGCAAAGGCGGGGTCGCACCGGATGAGGCTGACAAAGACCTCCTGGGCCACGTCCTCACCGTCGGATGCGCTGCCGGTGCCCTGGATGGCCATGCGGTAGATCAGCGGGCCATAGCGGTCCAGGATCTCCTCGCAGGAGAGGGGGACTCCGTTGAGACTGGGCATACCGTTCACTCCCTTCTGTCAGGAAAGCGCCCCAGCCGGGGGAATGATTGCACAAGACGGTAAAAAAAGCGGGCGGCATGTGCGCCGCCCGCAAAACAGGGTGTGGTGTTTACTTGATCTCCCGTACGGGTACGTTCCAGATGTCCTTAGCGTAGTCCCGGATGGAGCGGTCGGCGGCAAAGATGCCGGAGCGGGCGATGTTGAGCAGGGACATCTTGTTCCAGGCCTTGGGGTCGCGGTAGACCTGCCCGGCGCGGGCATGGGCGTCCCGATAGCTCTCAAAATCGGCCAGCAGCAGGTACTCGTCGGCGGGGCCGCCGTCACCGAAGAGCAGACGGCGGGCAATGTCCCCGTAGGCGATGCCGTCGCCGAAGCCCACGTTGAGCTGGTCGATGACGGCGCGCAGCTCCGGATTGTGGACATAGTATTCATAGGAGTTGTAGCCCTTGTGCTTCATCTCGGCCACCTCGTTGGCCTTCAGGCCGAAGAGGAAGATGTTCTCGTCGCCCAGCACCTGGTGCATCTCCACATTGGCGCCGTCCAGCGTGCCGATGGTGAGCGCGCCGTTCATCATGAACTTCATGTTGCCGGTGCCGCTGGCCTCCTTGCCGGCGGTGGAGATCTGCTCGCTGAGTTCGCTGGCGGGCATCAGCCGCTCGGCCAGGCTCACCCGGTAGTTCTCCAGGAACACCACCTGCAGCCGGTCCTTGCAGGCCGGGTCGCGGGCGATCATGTCGGCCACCGAGTTGATCAGCCGGATGATGCGCTTGGCCACGGCGTAGCCGGGAGCCGCCTTGGCGCCGAAGAGGTAGGTGCGGGGGGTGAAGTCGAAGTGGGGATCGGCCTTCATCCGCTGGTAGAGATAGAGGATGTGCAGCACGTTCAGCAGCTGGCGCTTATACTCGTGCAGGCGCTTGACCTGCACGTCGAACATGGCGTCGGTGTTGAGGATGACGCCGGTCTCCCGGGTCACCCAGGCGGCGAAGGCGTTCTTGTTCTCGGCCTTGATCTGGCCCAGGCGGGAGAGCACGCCCGCGTCGTCCTGGTATTTCTCCAGGCCGGTGAGGGCCTCGGGGTGGAGCAGGTATTTGTCCTTGCCGCAGCAGTCCCGGATGAGGGCGTCCAGCTTGGGGTTGCACTCACTCAGCCAGCGGCGGTGGTCAATGCCGTTGGTCACGTTGGTAAACTTGTCGGGGGTGCGCACGTAGGCATCGTGGAAGACGTCCTTCTTCAGGATGTCCGAGTGGAGGGCGGATACGCCGTTGATCTTGAAGCAGGCGCACACGCACAGGTTGGCCATACGTACCTCGCCGCCCCAGATGATGGCCATGGGGGCCACCTTGGACAAATCGCCGTGGAAATAGGTGGTCAGGGCCTCCTGGTAGCGCTTGCTGATCTCGATGAGGATCTGCCAGATCCGGGGCAGCCAGCGCTCAATGAGCTGCTGGGGCCAGCGCTCCAGCGCCTCGGCCAGGACGGTGTGGTTGGTGTAGGCCACGGTGTGGGTGACGATATACCAGGCCTCGTCCCAGCCGTACCCCTCCTCGTCCAGCAGGATGCGCATCAGCTCCGGAATGGCCAGGGTGGGGTGGGTGTCGTTGATCTGGATGACATGCTTGAGGTGGAAGTTGCGCAGCGTGCCGTACTCGGCCCGGTGCTTGCGCACGATGGACTGGATGGTGGCGGACACGAAGAAATACTGCTGCTTGAGGCGCAGGGACTTGCCCTCATAGTGATTGTCCTCCGGGTAGAGCACCTTGGAGATGGACTCGGCCATGGCCCGCTGCTCTACCGCCTTCAGATACTGGCCGGAGGAGAACAGGTTCATGTCCACCGGCGTGGGGCTCTTGGCGTCCCACAGGCGCAGCACGTTGCCGTGCTCGGTCTGGTAGCCGGCAATTTCCATGTCCCGGGGCACAGCCAGCACCGTGTCGTACCCGGTGTGCTTGATGTGGTGGTGGCCCTGGTCGTCCCACACGTCCTCCACCTTGCCGCCGAAGTGGACCTCCTCCACTTCATCCATCTTGGGAATGAGCCAGGCGTCGCCCAGGTCCAGCCAGTTGTCGGGCAGCTCCACCTGCTGGCCGTCCACGATCTTCTGCTTGAAGATGCCCAGCTCATAGCAGATGGAATAGCCGGTGGCCGGGATGTCCAGCGTGGTCATGGAGTCCAGATAGCAGGCGGCCAGGCGGCCCAGACCGCCGTTGCCCAGGCCGGCGTCGGGCTCGGCCTCGAAGAGGTCGGGAGCCGAGAAGCCCAGAGCCTCGATGGCCTGCTTCAGGGGCTCCAGCACGCCCAGGTTATAGGCGTTCTTCATCAGGGAGCGGCCCATGAGGAACTCCAGAGACAGATAGTGGACCTGGCGCTGGTGCTTTTCCACCACCTGATCGGCCGTCTTCATCTGCCGTTCGGACATGATGTCCCGCAGCACCAGGGCACAGGCCTTGAACATGTGCTTGGCGGTGGCTTCCTCCACATCGCGGCCGAAGTTGCGGCGCAGCTTGCCGGTGATGAGGGTCATCAGTTCTTTTTTGGTATAGTTATGCAATGCAAACATCTCCTGTTTCGGTTGGCATGAACACAAGAAAACTCCGCGGGAGAAGGGGCCGACGGGCGGCATCCTCCCGCGGAGCGGATTCTATCACGGAAAAATCCGGTCTGTCAAGCTTATTTTCCCGTGACCCAGCCGTAGATCTCCTCATAGGCACCGGCCGACTGATCCCAGGAGAAATCGGCGGTCATGGCCTGCTTCTGGAGGGATTTCCAGGCCTTCTTGTCGTTGTGATAGAGGTCGATGGCACCGGCCAGCACACCCACCATCTCGTGGGCGTTGATGTTGGCGAAGGAGAAACCGGTGCCCTCGCCGGTGTACTGGTTGTAGGGGATCACCGAATCCCGCAGGCCGCCGGTCTCCCGCACCACGGGAATGGTGCCGTAGCGCATGGCGATCATCTGGCTCAGGCCGCAGGGCTCGGAAATGGAGGGCATGAGGAACAGGTCCGCGCCGCCGTAGATGGCGGTGGAGAGGCTGGCTGAATACATAATATGGGCGGCGAACCGGCCGGGATACTGGTTCTGGGCCTGACGGAAGGCCTCCTCAAAGTTCCAGTCGCCGGTGCCCAGCACCACCATCTGTACGTCCATGCCCATGATGTCGTGGATGGCGGCGGTCACCAGGTCAAAGCCCTTGTGCCGCACCAGCCGGGAGACGCAGGCGATGATGGGGGTGTCGGGACTCTCCCGCAGGCCGGAGGCCTGCTGCAGGGCCGCCTTACAGGTCTTTTTGCCCTGGAGCTGCCGGGCGGAGAAGAATTTGGCCAGGCCCTTGTCCCGCCAGGGATCGTAGAGCTCGGTATCGATGCCGTTGAGGATGCCGCGCATCTTGTGCCGGTTGTCGGTGATGACCCCCTCCAGCCCGTGGGCGTAGAAACTGTACTGCAGCTCCTCAGCGTAGGTGGGGGAGACGGTGGTGACGTAATCGGCGGCGTAGATGGCGCCCTTCATCAGGTTCACGTCACCGTGATAGGCCAGCATATGCTCGTTGAAGTACCCCTCGTTCAGGCCGAACAGATCCTTGAGGGTCTGGCGGCCGTAGCGGCCCTGATACTCGATGTTGTGGATGGTGAACACGCTCTTGGTGTCGTACAGCTGGGGGATGCGGTGGCGCTCTTCCAGCAGGTAGATGGGCACCAGCGCCGTCTGCCAGTCGTTGCAGTGGAGTACGTCGGGATGCCAGTTGAGGTATCCCACGCTCTCCACCACGGCCCGGGAGAAGTAGGCGAAGCGCTCACCGTCGTCATAGTGGCCGTAGATGTTGGAGCGCTTGAAGTAGTACTCATTGTCCACAAACCAGTAGGTGACCCCGTCCCGCTTCAGTTCAAAAAGGCCGCAGTAGGGCGTGCGCCAGGCCAGGGTGATATGGAAGCACTGCAGGAAGGTCATCTGACTGCGCCACTCCTGACCGATGCCCTCGTACAGGGGCAGGATGACCCGCACATCGTGGCCTTTTTTCGCCAGCGCCTTGGGCAGGGAACCGGCCACGTCGGCCAGACCGCCGGTCTTGATAAAGGGGGCGCACTCCGAGGTGACGAACAAAATGTTCATATGTTACTCCTTCTATGAAACAGATCGGAAATTGGTTCCGGGTCCGGACGGGCTCAGACGATCTCGTTTTTGGCGATGGCCAGAGGATAGGTGTTGTGCCCCATCAGCATCCGGCCGGGGTTGACCCGAACGTTTTTATCGGTGATGGCATACTTGAGCATGGCGCCGGCCTGAATGGTGGTGCCCTGCATCAGCACGCAGCCGGAGACCTTGGCTCCCTTCTCCACCCGGACGCCACGGAAGAGGATGGAGTTTTCCACCTCGCCTTCGATGATGCAGCCGTCGGCCACCAGGGAGTTGACCGAGCGGGCGTCAGGGCCGTAATAGGTGGACGGGTCGGAGCGGTCCTTGGTGCGCACCGGACGCTCAGGCACAAAGAGCTGGGCGCGCACGTCCGGGTCCAGCAGCTCCATGCTGCGGGCGAAATAGCCGGCCACCGACTGCAGCCGGGCGGCGTAGCCGTCAAAGATATACGGGCAGATCTTCAGCTGGCCCACCATGCCCTGGAGCACGCCGGTGCTGAAGGAGGGGATGTTGTGGGCCGCGCAGTGGTCCACCAGGGAGAGCAGCAGCTCCTTGGAGAGGATGTAGACCTCCAGGGACTCGCAGCCCTGAGCGATGGCCGGGTGGACGGATACGTCGGTGATGCGTCCGCCGGCCCCAACCGTGAAGTAGTCACAGCCCCGGGGGTCGCCCTTGGGATGGCTGGTGCAGACGGCGGTGATGTCGGCGTCGTTGCGGATGTGGGCCTCATAGATGTCGGCCAGAGGCAGGTTCACCGCCAGGTCGCCGCCGGCCAGGACCACATAGTCCTGCCGGATGTTCTGCAGGTAGGAGCGTACGCCCGCCAGAGCGTCCATACGGCCCCGGTAGACCCCCTCCTGCCGGCTGGCGTAGCCGAAGGGAGGCAGGATGCGCAGGCCGCCGTGCTTGCGGGAGAGGTCCCAGTCCTTGCCCGAGCCCATGTGGTCCAGCAGGGACTGATAGTTGGCGTGTACGATGATGCCTACGTCGGACACGCCGGCATTGACCATATTGGAGAGCATGAAGTCGATGACCCGGTAGCGCCCGCCGTAGGGGATGGAGCAGGTGTTGCGGTGCTGGGTCAGTTCCCGAAGATCGGGGTTGGAAAGGTAGGAAAAGATGATGCCGTGCAGTTTGTGCATCATTTTACCCCACCTCCTTTCACGTTACGAGTGATCATGGCCTTGGGGGAGACCACCGCGTTGTCGCCCACCGTCAGGTGCTGGGCGATGACGGCCACGCCCCAGTCTTCGCTGCCGTCGGGAGAGGCGCCCACCCGGGCGTTCTCGCCGATGGTGGCCTGCTCGGCCACGATGGCATACTCCACCACCGCGCCCTTCTTGACCACGGTGCCGGGCATCAGGATGGAGTAGCGCACCACCGCGCCCTCCTCCACGATGACCGAGTGGAAGAGCACCGAGTTCTCCACCGTGCCGTATACCTCGCAGCCGCCGGTGACCATGGAGTGCTCCACCTTGGCGTCCTTACCCATAAAATGAGGGGGCTTGGTGGGGGTGCGGGCATAGATGGGCCACTCGGTATCGTACAGGTCGATGCCGTTTTCCGGAGAGAGCATGTCCATGTTGGCGTCCCACAGGGAGTCGATGGTGCCCACGTCCTTCCAGTAGCCCTGGAAGCGGTAGGCCGTCATCTTCTCCCCGTTGTTCAGCATGGCGGGGATGATGTTCTTGCCGAAGTCGTTGGCGCTCTTCTCATCGGCCTCGTCCGCCATCAGGTACTCCCGCAGCTTGCTCCAGGTGAAGATGTAGATGCCCATGGAGGCCAGGTTGCTCTTGGGCTTCTTGGGCTTCTCCTCGAACTCATAGATGTCGTCGTTCTCGTCCACATTCATGATGCCGAAACGGGGCGCCTCGGCCATGGGGACCTCCAGCACGGCGATGGTGCAGGCGGCGCCCGCCTCCTTGTGGCGGCGGAGCATCTGGGCGTAGTCCATCTTGTACACGTGGTCGCCCGAGAGGATGAGCACGTACTCCGGATCATAGGTTTCCAGGAAGTTGATGTTTTGATAAATGGCGTTGGCCGTGCCCTTGTACCAGGTGCCCTTCTCCCCTTCGCGCATGTAGGGGGGCAGGATGTGCACACCGCCGTAGGAGCGGTCCAGATCCCAGGGTTCGCCGTTGCCGATGTAGGCGTTGAGCTCCATGGGGCGGTACTGGGTCAGCACACCTACCGTATCGATACCGGAGTTGATGCAGTTGGACAGGGGGAAGTCGATGATGCGGTATTTGCCCCCGAAGGGTACCGCGGGCTTTGCCACATGGCTAGTCAGGGCGTGCAGCCGGCTGCCCTGTCCACCGGCCAGCAGCATGGCGACGCATTCCTTTTTCATTCTATCACCTCAGTGTTCAAACTGGAAAGGCTCAGGCTTTTTTGGTGCGCTTGGTGGCGGGTTTGGCAGGCTTGGCCGCTTTGACCGGAGCGGCTGCCTTCTTCCGCCGGGGCGGGAACTTGCGGGTGCATTTATAGATGGCGGCACTCATGGGCGGCAGACGCAGGGTAATGGACTGCTCCCGGCCGTGGCAGGGGTTGTACTGGCTCTTCACCGGCTCGGTGTCGCCACGGCCCTCGCCGCCAAAGGCGGGATCGTCCGTGCTGAACACGCAGGAGTAGGCGCCGGCCACGGGCACGCCGATGGTGTAGCCCGTCCGGTCCACCGGGGAGAAGTTGCACACCGTTACCAGCGTGTCTCCCTTGCTGTCCTTGCGCAGGAAGGCGATGGTGTTGGCCTGGTGATCGTCGGCCTCGATCCACTCGAAGCCCTCCCAGGAGAAGTCCAGCTCCCACAGCTCCTTGTGGGCCAGATAGAAGGCGTTGATGGCCTTGAAGAAGGCGTGCAGCTTGCGGTGGCGCTCCCCGTCCTCGTTGTCCATCTCCAGCAGGTGCCAGTCCAGAGAGTGTTCATAGTGCCACTCGTTCCACTGGCCGAACTCGCTGCCCATCATCAGCAGCTTCTTGCCCGGGTGGGTCAGCATGTAGGTATAGAAGGCGCGCACACCGGCGTACTTTTCCTCGTCGGTGCCCGGCATCTTGTTGAGCAGGGAGCCCTTCATGTGCACCACCTCGTCGTGGGACAGGGGGAGCACAAAGTTTTCCGAGAAGGCGTACATCAGCGAGAAGGTGATGTCGTGGTGGTTGAACTGGCGGAAGTAGGGGTCCAGCTTGATGTAATGGAGGATGTCGTTCATCCAGCCCATGTTCCACTTCATATTGAAGCCCAGACCGCCGTCCAGGCCGCCCTTGCCTACCGGGTGGGAGACCCGGGGCCAGGCGGTGGACTCCTCGGCGATCATCATCACGTCGGGATGGGCGGTGAAGATATGGGTGTTGAGCTTCTGGAGGAACTCCACCGCCTCCAGATTCTCATGTCCGCCGAACACGTTGGGGACCCACTCCCCGTCCTGACGGCCGTAATCCAGGTAGAGCATGGAGGCCACCGCGTCTACCCGCAGCCCGTCGATGTGGTACTGCTCCAGCCAGAACAGCGCCGAGGAGTACAGGAAGGAGCGGACCTCGTTGCGGCCGTAGTCGAACACCCGGGTGCCCCAGTCGGCGTGCTCCCCCTTGCGGGGGTCGGCGTACTCATAGCAGGGCTGGCCGTCAAACTCGTACAGGCCGAAGGCGTCCTTGGGGAAGTGGGCGGGGACCCAGTCCAGGATGACGCCGATGCCGGCCTGGTGCAGCTGGTCCACCAGCCACATGAAGTCGTGGGGCGTGCCGAAGCGGCTGGTGGCCGCGAAGTAGCCGGTGCACTGATAGCCCCAGGAGGCGTCCAGGGGGTGCTCCGTCACGGGCAGCAGCTCCACATGGGTGAAGCCCATCTCCTTCACGTAGGGCACCAGATACTTGCCGATGTCCCGGTAGGAGAGCATCTCGTCATCCCCGGTGCGCCGCCAGGAGCCCAGGTGGACCTCATAGATGTTCAGGGGCTTCTGGTAAATGGGGTTGGCCTTGCGGTAGTCCATCCAGCTCTGATCCCCCCACTGGTAGCCGGAGAGATCATAGAGCTTGGAGGCGGTGCCCGGGCGGGTCTCGGCGTGGAAGGCATAGGGATCGGCCTTGGCCAGTACCTCGCCCTCGGTGGTGTGGATGGCATATTTGTAGCTGTCATAGACCTGCAGGCCGGGGATGAACGCCTCCCACACGCCGCCCTCCAGAGCGGTCATGGGGTGGGAGTCGGCGTCCCAGCCGTTGAAATCCCCCATCACCGACACGGATGCGGCGTGAGGCGCCCAGACCCGGAACAGCCAACCGGCCTGTCCGTCCCGCACGGCGGGATGGGAGCCCAGGAACTCCTGCGCCCGGACGGCCTGGCCGTTGACAAAGGCATCAACGGCGGGAGAGAGCTTGGTATGAGGCATAGGTATCCACTCCTTTATTGGTAAAAACACCCAAAAAAGAGAATCGCGGGAAGGGCGTTTCTTGTCATTGGTAATAAATAAGCTCCAAAAGCAGAGAAACTTATTTGTATAAAGTATACAACGAGTCGTATCAAGAGTCAAGATATGGATGGAAAAGGAGACGTAAAAATTCCGTGTTTTGAACCCCCTCCCTTTGGGGAGAACGTACACGCAGGGGGAGCGGTTTGCACCGCTCCCCCTGGAACCGGATCATCCGGCCATAAACAGCGTCCGCAGCAGACGGGCGAAGAGTCCGGGCACCGACAGCCGTGCCACGGCCTGGTCGGCCACGATGGGAATGGTCTGGAGGGTCTCGCCCTCCGCCGAGATCACCAGCTCGCCCAGCTTCTGGCCGGCCTCCACAGGGGCCTCCACGTCGGAGCACAGGCGCACTTCGCTGGTCAGGGCGTTGAGCTGGGCCTTGTCCACCAGAATGCGTCTGGAGCCGGAGAGGACGGGCTGCACCGTCTCCTGCTCTCCCAGCAGCACATTCACCGGCGGCAGGGCCTGTCCGGGGCAGACATCGGTGAGGGTGTAGTTGGCAAAGCCGTAATTGAGCAGGCTTTTGGCCGCCTCAAAGCGCTGCTCGGAGGTGCTGGCTTTGAGCACCACGGCGATCAGGCCCATGCCGTCCCGCTGGGCGGTGGCCGACAGGCAGTAGCCCGCCGAGTCGGTGGAGCCGGTCTTGAGGCCGGTGGCTCCCTCATAAAACCGGATGAGCTTGTTGGTGTTGGACAGCTGGAACTGCCCGTCCCGGATGGAGTCCATCCAGATGGTGGTGTAATCCAGAATCTTGGGGTGGCTCATCAGCGCCCGGCTCATGACGGCGATGTCATAGGCGCTGGTCAGGTGGCCGGCGGCGGGCAGACCGGTGCAGTTGCAAAAACAGGTGTCCGCCATGCCCAGCTCGGCCGCCCGGCGGTTCATGAGCTCCACAAAGGCCTCCTCACTGCCCGCCAGGTGCTCGGCCAGGGCCACGGCGGCGTCGTTGCCCGAGACCACCGCCACCGACTTGAGCAGATCGTTGACCGACATCTGCTCCCCTTCTTTTAAATAGACCTGGGAGCCGCCCATGGAGGCGGCATGGGCCGAGACCGTGACCATATCGTCCAGGCTCAGCCGTCCCTCGTCCACCGCCTCCAGCACCAGCAGCAGGGTCATCACCTTGGTCACGCTGGCCGGTTCCAGCTTGTCGTGGGCGTTTTGTTCATAGAGGATGGTCCCCGTCTCCTGCTCCATGAGCACCGCCGCGGCGGCCTCCACCGGCGCCGGCTGGGCGGCGGCCTGGGCAGGGAGGAGGAGCAGCGCGGCGGCCATCAGGGCCGCGGCCAGTTTTTTCATAGCGTTCCACGCCTCCTGTTTCTTTGGTGTGTTCTGTTGGACAGGATATGGAACCGGGGGGAATTCTATGCGGCGGAACCGTTTTTTTGACGCGGGGAAATTTTTCTGGTACACTGGGTCAAAACGCGCAGAGGGGGCGGACGGATGAAGCGGGCGGCGGTGATCCTCAGCGGGGGCGGCTCCCGCCGGATGGGCCGGGACAAAGCCGGGCTGACGCTGGAAGGGGAGCGCTTTCTGGAGCGGCTGGCGACGCGGTACGCCCCCTGGTTCGACAGGGTGTACCTGTCCACCGACCGGCCGGGGCGGTATGTCCTGCCCGGCGTGGAGGAGGTGCCCGACCTGCGCCCGGGGGCCCAGGGGCCTCTGGCCGGTCTGGAGGCCGCGCTGGTGTCCGCCGGGGCGGGACAGGTCTTTCTCACGGCGGTGGACCTGCCCTTCGGCACGCCGGAGCTGGCCCTGCGCCTGCTGGATGGGCTGGAGGGGGCCGACGCCTGCTGCATCCGGCGGCGCTCGGGCCGGCTGGAGCCCCTGTTTGCCGCCTACCGCCACCGGTGCCTGCCGGCGGCGTCGGCCTGCCTGGACGAGGGGCGGCGGGCCATGGCGGCCCTGCTGGAACGGGTGAACCTGCGCGTGCTGGAGGAGGCGGAACTGCCCGGCTTCGACCTGGAGCGGCAGCTGCTCAACGTCAACCGGCCGGAGGACCTGGAACGGGCCCGTCTTTTTTTAAAAAAGCCCTTTACAAGTTCGCTTTAGCGTGGTAATATACAAAAGCAACAGAGAGTACATTTGTGGAGGGACTGTATATGAGACAGAGACTGACCGCCCTGGCCCTGGCGCTGGGCCTGACCCTGACCCTGACTGCCTGCGGCTCCGGAGACTCGTCCGGCGCGGCCCAGACCCCTGCCGGGGAGAGCAATGCTCCGGCTGTCGAGAGCGATCTGGCCTATGTGCAGGACAACGGCACGCTGAAGATCGGCTACACCCTGTTTGAGCCCATGAATTACCTGGATGAGAACGGCGAGCTCACCGGCTTTGAGACCGACTTTGCCACCGCCGTGTGCGAGAAGCTGGGGCTGGAGCCGGAGTTTGTGGAGATCAACTGGGACTCCAAGCTGCTGGAGCTGGAGAGCAAGAACATTGACTGCATCTGGAACGGTATGACCATCACCCCCGAGCTGGAGGAGGCCCTGAGCATCTCCCAGCCCTACATCAAGAATTATCAGGTAGTGGTGATCCGGGCGGCCGACGCGGAGAAATACACCTCCACTGAGTCCCTGGCGGGCGCCAAGGTGGACGCCGAGGCCGGTTCCGCCGGCGAGGCGGCGGTCCAGGCCGATGAGTACCTGAGCCAGGCCCAGTACACCTCCGTGGTGAAGCAGACCGACGCGCTGCTGGAGGTCAAGGCCGGCGCCGCCGACGCGGCGGTGATGGACTTCGTGCTGGCCAACACCCTGGCTGGCACCGGCGACTACTCCGACCTGATGGTCATCCCCGACCTGGAGCTGTCGGTGGAGGAGTACGGCATCGGTTTCCGCAAGGGTTCGGACATCACCGCCCAGGTGGATCAGGCCATGCAGGAGCTCATCGACGATGGGACGCTGGCCAGCCTGGCCGACGAGTACGGCCTGAGCGAGCTGCTGCTGGCCAACCAGCAGTAAGCCTTTACACAGACGCGGCAGGAGGCAGGGGGCAGCCCCTGCCCCTTGTCTGCTCCGGGCAAGGAGAGAGAGTATGTCATTTCAAACGGTAACCCTGACCATGCTGGACGGCTTTTTGCTCAACATCCAGCTCTTTGTGGTCACGCTGGTGCTGGCGCTGCCTCTGGGGCTGGTGGTGTCCTTCGGGACCATGAGCCGGTTCCGGCCGCTGAGCTGGCTGATGCGCCTGTATGTGTACATCATGCGCTCCACCCCCCTGATGCTCCAGCTGGCGGTGGTGTACTATCTGCCCGGCATCCTGAATCCGGGGCACATCCTGCCCCGGATGACGGCGGCCTGTCTGGCCTTCGTGCTCAACTACGCCGCTTATTTCTCCGAGATCTTCCGCGGCGGTATCCAGGGCGTGCCCGCCGGGCAGCGGGAGGCCGGACAGGTGCTGGGCATGACCCGGCGGCAGATCTTCCTGCGCATCACGCTGCTGCAGGTGATCAAGCGCATCGTGCCCCCCATGGGCAACGAGGTCATCACCCTGGTCAAGGATACCTCCCTGTCCAACTTCATCATGGTGGGCGAGATCATCAAGCTGGCCAAGGACTTCGGCAACAAGGGCATGATCTGGCCGCTGTTCTACGCCGGGGCCTTCTTCCTGGTGTTCAACGGCGTGGTGACCCTGGCCCTGAGCCGGATCGAGAAAAAGCTGGACTATTTCCGCGTGTGAGGGAGGACAACATGGCGATCTTACAGGTCAGTGACATCTACAAGGACTTTGGCCGCACCCAGGTCCTCCGGGGCATCAATTTCTCCCTGGAGCAGGGACAGGCCATAGCCATCATCGGCTCCTCCGGCAGCGGAAAGACCACCCTGCTGCGCTGCCTCAACTTCCTGGAGACCCCGGACCGGGGGCGCATCCAGGTGAACGGGGAGACCCTGTTCGACGCGGACGACCCCGCCACCCAGCGGGAGAGCGAGGTGCGGAAAAAGCGGCTCCACTTCGGCCTGGTGTTCCAGTCCTTCCACCTGTTCCCCCAGTATACCGCTTTGGAAAATGTGACCCTGGCCCCCCGGCTGCTGGCCGGGGAGCGGCCCGATTTCAAGGCCCGCCGGAAGGAGCTGTTTGCCCAGATCGACGCCCAGGGCCGGGTGCTGCTGGAGCGCATGGGCCTGGCCGACCGGGCGGGGCACTATCCCCACCAGCTCTCCGGCGGCCAGCAGCAGCGGGTGGCCATCGCCCGGGCCCTGGCCCTCAAGCCGGACATCCTCTGCTTTGACGAGCCCACCTCCGCCCTGGACCCGGAGCTCACCGGCGAGGTGCTGAAGGTCATCCGCTCTCTGGCTGAGCAGAAGACCACCATGCTCATCGTCACCCACGAGATGGCCTTCGCCCGGGACGTGGCCGACCAGGTGATCTTCATGGACGGCGGCGTCATCGTGGAGCAGGGCGCGGCCCGGCAGGTCATCGAGCACCCCCGGGAGGAGCGGACCAGGCAGTTTCTTTCCCGCTACGCGGAGAATTGAAAACACGGCGCGCGCGTGGTATGATAAATACCACGCGCGTTTTTTTGCAGGCAAGGAGCTGACAAGATGGAACAGGAGCTATTTTTACCCGTGCTCTCCCACTTTGAGAACGGGAATTTCTGGACGGCCAGCGGCGGGCGGATGCGCTACCAGGTCCTGCCCGACACCGAGGCCGAGCCTCCCCAGCTCACGGTGGAGGTGTGGGAGGGACCCTGGTGCCGCCGGGACAGCCGGGTGGAGGAGCAGACCCGCTTCCCTATGAGCGAGGAGGGGCTGCAGGCGCTGCGGGCCTTCCTGCTGGACTGGCAGGAGAAGATCGCCGCCCGGCCGGAGCGGAGCCTGGAGGAGTGCCTGCGCCTGCGGGACGCCCGCCGGGCGGAGCTGGCGGCCCAGGCGGAGCAGCCGTAAGAAAACCGAAAAAGAGCCGCCCCGGCAGGTGCCGGGGCGGCTCTTTTTGATCCGCTGGAATCAGACCTTGGCCTTGCGCTTCAGGCTGCGGTTCCAGATAAACATACCCAGGATGCCGATGAGCATCATGATGCCCACGGCGATGAAGTAGTACTTGTAGCCGGTGGCGGAGTAAGTATCCAGAATGGCGCCGGCGGTCAGGGGGCAGATGACCTCGGGCAGGTAGCCGATGGTGCTGATGAGGCCGATGGCGGTGCCGGAGACCTCCATGGGGATGCCGCCGTCCTCCATCAGGGAGAAGACGATGCCGTAGTTGCAGTACATGCCCACATAGATGATGGCGCACACGATGACGAACACGGGCACGCTCATGGTGGGGAAGAGGGCGATGGCGAAGGTACCGATGGCCATGATGAGGAAGCAGATGACCATGATCCTGGGCCGGCCGATGCGGTCAGCCAGTACGCCGCCGCCCACGGAGGCGAAGGGACGGATGTAGTCGGCCATGATGGTCACGATGGTGCCGCCGATCATGGCCATGCCGAAGGCGGAGGTGGCGTAGGGGTTGAAGTAGGCGTAGGACATGTTCATCACGTAGGTGCAGCACAGGATCAGGCAGAGAATCCACACCTGGGGCAGCTTGACCACGGTGAGGATCTGCTTGAAGTTGAAGCGCTCGGACTTGTCGCCGCCCTTGTCGTCCTTGAAGAACAGCAAGACCAGCACGCCCAGGACGATGACCACCACGGAGTAGAAGACGATGCCGCCCTTGAGGCCGGCGGCGTTGATGTCGGAGCCGCCGCCGGTGCTTCTGCTCACCGCGTTGATGATGGCCAGGGCGATGGCAAGGTGCACCGCGTTGGTGACGCCGCGGCCGGCCTCCATGAAGCCGTAGGCCTTGCCCTGCTCATTGGCGGCGGCCAGGCCGCGGATGCCCTTGACCAGAGCGGGCCAGAAGGCGAACAGCGCGGTGAAGCCCCATACCAGATAGATGACCAGCAGCATGGAGTAGCTGGTGGCGAACAGGTGGCAGAACCCGGCGATACCCGTCAGGATCAGGGAGACCGAGATCAGCTTCTTGGGGGAGATGAAGTCGGCCACCACGCCGCCGAACAGGTAGGATACCATGCCGAACACGCCGAACATGGCGCCCAGGGTGCCCATCTGGGTGTTGGTCAGGTTGTAGGCCTCCAGATAGGCGTCGTAGTAATAGGTGCGGAAGTAGGGCAGGCCGTAGATGAGCGATCCGGCGATGGCCAGGATCACCAGCCTCCACATGTTCCCTTTCAGTTTGGACGCTACTTTTTCTGCCATGATTTCAATTACCTCCTCTGTTCTTGACACACATGCCTGTTTCTCTCAGTTCCCGTGAAGCTCTTCCAGAGCGAACACACACATATCCACGGCGGCCTGCAGGCAGTCCTCGTCAAAGTCGAACTCCGGGTCATGCACCGTGTTGGTGGCGTCGGCGCCGATGCCCACGTAGGTGCCGATACCGCCGTTCTGCTGGACCTTGGTGATCATCACGGCCGCGTCGTCGGTGCCGCCCACATTGCCCTCGAAGTATACCTTCTCGAACCAGGGCACCTTGTTGGCGGCCCGCTGGATGATCTCCATCATGGCGTAGTCGCTGGCGCCGGCGGGCACCTCGCCGTAGTCCACATAGTGGTAGGTGAGGTCGTAGGCCTTGGCCGTGCCGTCCAGAATGTCAAAGATCCGCTTGCCCGCGTAGGCCGAGATCTCGGGGAACTGGCCCCGGTATTCGATGCGCATCATGGCGTTGGGGGCGATGGTGTTGGCGCACACCCCGGCGTGGATCTCACCCACGTTCACCCGGCACAGACCCGCCTCGTGGGGGGCGATGCTGTGGATGTTCAGCGCCGCCGAACAGGCTGCCAGCAGGGCGTTTTTCCCCTCCTGAGAGGCGCCGCAGGGGTGGGCCGCCCGGCCTTCCAGATAGACGTCCAGCTGCCGGTCGCTGAGAAAATCCCGGCAGCCGCAGGCGATGGTGTGGGAGGGCAGGGGCTTGTTCTCCGCGCTCAGGGCGATGTGGACGGCGATGAAGTTCATCACGTCGTCCAGGTGGCCCTTGTCCACGATGGACTGGGCGCCGTAGAAGGTCTCCTCCGCCGGCTGGAAGAAGAGCTTGATCTTCCCGCGCAGCTGGTCCCGGCGCTCCATCAGCGCCTGGGCGATGCCCAGGCCGATGGCTGTGTGGCCGTCGTGGCCGCAGGCGTGCACCGACTTGGGGTTGCAGGAGAGGTATCCCTCGTCGTAGGGGCGGTAGCCCGGCTTTTCGGGCTCGTCATAGGGCAGGCAGTCCATCTCAAAGCGCATGGCCGAGACCGGGCCCTCCCGCCCGGTGTCCAGCACCGCCATCACGCCGGGCCAGCCCTGGGTCATGGCCACAAAACGCTCGTTGGCGCCCTGGCGGACCGCCCGGTCCATCTCGGCCTGTACCTGCTCCGGGGTCAGCCGTTCGGGCTCGCCCACGCTGGACGGCTCGATCACGTCCGGCCCCATAGCCACGGTGTAGCCCATTTCGGTCAGCAGCTCGGCTACCCGGGCGCTGGTGCGGAATTCCCGCCAGCCGTTTTCGGGATAGTGGTGGAATTCCCTGCGGTACGCTGTCAGTTGATTCAATTTGATCCCTCCGCTCTTTATTCCGTGCTGCATTCCAGCGCCTGCGCCAGAATCTGCACGCCGGTGTCGATGTCCTCGTCCCTGATGTTGGAAAAGCAAAGGCGGACATGGCCGCCGCCCTTATAACCGTTGGGATAGAAGAGAAAGCCGGGCATGATCAGCAGCCCGCGCTTTTCCGCCTCCTGATAGAGGGTGCGCTCATTGATGCGCTCGTCCAGCGAGCACCACAGAAGCAGTCCACCCTTGGGGCGGGTGTACCGGATGCCCAGATGGGCAATGGAGTCCAGCCCCCGGCACAGCCGGTCCAGTTTACCGGCGTAATGCGCGGCCAGCCGCTCCAGATGGGCCTGGTAGTAGCCGCGCTCGATGTATTCGTTGAGCAGGAACTGGCCCAGGCTGCTCACAAAGGTCTCGTCCACCATGATCAGCCGGCCCAGAGTCTCGATGAGGTCGGTGGGGCCTACGATATACCCGGTCTTGATCCCCATGGGAAAGGTCAGGGTAAAGGAGTCCAGATAGATCACCGACCGGTACCGGTCCAGAGAGTACAGGCTGGGGATCCGGCTGCCCTCGTACCGGAAGTCCCGCTGGGAGTCCTCCTCAATGATGGGGATGCAGTAGCGCCCCGCCAGCTCCAGCAGCTTCTTCCGCTTCTCCAGCGACATGACGATGCCGGTGGGATTGTGGTAATTGGGCATGGTGTAGATGAACTTGGGGGCGTATTTTTTGATGGCGGCCTCCAGCTGGGCCAGATCCATGCCGTCGGGCTGCATGGGGACCGTCACCAGATGGATGCCCTTGTTGCGGAAAATGCTGGCGTTGTCGGGCACCACCGGCTCCTCGGCGATGATGCAGTCCCCCTCCTTCAGGTAGAGGGTCATGATGTGGTGCAGGGCCTGGTTGGTCTCGGATACCAGCTGGATGTTCCGTGGGCTGAGATACATGTTCTCGTGGAAGAGCAGCGCGCAGATGTTCCGCTTGGTCCGCTCCTCCTGGGGCCGGGGCGCCCGGACCATGTCCCGGACGATCTCTTCCATCCCATGGGAGGGATAGGCCGTCTCGTCCATGATCATCCCGGCCATGGAGATGTGCTGCTCGCTCTCCGAGCGGCAGAACAGGTCCAAAAACAACTTTTCCTTCTCGTTGAAGTGATAGCGGATCATCTTCTCCAGCGGGAAAAAGCGGTTGAACGGCACGCCGTCGTCCGCGATCTCCTTGACAAAATAGCCCCGAGGGCTTTTGGAGGAGACGATGAGATACCCCTCGTCCACCAGCTCGCCATAGGCCTTGATGACCGTGTTGCGGTGAATCTGCAGCTCTTCGGCCAGCCGGCGCTCCGAGGGCATTTTGTAGCCGTGGCTGATCTCGCCGGAGAGGATGAGATTCTGAATGGCGCATTTGACCTGGAGGTAGAGGGGGGTCTGGCTGACGCGGTTGATCTTGATATTCATACAGCTCTCTTTCTCCGGGGCACAGGTGTGCTTTTGTGAAAAAGATACGGATACGAAAAAGTTAGGCAATTCGAATTTGTGAAAATTATATCAGCATGTGAGGCGGGTCGAAAGTACCATAATTATTTTTTGGTATAGTCCAAGATGGCGGCTGTGTACCAAAACGGGAGGCAAAAAAGGGGCGTGGGAGCCATCCGGCTTCCACGCCCTGTTTGCAGAGGTTCAGCGGGCCGGGACAGTACGGGTGACCACCACGTCGCTGTCCAGGCCGCACACCCGGCGGAGCACCACGGTCCCCGCCTGGACGGGGGCCTGCAGCTCCACCTGGCGGATGGCCTGCATCACCGGGAAGATCATCCCCTTGGGGATGGGGGCGGTGAGGCGCACGCTGGCCAGGGGGAGCGTGCCGCCCCGCACCAGCACCGAGCTGGCGATGGTCCGCCGGGGGTCGGTCACCTCCTGGCGGACATAGGCCTCCCCCCGGGGGCACAGCTGCCCGGTGACCGACTGCACCCGGCCCTCCTCCACCAGGGCCTCCAGGGTGCAGCCGTTGGGGCAGAGGATACAGGTATAGGAGCGTTTCATTCCACCGACACCTCCAGTGCGCCGTCTGTCCCCAGCCGCCTGGCCGGAACGTTCAGCTGGATCATCTCCGCGGGGATGGCCTGGCGCATCCGCCGCACGGCCACCTCCGCGCCGTTCTGCCGCACCACGATGCGGCAGTCCCGGAAGGGGGCGTTGACCCGCAGGGAGAGGGAGAGGTCCGCCCGGCCGCTGCACCGCTGGGGCACGGTGTGGCCCACGCCGGGGCCGGGGCGGATCTCCAGCGGGCAGGCCGGAGCCGGCCGGCCGGTCAGGAAATCCGCGGCGTGGCGGGCCAGCGCCTCGGCCTCCTGAGAGACAAAGTCCACCAGATCGTGCACATGCAGCACGTTGCCGGCGGAAAAGACGCCGGGCAGACTGGTCTGCAGGCGCTCGTCCACCACCGCGCCGCCGGTGCGGGGGTCCATGGCGATGCCCGCCCCCTCCAGCAGCTGGTTTTCCGGGATCAGCCCCACCGAGAGGATGAGGGTGTCGCAGGGGTACTCCCGCTCGGTCCCCGGGATGGGGCGCAGGGAGGCGTCCACCTGGGAGACGGTGACGCCGCTCAGCCGCTCCCGGCCGTGGATGGCGGTGACGGTGTGGCTGAGGAAGAGGGGGATGCCGTAGTCCTCCAGGCACTGCACCCGGTTGCGGGGCAGGCCGCTGGGGTAGGGCATAAGCTCGAACACCGCCTTGACCCGGGCCCCCTCCAGGGTCAGGCGGCGGGCCATGATCATGCCGATGTCCCCCGAGCCCAGAATGACGGCCTCCCGGCCGGGCATGCGGTTGTAGAGGTTCAGATAGGCCTGGGCGGTGCCGGCGGTAAAGACGCCGGCGGGCCGGGTGCCGGGGATGCCCAGAGCCCCCCGGCTGCGCTCCTTGCAGCCCATGGCCAGCACCACCACGCCGGCCTGGTACTGCCGCAGGCCGGTGGGGGTGACGGCGGTGACCACCCGCTGAGGGGTCAGCTCCACCACGGCGGCCCCGGTCTCACAGGGGATGGACCGGGCCTGGACCTGGTCCAGAAAGCGCTGGGCGTACTCCGGGCCGGACAGGCTCTCGCCGAAGCGCTCCAGCCCGAAACCGTCGTGGATGCACTGGCGCAGGATGCCGCCCAGAGATTCCTCCCGCTCCAGCACCACCAGATCCTCGATCCCCAGCCGGTGCAGCTCCACCGCCGCGGCCAGCCCCGCCGGGCCGCCGCCGATGATGACGGCCTGTTTGTATTCCACGCTCATTCCTCCTCCCGCAGCGCGCCGGCCAGCAGCCACGCGCCCTGGCGGTCATAGCGCACGTCCTGGGGGGCGCAGCCCAGCTCCTGCTCGATCATCTGCTCCAGCTTGGTCTGGCAGAAGCCGCCCTGGCAGCCGCCCATCATGGCCCGGGTGCGGTATTTGATCCCTGTCAGGGTGTGCACTCCCAGGGGATTGTGGATGGCGGAGCGGATCTCGGCCCGGGTCACCTCCTCGCAGCTGCACACCAGCCGGCCGTAGTCCGGGTCCCGGGCGATGAGGGCGGCCTGCTCCTCCCGGGTGCGGCCGGCAAAGCGCACGATGCCCTTGCGGCAGGGGTTGAAGTCCGGGTTTTCCGCAAAGGGTTCCCGCTTGCGCATCAGCTCCACCACGTACTGGGCGATGGGCACCGCGCCAGTGATGCCGGGGGACTCGATGCCGATGAGGTTGACCGCCCGGGGAGCCAGCTCGTCCCGGATCTCGATCTTATAGTCCTGGATGGCGCCGTGCTCGTCCACCCACTTGGGCTGGATGCCGGCGAAGGTGCGGATCTGGTCCTTCTTGTGGATGTGGGGCCACAGCAGCGCGCCGCTGGCGGCCAGGGCCTCGATCTTCCCGGCGGGCACCGAGTAGTCGTCCAGCACGTCGGTGTTCTCCGCGTCGGGACCCACGGTGACGTTGCCGTCCACGGTGGGGGTCACGTGGATGCCCATGTACACATTGCTGGGCACGGGGTAGACCGGCATGGGCAGCAGCTTGCCCATGCGCTTGTGGAGCACGATGTAGTTGCTGCGGGAGCCCACCACCCGGTAGCCGGGGATGCCCAGCAGCTCGGAGATGGTCTGGCAGCCCAGCCCCGCGGCGTTCACCACCCAGCGGGTGCGGTAGCTGCCGTGGGGGGTCTGGAGCAGGTAGTCCTCCCCCTCCCGGCGGATGCCGGTGACCTTCCGGTCAAAGCAGTAGCGCACACCGTTGGCGTGGGCGTTCTCCGCCAGGGCCACCGTGTACAAAAAGGGGTCCAGGATGCCACTGTTGCGGGACCACAGGGCGAATTTCCCCACCACGGCGGGCACCAGCTGGTGGAGCTTGGCCTCGTCCACCAGCTCCAGGCCGTCCATGCCGTTGACCGCACCCTGCTCCATGGTGCGCCGCAGCTGCTCCAGATCCTCCGGCGTGTTGCCCACCAGCACCTTGCCGCAGCGGCGGAAGGGGAAGTCCAGCTCCCGGGCCAGCTGGTCCATCATCTTGTTGCCTGCCACGCAGAAGCGGGCCTTCAGACTGCCCGGCGGATTGGCAAAGCCGCCGTGGACCACGGCGGAATTGCGCCCGCTGGTCTCGCTGCACACGTCCAGATTTTGCTCCAGCACCGCCGTGCGCAGGCGGTAGCGGGACAGCTCCCGGGCGATGGCGCTGCCCACCACCCCGGCGCCGATGACGATCACGTCGTAATGCTCCTGCATTGTGTTCACCTCGCAATTGTGGTCACAGCCGCCGTTGCGGCGGCTCAAAAAACTGGGCCGGGTCCTTAAAATAGTCGGGAAAGGCCGCCTGGATGGAGGAGATGTACTCCGTATAGCGGTACAGATGCCGCCGGGCGATCTGCCGGGCCCGGTCCTCATCCCGATCCTGGATGGCCTGGACCAGCTGTTCATGGTCCTGCAGAGTGCTCTGGGGAGGACAGCAGCGGAAACTGAGAATGGTAGCCCGGTCAAAGCTGGGGGCGATGTGCTCCACCAGCTCCAGCCAGTGCCGGCGGCCGCACAGCTGGTAGAGCATGCCGTGAAAAGCCTTGTCCAGCCGCAAGATCCCGTCCTCCTGCTGGCGGTTGATGTACACTTTCCAGAGCGCCAGGGTCGTCCACAGCCGGTCCACGTCCCGTTTTGTCAGCATGCGGCAGGCCATGACGGCGATCTCCCCCTCCAGCACGCTGCGCAAGTGGCGCACCTCCTCCACCAGTTCGGTGTCGATGTAAGAGACATAGGTGCCGATTTTGGGGCGGATGTCGATGAGTTTGCGCTGTGCCAGCTCCAGCTCGGCTTCCCGGAAAGGGGTGCGGCTGATGCCCAGGCGCTGGCATAGCTCCTGCTCGGGCAGTTTTTCCCCCGGGATCAGCCGGAGGTGAATGATATTGTCCATCAGTACCCGCAGCGCATAGTCTTTTGCGGATTCCTGTATGGTGCGTTCCGAGATTGTGATCATAGTGCCATCCCTTCTCTCTACAGTTCTAGGTGATCGGCCAGCAATTCAAAGTGATTGCGCCGGGTGCGCAGCAGCCCCTCCCGCTGCATCCGGCCCAGCTCCCCGGACAGGGCGCTGCGCTCTACGTTCAGGTAGTCGGCCAGCTGCTGGCGGTCAAAGGGAATGGTGAAGCTGCGCCCACCGCTGCGCACGGCCTGCTCGGACAGATAGGAGAGCAGCCGGCCCCGGATGGTCTTGGGGGAGGTGTGGAAGATCTTCCGGGACAGGTTCAGATTTTTCTGGGCCGACAGGGTCAGCAGGTTGCGCACCAGACGGCTGTGGTGGGCGCAGGTGTTGGGGCAGGCGTGCAGCACCCGCTCCACCTCCAGAAACAGCGCCTCGGACGGCTCGGCCGCCACCACGTCCACCATCAGCGGTTCGGTCGGGGTGCAGGCGTAGGTCTCGGCAAAGATCTGTCCCGGACCCACGCTGTCCAGCACCGTGACGTTGCCCCAGAGGTCGCAGCTCTCAATGAGCACCCGCCCCGAGAGCACCACCCCCAGGGCGGTGACCGTGTCCCCCGTGCGGTAGATGGCCTGTCCTTTGGCAAAACTCTGCCGCCGGCTGGCCAGGCAGGAGAGCATGGCCTGGGCCTCCTCCGGCGTGACCCCGCGGAATAAGGCGGTGCCGCACAGTTCGGTCATATCCATAGAAATCCTCCTGGTAACGTTGTTAAAACAACATACTTGTTGGAATAAATCTATTATACTATGCCCACAATGTCAAGCAGATTTGCGCAGGAGGACCGATACAATGGAACACAACATGTTTTGCTATCAGTGCCAGGAGACCGCCGGGTGCACCGGCTGCACCCGCATGGGGGTGTGCGGCAAGGGGCCGGAAGTGGCCGCCATGCAGGATCTGCTGGTCTATGTGACCCGGGGGCTGTGCGCCGTGACCACCGCCCTGCGGGAGCAGGGCGCGGCGGTGGAGGCACAGGTGGACCGCCTGGTCACCGAAAACCTCTTTACCACCATCACCAACGCCAACTTTGACCAGCAGGCTATTGAGGAGCGCATCCGGGAGACCCTGGAGGTGAAGCGGGCCCTGCTGGAGCAGGTGCAGGGGGCCGGGACCCTGCCCGAGGCCGCCCTTTGGGACGGCGCGGGGGACTGGCCGGCCAAGGCCGCCCAGGTGGGCGTGCTGGCCACCCGGGATGAGGACATCCGCTCCCTGCGGGAGCTCATCACCTACGGGCTCAAGGGCCTGTCCGCTTACAGCAAGCACGCCAACGCCCTGCTGTGCAGCGACGGGGAGGTGGACGCCTTCCTGCAGCGGGCCCTGGCCGCCACCCTGGATGACAGCCTGACGGCAGACGACCTGGTGGCCCTGACCCTGGAGACCGGCAAGTACGGCGTACAGGGCATGGCCCTGCTGGACAAGGCCAACACCTCCGCCTACGGAAACCCGGAGATCACCAAGGTCAACATCGGCGTGGGGAAGAACCCGGGCATCCTGATCTCCGGCCACGACCTGCGGGACCTGGAGATGCTGCTGGAGCAGACCCAGGGCACCGGGGTGGATGTATACACCCACTCCGAGATGCTCCCCGCCCACTACTATCCCGCCTTCAAGAAGTACCCCAACTTTGTGGGCAACTACGGCAACGCCTGGTGGAAGCAGAAGGAGGAGTTCGAGGCCTTCCACGGTCCCATCCTCATGACCACCAACTGCATCGTGCCCCCCAGGGACAGCTACAAGGACCGGCTGTACACCACCGGCGCGGCGGGCTTCCCCGGCTGCAAGCACATCCCCGGCGGAGCAGGGGAGAAGAAGGACTTCTCCGCCCTCATTGCCCACGCCAAGAAGTGCGCCCCTCCCGCCGAGCTGGAGACCGGCGCGATCGTGGGCGGCTTCGCCCACGCCCAGGTGCTCTCCCTGGCCGACCAGGTGGTGGAGGCCGTGAAGAGCGGCGCCATCCGCAAGTTCGTGGTCATGGCCGGCTGCGACGGCCGGGCCAAGAGCCGGGACTACTACACCGAGTTTGCCAAGGCCCTGCCCAAGGACGCCGTCATCCTCACCGCAGGCTGCGCCAAGTATAAGTACAACAAGCTGGACCTGGGCGACATCGGAGGCATCCCCCGGGTGCTGGACGCGGGCCAGTGCAACGACTCCTACTCCCTGGCGGTCATCGCCCTCAAGCTCAAGGAGGTCTTCGGACTGGAGGACATCAATGAGCTGCCCATCGTCTACAACATCGCCTGGTACGAGCAGAAGGCGGTCATCGTGCTGCTGGCCCTGCTCTACCTGGGGGTGAAGAACATCCACCTGGGCCCCACCCTCCCGGCCTTCCTCAGCCCCAACGTGGCCAAGGTGCTGGTGGAGAACTTCGGCATCGCGGGCATCGGCAGCGTGGAGGACGATCTGGCCCTGTTCTTTGGGGACGGGCAGTAACCGGACACAGCGCAAAAAACGCGGCAGGCACAGCCTGCCGCGTTTTGCGTTTACCGGTTGAGCAGCCAGACCCCCAGGTTGAGGTAGGCCGCAAAGCTCACCCACAGCAGGTAGGGCACCTGCAGCCAGGCGGCCGCCTTGTCCACCCGGCGGAAGGACAGGATCATCCACAGGATGAGCCCCCACAGGATCAGCAGCCACAGCAGGGCCGGGCCGAAGGCCTGGAGGTTGAAGAAGAGGATGCTCCAGAAAAAGTTGAAGCCCAGCTGAACGAAAAAGGCGGTCAGGGCCCGGGAGCGGTCGGCGGAGGGAGCGGAGAGATAGATCCGCGCCGCGCCCACGCCCATCAGGGCAAACAGCCCGGCCCACACGATGGGAAAGACCACCGGCGGCGGGGACAGGGGCGGCTGACGGATGGACTGGCTGTACTGCCGGGCGCCGTCCCGGGTCAGCCAGCCGGACAGTCCGCCCACCGCCTCGGCCAGGACCGTCCACGAAGCATAGACACCCCATTTGTGCTGATTCATATACCATCACCCGCTCAGAGCATATGCAGATTTGTGCATTTGGATACGCTCCGGCCGGTACCAAAGTTTGACCGGGCTTCCAGTTCCAAAAACGTAGAATACCAGAAAAAGATTGACAGAACGGCCCAAGCGGAAGAAAAAGCGCCGGTACGCTATGGAAAGATGCATAAAATGCCGCGTCCTCGGATGGTGGACGGAATGGTTGCATCTTCTAAGAAGAGCTGTTATAATGCCAATAGAACGCCGTCATATTACACAAAAATAAAGGGGAGGATAATAAAAAAATATTGCAAAATGGCGGCAAATGGAAAAACCGGTAGGAAAGCAGTGACACAGCAGAAGGAGGAATCAAACCGTGAAGCAGCACAAGCAGCAACTCAGGCGATCCCTTTCCCTGTTATTAACACTGGCCATGCTCTGTTCCTTCCTGGTCATCCCCGCTGCGGCGAGTGAGGATGCGGACCTGCCCCAGGATCTGGATGCCATCGTGGATCTGCTGGGGGGCGACGCAGGGGTGGACGGCGAGTCCGCCTTTGACTACCTGGGTACCGTATTCCTCGGCTGGCGGACAACCGGCGGCCCGTGGCAGAATTATGTGATCAATGATTTTATCGGAGACGCCATGATCGAGGCCGGCTATGTGGACGCCGGAGACTCGTATACCGGCGCGGAATTCTCCGATAAAACCCATGACTATACGCAGGACTTCTTCTGGGTCCAGCACGATGCGTCCTCCTCCCTGACCTGGGCGCCCGAGTACGCCCGGATGGAGATCACCTCCATCCAGAAGGACGGGCAGGAACTGAGCGAGGAGGACCCGCTGTACGCCCTGCGGGACGTGGTCAACGTGGAGAGCTACTCCTTTGACCCCACCAGCGAGATCTATCAGGCCCATTACATCGAGCTCTATGATCTGGACGCCAAGGTGGGCGACACCGACGGCTTTGTGAAGGCCATGTCCGCCTGGATCAATGAGAAGGATGAGACCGGCAAGCGGGTCAACGTCTTCCCAGAAGGGGAGGAGCCCGGCGATCCCCGTGGCCCCGAAGCCCACCTGAACCGGCGGGCCCACCTGGCCACCAACACCGGCTTCAACGTCACTGCCGAGGAGCTGGAGCAGATCCGCGCCAACCCCGGCAACGTCCGGGACCTGGTGGCCGGCAAGACCGGTGAAGTGGTCTATGTGGGCGACGTGAACAGCTTCGACGGCGACAAGTCCGCGCTGAAGGGCAAGATCCTGCTGTGCGACTCGGCCAACCGGAACAACTTTAAGTTTGCCCAGGAGGTGGGCGCGGTCTCGGTGATGACCACCGCCGCCCTGGACAACTACAGCAACCCCGAGATCGACGACAACTGGTTCGGCGCCCAGGACCCGGCCATGACCGACTGGTATGAGAGCTGGTACGGCGGCACCGACGAGTGGTACACCAACTCCGCCCGCTTTGCCGGCGGGGCCGGCGCCGCCTCCAACCAGCAGGCCATGAACTCCGGCGCCCCCATCGTGGAGTGGAACATCTCTCCCGACCAGTACAACGCCATCCGCACCCTGCAGCAGGCCGGGTGCACCGTGACCATGAACGTGGCCACCGTGGGCCAGATGTACGGCATGAGCGACCCCAGCGTGCCCGCCGCCCAGGGTCAGCTTACCGCCATTGCCGAGATCAAGGGCTCCAACCCCGAGCTGCAGCACCAGCGCATCGTGCTGGCCGCCCACGTGCAGGAGCCCGGCTGTGACGACAACGCCACCGGCGTGGCCCTCAACATGGAGCTGGCCATCCGCACCAAGCAGCTCATCGATGAGGGCGTGCTGCCCCGTCCCGAGCGGACCATCGTCTTCATGTGGGGCGATGAGATGTCCTTCTCCGACCTGTATCTGGACGCCCACCCCGACGAGGTGCAGGACATCATCTGCTGCATCGACCTGGACATGGTGGGCGAGGACCCGGACAAGACCGGCGGCCCCATGCGCATCGAGAAGGCCCCCGATCCCGCGGCCTACTACAACTACACCCTGGACAACATCCCGGAGGATCCCCTCTATTACGATGACACCCGCAGCGACTCCGACGGTAAGTTCGTCCGCCTGCCCGACTCCCACACCCTGTGGGGCGCCGGCAACCCCGGCAGCTACGATCTGGGCGGCGTGTTCATCAACGATCTGTACATGGCCTCCGCCCAGTCGGCCCGCACCAAGGTGGCCGACACCCTGAAGTACGACTTTGCCGTGGACGTGTGCCCCTATGAGGGCGGCAGCGACCACAGCCGCTTCCTGGCCAAGGACGTGCCCGCGGTGCTGACCTGGCACTTCACCGACTACGTCTACCACACCACTGTGGACACCCTGTACATGGCCAGCGCCGACGAGATGGAGAGCGTGGGCATTACCTCCCTGGCGGCGGGCTACTTTGCCGCCAACCCCACCCGGTACACCGGGGAGATGCTCCAGATCCTGGAGGACGCGGCCCAGGCCCGCTTCGATTCCGAGGCCGAGTACAACACCAAGGCCCACAAGGACTGGGCCGACACCACCGGCGGCAGTGTGAAGAGTGCCTATGAGGAGGAGACCGAGATCCTCTCC
This sequence comes from Flavonifractor hominis, assembly GCF_040095835.1. Taxonomy (NCBI): domain Bacteria; kingdom Bacillati; phylum Bacillota; class Clostridia; order Eubacteriales; family Oscillospiraceae; genus Flavonifractor; species Flavonifractor hominis. Next base: position 116,626 of record NZ_JBBMFT010000005.1, read on the forward strand.
GCCTGGGCCACCTGGTACCGGGAGGCCATCCAGACCTGCGCCAAGTACTTCTCCTCCAACGAGGAGCTGGCGAAGCCCCATCTGGCGGCCATCGACGCCATGGAGCAGAAGGCCCTGGCCGACGCCAAGGAGATCTTCCTGGGCGAGAAGCTGACCCTGGACAACACCGATCTCATCATGGACCAGAACGACATGGCCTTCAACGCCTCCCTCACCGTGTGGGATACCGAGGAGACCGCCAAGTGGTCCCAGGATGAGTGGACCCAGTGGGCCAAGGGGCTGACCTGGTGGCTCACCCGGGAGGGCAGCGAGCAGGACAGCGCGCTCTACCCCCACGTGTACACCGGCGACCGGCTGGACAACTGGACCACCTGGGGCTCCAACGGCACCGACGGCAGCGCCTACTTCCAGCTGGACGAGGTCAAGGTCGCCGACAAGGGCGACTATGTCACCGTCAGCCTGAGCTTCCGCACGGCCGCGCCCTTCTTCTATAATAAGAACGGCGTGGGCGGCAACGGCCTGCTGCGCAACTCCGACAGCTACCGCAACGTGTACGGCAGCTTCATCGGCGGCTACACCTTCTCCGTCAAGGACGGGGACAACGTGGTTGCCACCCTGGATGAGCCCGTCAAGTTCAACATCTATGAGAGCTACCGCCGCTATGCCGACGTGATGGAGGAGCTGGAGCAGATCAAGGCCGCGGCCGAGGCCAAGGGCCGCTACTTCGAGATCACCACCTCCGGCACCAGCGAGGCCGGCTACGACCAGGTCTACGTGACCCTGTCCGACAGCGCCGCCTCCGTGGAGCAGTTCCAGAAGATGAACCAGACGGCCATCACCGACCCCGCCTCCCTCCAGCAGCAGATCAAGGACAAAACCCTGAAGAATTACCGGGTGCCCTTTATGATCAACAACGTCCACTCCGACGAGATGCCCGGCGTGGACGCCCAGATGGACCTGCTGTGGGAGCTGGCCACCGCCGACCGGATCACCTACAACACCCTCACCGGCCTGAAGAGCGGCGAGGAAGTGGACATGAGCCTGTTTGCCCCCGACGTGGTGGATCTGGGCATCACCGGCTTTGGCTCCCGCAAGCTGCTGCCCGGCGGTTCCGGTGAGAACAACGTGACCCAGGGCGCCGGCGAGATCTACAACATCAGCGAGGACATCGTCTACTCGGTGGATGAGCTGCTGGATCACCTGATCCTGGTGGTCTGCCCCAACGAGAACCCCGACGGGCGCACTTACAACACCCGCCGCAACTCCAACGGCTTCGACCTTAACCGCGACGCCTCCAACCAGACCCAGAGCGAGACCCGGGGCCTGGCCAAGATGATCAACGAGTGGAACCCCGTGGTCTTTGCCGAGCTGCACGGCTACATGTCCGAATTCCTGGTAGAGCCCTGCACGCCGCCCCACGAGCCCAACCTGGAGTACGACCTGCTGGTCAAGAACTTCATGCTGGGCGCCGAGGCCTACGGTATGTCGGCCCTGGCCACCACCGACAAGCAGTACGACTTTGATGTGAAGTTCCGCACCTACTATACCCCCCTGCGGGACGACTACGACCCGCAGACCATGAAGTGGTCCGCCTGGGACGACCTGTGCACCAACTACGGCCCCAGCTACGCCATGCTCAACTGCGGCTCCCTGGGCTACACCATTGAGACCCCCGGCGCCAACCAGGCCTCCACCCAGCTGTTCGTCAGCGGTATGTACGGACTGATGGACTATGTGATGGACCACAAGGAGGACATCTACCTCAACCAGCTGGAGTTCTTCCGCCGCGGCATCGAAAATGAGGACCACCGGGCCGACATGCAGTCCTGGTACGTGGACATCAGCAACCAGGCCCTGGAAGAGGACACCTGGCGCGTGCCCTATGCCGAGAACAACAACTACTTCCCCGAGTACTATGTGATCCCCGTGGACGGCGCCTCCCAGCGGGACGTGGCCGACGCCTATGAGATGGGTCAGTTCCTGCTGCGCAACGGCGTACAGGTGTCGGCGCTGGACCGGGACGTGAGTGTGGACGGCACCACCTACCGGGCGGGCACCCTGGTGGTGGATATGCACCAGGCCAAGCGCAACTACGCCAACGCCGTGCTGTGGCGGGGCGCGGACGCCTCGGCCTCCGGCTTCCCCGAGCTCTACTCCGAGTCCGTGTCCAACTTCCCGGAGATGCGCGGCTTTGACTGCATCCCCGTGGCCAAGGCGGACGCCTTTGCCGGCAGCCTGCGCACCCTCAGCACCATCACCCCCGCATCCACCTTCTCCGGCGTATCCGACCGGGCGGTGGTCATCGCCAACAGCGGCAACGAGGCCGTCCGGGCCGTCAATGCCATGCTGGCCAAGGATATCCCCGTGGGCCTCATCACCGAGGGCGACTATACGGGCGACTTCGTGGTGGACTATGACGACTACGTGGGCATCCGGGAGCAGTTCACCCTGACCGCCACCGGCGTGTCCACCATGCCCGTGGCCTATGAGATCGAGCAGCCCACCCTGTTCCTCACCGGCCGCTACGACGCGTTCAGCAGCGGCAAGATCACCGAGGGCTACTACGCCCAGTGGTTCTCCGAGGGCTACGGCTTCTACGATTACCGCAACGTGTACAGCAACGGCACCTCCGCCCAGGACGTGATGGCCTATGAAAAGCAGCTGGGCTTCTCCACCACCAGCGACCCGGCCAAGGCCGACGTGATCGTGGGCTCCGTGGCTGCCAACCAGGGCGAGACCGGTACGGCCGCCGTGGAGGCCATCCGCTCCGGCGTGCCCTACATCGCCACCGGCAGCTCCCCGCTGCGCTACATCCAGAGCGAGTTGCTCACCGACCTGGAGTACACCACCCTGGGCATGGAGGCCCTGCACACCGTCACCTACCCCACCGACAGCCTGACCACCGCCAGCTATGTGGGCGACGAGGACTTTGTCACCTATACCTATAACTGCGGCGTCATCACCAAGCTGCCCGAGGGAGCCCAGGTGCTGATCCAGGCCGCCGAGAAGGACGCCTTCATCGCCGGCTGCTGCCTGAACGACGCGGGCACCCCCATCGACGGCTATCCCGAGGCCTTTGCCATCCAGCGCGACGGCATGGACCTGACCGTCTTTGCCAACTCCATCGTCAACCGCACCCACCAGCAGGACGACTACCGCTATGTGACCAACACCATCTACTCCAAGGTGCTCTCCGACGAGCCCATGCAGATCCAGATGGGCGGCGGCGATGACGGCGGAAGCTCGGGCTCCGGCTCCAGCTCCGGCAGCACTGCCACCATCGAGATCAAGAAGAGCGAAGGCGGCACCGTGACCGCCGACCCGAAGAACCCCTCCGCCGGCAGCAAGGTCACCCTGAGCGTGAAGGCCAACGACGGCTATGAGCTGGCCGGGATCACCGTGACCGACCGCAACGGCAAGCAGATTACCCTGGAGGATCTGGGCAGCGGCAAGTACAGCTACACCCAGCCCTCCGGCAAGGTCACCGTTACCGCCACCTTCCGTCAGGTCGGCGCCTTCACCGATACCGCCGGACACTGGGCGGCCGACGCCATCCGGCAGGTGGCCGAGCAGGGCCTGATGAACGGCGTGGGCGGCGGACGCTTCGCCCCCGACGACACCCTCAGCCGCGCCATGGTGGTCACCATCCTCTACCGTATGTCCGGCGCCACTGCCGCCACCGCGGCCAGCTTCTCCGACGTGCCCGCCGGCACCTGGTACACCGACGCCGTGGGCTGGGCGGCCCAGAACGGCGTGGTCAAGGGCTACGGCAACGGCACCTTCGGTCCCAATGACCCCATCAGCCGGGAGCAGCTGGCGGTCATCCTGTACCGCTATGCCGCCCTCACCGGGCTGGATACCAAGGCGGACGGCGCGGATCTGACCGGCTTCACTGACGGCGGCAGCGTCAGCAGCTGGGCCGTGGAGGCCATGACCTGGGCGGTGCACCAGGGCCTCATCACCGGCAAGCCCAGCAACGTGCTCCATCCCGAGGGAACTGCCACCCGCGGCGAAGCGGCCACCATCCTGGTCCGCTTTCTGGAGCTGAAGTAAATGTTTCCTCCCCCTTGATCCGCTGGTGAGACACCGGCAGGGAGCGCCCCCGCTGCTGCAGCGGGGGCGCTCCCGCTGTTTAAGGCCGGTTTTGGCAAAATGTATAGCATCCAAATGATGCAAAAGAGCCGTAAAATGAAACTGGGCATAAAAAAACGGAACAGGATAACGTTTTACTCCTGGCGCCGCTGAAAGCGGAAATGGACAAAAGGGAGAAAAAAAGACGCACACATTGCAATGGATAGCAGGAAGGTTATAATCAGATATAGACTAACTGGTCGGCATTTCCTTTCAGAAAAGAATGGGTCCGGCAGGAGAGGAGGGGAAGATACCGGCGGAGCGGACCCGGACGGAGTGTGCAGATCAAACAGGTTAGGCAGAAGAAGCGAGACGGAAAGACAGGAGTGTATCAAATGCGAGGCAAGAAGCTTTTAGCATGTGTGTTGGCGGCTTCCATCCTGCTGAGCGTAAGCGCTCCGGCCTTCGGCGCGGATGTAAGTGAGTACAGTGACATCCCGCACGATTGGGCGCAGCAGGGAATCGAGCATGCCATCGAAAACGGACTTCTGACCGGCTACGGCGGCAAGATCATGCCTGGGGAGACCCTGACCCGTGCCCAGATGGCCGCCATTGTGGGCCGGGCCTTCGGCGCGGAGACCATGGCCGATGTGAGCAGCTATGCCGACGTGCCGGCCGGGGCCTGGTACCGGGATGACATTGCCCGGGCTGTGGGCATGGGCGTTATGTCCGGAACAGGGGTCAATATGGAGCCCGAGCGGGCCATTACCCGGCAGGAGGCCTTTGTGGTGCTGGCCAACGCCCTGCACCTGGAAGGAGACGGGGCGAGCCTGGGGCGCTTTGCCGATGGCGATCAGGTGGCCGACTGGGCCAGAAGCGGTGTGGACGCCCTGGTAGCGGCCGGCTATGTCAACGGCGCCGGCGGAAGGCTCAATCCCACGGCCACCATCACCCGGGCGGAGTTTGCCACGGTGATGGATGCGCTGGTGGGGACGTATGTCTCGGACGGGACGGATACGGCCGACCTTACCGGCAACGTGATGGTCCGCACCGGCGGCGTCACGCTGAAGGGCGTGACCGTGCAGGGTGATCTGATCCTGGGCGACGGTGTGGGGAACAACGGTACCGTTACCCTGGAAGAGGTCACCGTCACCGGCCGGGTACTGGTGCGCAGCGGCAGCCTGCAAGTGGGCGAAGGCTGCCGGGTGGACCAGGTGGTCATCTGCAACCGGGGCGGTCAGAGCACCATCTCCGGCAAGGGTGAAGTAAAGGCCGTGCGCGCGGCGGAAGGCAGCGGCGCCGTCACCGTCACCACCCCCAACACCGCCATCACGGTGGAGCAGGGCGCCGGTACGGTGAGCACGGCCCGCGGGCAGGTACAGCCCGGGCAGAGCAAGACCACCGACGCCTCCGGCCGGGTGGACAGCGCTACGGAGCCCTCCGGCGGCGGTTCCAGCGGCGGAGATACGGAGGAGCCCTCCATCCGTCTGGAGCAGATCCCCGACCTGACGGGGCTCGGCGTGGGCCAGAGCCGGACGCTCACTGCGGAGCTCGACCCGGAGGACGCCCGGCTGACCGCCGTGTCCAGCGATTCGGCGGTGGCTGAGGTGGCCGTGGAAGGCCATGTGCTCACGGTATCCGGCGTGGGTGAAGGCAGCGCGACCATCACCGTCAGCGCTGAGAAAACCGGCTATGCCAGCGCCAATATCGGCTTCCAGGTCACCGTGGAAAAGACGGCCCAGCCGGTGGTGACCCTCTCGGAGATCCCCGATTTGACGGGCCTGAGCGCGGGCAAGAGCCAGTCCATCACCGCGGTGACCGACCCGGAGGACGCCGTCCTGACCGCTGTGTCCAGTGATCCGGCGGTGGCCGAGGTGGCTGTGGATGGACATGAGCTCACCGTGTCCGGCATCAGCAAGGGCAGCGCCGTCATCACCGTTACCGCCGAGAAGAGCGGCTATACCGCCGCCAGCACCGATTTCCTGGTGGCGGTGGACGAGCCGGCGGTGGTGGAGGACGGCAGCCGTGTGAAGTACAACTTCAACATGGGCTGGAAGTTCATCAAGGCCGAGCCGGAAGGACCCAGCGATCACACCGACCTCTACGGCTTCCTTACCGACCCGCCGGTGGAGCCGGATTACGACGACTCGTCCTGGGAGGACGTGAACCTGCCCCACAGCTACAACGAAGAGGACTCCTTTGACGACTATCTGCGCAATGACAGCGAGGCCCCCAGGATCAAAGATACGGACGGGCAGTACATCAAGACCACCACCCACCCGGGCGAGCGGGACATGTACACCGGCAAGACCTGGTACCGCAAGGAATTCACCCTGCCCGCCGAGGCAGAGGGCAAGCGGGTCTTCATCGAGATCGAGGCCGCCCGCCAGGCCGCTGAGGTCTATGTCAACGGCGTGAAGCTGGACGGCAAGTGCGAAAACGGCTTCATCCCCTTCGGCTATGACCTGACCGATTACCTCAATCCCGCAGGGGAGAGCAATACCATCGCCATCATGGTGGACAACACCTTCCCCTACCGCACCACCGAGTACGGCGAGATCGACTGGTCCAAAAAGGACGACTATATCCTCAGCTGGCACGATTCCCACTGGCACCCCACCTATGGCGGATTGTACCGCAACGTCTACCTGTATGTGACCGATCCGCTGCACATCACCCTGCCGCTGTACAGCTTCCTGGAGACCCAGGGCACCTATGTGTACACCTATGACGAGCAGGAGACCACCTCCGGCGTGGCGGTGGAGGCGGAGATCTACAACCAGTACGACACCGAAAAGACCTTCACCTATCAGGCCGACGTGCTGGACATGGACGGCAACGTGGTGCTGAGCAAGAGCACCCAGGTGACCCTGCCCGCCAACACCAAGACCTCCGACGCGGGCGTGACGGGGGACAACATCCGGGACGGCCGGGTATTTGTGGAGGGCGTGGTGGAGGACGCCAAGCGCTGGTCCCCCGACTATCCCTACCTCTACACCGTGGTGAGCAAGATCCTGGTGGACGGGAAAGAAGTGGACCGCACCGAGGACTCGCTGGGCATCCGTACCTGGGAGTTCACCATGGATACCGGCTTCTACATCAATGAGCACCACACCAAGCTGGAGGGCTGGGGACAGAAGCCCACCGAGGAGTGGGCGGGTCTGGCATCGGCCTATCCCGACTGGATGCACGACTTCACCATGAAGCAGATGAAGGACGCCGGGGCCAACTACATCCGCTGGGGCCACTGCGCCGGCGGGCCCACAGCCATTGAGCTGGCCGACAAGTACGGCATGATCATCACCCAGCCCGGCGTGGACGGCGAAGGACACCTGTCCAGCGGCTACGGCTACAGCGACATCAGCTACCAGGTCCGGGAAGAGGCCTTCCGGGACATGATCATCTATTACCGCAACCATCCCTCCATCCTGCTGTGGGAGTACGGCAACCAGCCGGTGCGCAACAGCACGGACGCCGAGGGGAACGAGCGGGACAACGCCCAGATCATGGATGACATCATCTCCAAGTGGGACCCCCGCAGCAAGCCCAGCAGCAAGAGCAACGACCTCTCGGAGATCGAGCCCAGCACCGTAAGCGGCCGTGAGCGTACCGCCCGTGAGGGCGGCGACTACACCGCCCAGTATCTGACGGTGATCGAGACCACCGACGGCGACCGGGTGGGCAAGGGCAAGCACCCCATCGTGGAGAGTGAGTATGACCGGGCCGAGGCCCCCCGCCGGGTGTGGGATAAGTACACCCCGGGTTATGAGGACTACGAGGGGCAGGGCACCTATAAGGACTTTACCTCTGAGAAGTTTGCCACCAACGCCGTCAATACCTGGCTGGCCATGACGCCGGTGTGGCACAGCGGCGGCGCCAACTGGATCTACTCCGATTCCACCAGCCACGGCCGCAACTTCTCGGAAGTCACCCGCGCTACCGGCGAGGTGGACGCCGTCCGGCTGGAAAAAGAGGCCTACTGGACGCTGCAGACCATGTGGACCGACGAGCCGGACTGCTACATCATCGGCCACTGGAACTACCCCGAGGGGACGGTAAAGCCGGTCTACGTCGTGTCCGACGCCAGCAGCGTGGCGCTGTTCATCAACGGGGAGCAGGTGGGCCAGACCAATACCCAGCCGGAGAATCAGTACTGCTTCGTGTTCCCCGATGTGACCTGGCAGGCCGGCACCATCAAGGCCGTGGGGTACGACAAGCAGGGCCAGGAGATCTGCTCCTATGAAAAGACCACCCACGGCGCACCGGCCGCGCTGAAGCTCACCCCCATCGAGGGCCCGGACGGCCTGCTGGCGGGCGGCGACGTGATGCTGGTGGACGTGGAGGTAGTGGACGCCGAGGGCAACCGCTGCCTGACCTTTGACGGCAAGGTGTCCTTCGACGTCAGCCAGTTTACCGAGGACGGCACCGGCATCTGGCGGGGCGGCTACAGCAGCGGCTTCGGCATCTCCCAGGACAAGACCAGCGACCTCTCCTTCATCAACGACACCGAGCTCTATGTGGAGGCGGGCATCAACCGTGTGGCCATCCGCACCACGGAGAAGGCCGGTGAGATCACCCTGGGCGCCAAAATCGTGGGCATCGGCACCGCCGAGCCGGGGGCCGAGCTGAGCACCGAGGGCATCGACCAGATCGCCCCCGCCACGGTGAGCGTCACCTCCAAGCCGGTGGACAACACCGGCGGCGTGAGCACCACCCTGCCCACGTGCTTTGACTACGACTTCAGCGATGTGGAGTACCCCGGCATCGGCGACGGCTACATCGATCCGGGCAGCGACAATCTGGAGAGTACCTCCGCGCTCATCAAGGACTTCTCCTTTACCGGTCCCACCGGCGGTGTCAGCGGCAAACATCCGGCCAAGATCGTCAACCCCGCGGCCGCGGGCGAGCCGGTCTACAACGACAACGGCAAGGACCATCCGGAGCTGGTGTTCGGCGAGGATCTGCCCATGTACATCCTCAACGGCGACTATGTCCTGGCCCCCAACGCCGATCAGAACTATGACGCCGGCGACTTCATCATGCTCAGCGCCGGGCGGGACATCAAGCTCACGGTGGCCTATGACGACCGCATCCAGACCAAGGCGGAATTTTTGAGCGACGACGAGCTCATCGTCCGCGACGGTGAGACGGTGAAGGGCGGCTTTGCCGATTCCGGCGACGACATCGTCATCGGCGGCGTCACCTACTCGCTGTACACCATCGATATGCTCAAGGGCGACACCATCCGCTTTACCGGCAACAAGCCCAACCCGGAGGAGGAGGGCAACCTCTTCATCATCTTCGCCAAGGAGACCCGCCTGCTGGACGAGTTCCTCTACGACGACTTTGAGATGCAGACGGCCGGGGAGAAGCCGGAGGGCTGGATCTACAGTGTGCCGGCGGGCACCGATGTGACCGTGGCCAGCACCGACGGCGCCTATGGCGAGACCAGCAACGTGATCCACCTGACCGATACCGTCACTTCCTCCGATGGCTACGCCCTCATCAGCCGTCAGTTCTCCCCCCTGACCAGCGGACGCTACTCCATCAAGTGGAAGGTGCAGGAGAACGGGACCTCCCAGCAGTACACCCGCGTGCTGCTCCACTCCGGCGCCCCCAGAGAGGACGCCATGGACTACAGCGGCTTCGTTCTGGAGACCTATCTCCACAACGGCAAGCTCATCTACCGCCAGCAGGCCGGACAGGACAACACCAATCAGACCCTGGGCACCATTACCCCCAACGTCTGGCACGAGGTGGAGCTGGTGGTGGATCTGGACAACAAGACCTTTGAAGCCTACATCGACGGGGTCCAGGCCGGAGAGACCAACCCCCTGACCGACACCAGCGGACGGGCCGTGGACCACATCATCATCGGTACCCGCGGCAAGGGACCGGGCGATCTGTACTTTGACGACGTCAGCGTCACCCCCCTGGGGGAGGGCACGGCCCCTGTGATCAGCGGCGAGCTGAAGGACGTGGCCGAACTGGTCAAGGGAGACAGCCGTACCCAGAGCGTCACAGTGACCCCGGACAGCGCCCAGGTCAGCGTGAGCTCCTCGGATGAAACCGTAGCCACGGCCGCCTATGAAAACGGCCAGGTGCGCGTGACGGGCGTGTCCGCCGGTGAGGCGGTCATCACCCTCCGAGCCGAGCAGGATGGCCTGAGCCGGGAGCGGCGGTTCCATGTCTCGGTGCTGGACCAGGGCCGGATCACGCTGGCGCCCATTGACGAGGTCCGGGACCTGACCGCCGGCCAGGAGCGGACCATCCCCGTCCAGGTAGACCCGGCCGACGCGGTGGTGGAGGTCTCCTCCAGCGCCGAGGAGATCGTCAAGGCGGTCTATGCCGACGGGCAGATCACCCTGACCGGCGTCGCCGCCGGCGAGGCCGTGATCACCGTGACTGCCGCCAAGGAGGACTACAGCGGGGCGGAGACCACGTTTGCCGTCACCGTTCTCAGCGGCGAGGCGCAGGTGCTCTTCCAGGAGGACTTCAGCGGCTATGAGGCCGGAACCGAGCTGGTGAGCGACGACACCTGGACCGTGACCAAGAGCCGGGAGGATAAGCTCTCGGCCACCATCGAGGAGATGGAGGTGGACGGCGTGTCCAAGCACGTGCTCCACGTGGTGGACACCGCCGACCGGGACGCGGGCAAGGGCGTGCTCAACCTGATGTGCGGCTTTGAGGCACAGCAGGGCGGGACGCTCACCATCGAGTGGACCATGCGGGAGGCCCTGGGCGGGGAATATGTCCGCATGGTGGCCCACAACGGCGCCCCCACCGACCCCGCCGGTGACATCGACAAGATGGACATGGAGCTCTACTTCAACCAGGGCAAGCTGGGCTACCGGAAGGTGGGCACCTCGGACACCACCCTTCTGGACATCAAGAGCGGCGGCTTTGCCACCACCACCGAGGACTGGTATCAGTTCAAGGCGGTGCTGGATCTGGACAGCCAGACCTTTGACCTGTACATCAACGGCACGCTGGAGGGCCAGGACCTGGGCTTCCGCAGTGCCCAGACGGCGGCGGACCGGTTCATCCTCGGTTCCTCCAACTCCGCCGCATCGGACTTCTATGTCACAGACATCCGGATCTCCACCATGGTGTGAGTTCCAAACCCAAACACGCGCCGCGGACACAGTCCGCGGCGCGTGTTTTTGCGCTGGTTGGCATGGCCGGTTCACAAAGTGTTTACAATTACGGCAGGCAATCCCCTTGACTTCACGGCGGGAGCGTCGTAATATAGTTGTCACGCTAATAGATAACAATGTTAAGAATTAAGGCGGTGACAAAATGCAAGAGGAACTGGTGACCCAGCTCAGCGGAGCCCTCCACCGGCTGGCCCGTGTCCGCTACAGCCTGCCCATGGGCGGGCTGCCTATGGGGGAGTTTTTCATGCTGCAGCTCATCCAGCACCGGGAGGGCACAGGTCCGGACAGACGGAAGGTGTATGTCTCCCAGCTGACCCAGTGCACCCACGTGTCGGCGCCGGCGGTGTCCCGCACGCTGCGGCGGCTGGAGGGCAAGGGGCTGGTCCAGCGGCAGACCGACCCGGAGGACCGGCGCACCACCTACGTGGTGCTGACCGGGGACGGCCTGGCCCTGCTGGAGGTATGCCGGCAGCAGATGGAGGAGCTGGGGCGCCGTGTGGTGGCGCGCATGGGGAGCGAGGAGCTGAGCGCCCTGGCGGCCCAGCTGGACCGGCTGACCGATACCGTTCAGGAAGAACGGAAGAAGATGTCTGTGGAATAAGGAGCGAATGGCATGGGAAATATCCTGAGATATTTGAAAAAGCACGTGGGCATGGTCCTGCTCATCCTGGTGCTGCTGTGCGTGCAGGCCTACTGTGACCTGACGCTGCCCCGGTACACGTCGGACATTGTGGACGTAGGGATCCAGCAGAGCGGCGTGGAGCGGGTGACCCCGGAGCGGATGCGGGGGAGCACCCTGGAGGCGCTGAGCCTGTTTCTGAGCGACGAGGACGAGGCGGCCCTCCGGGCGGCCTATACCGCGGACGGCAACGGGGACTATGTCCTCACGGAGACCGACGGGGACACGCTGGACCGGCTGGATGAGCAGCTGGGCCTGCCCATGGTGGCCCTCTACCAGATGGAGCAGCAGGGGATGGACCCGGCCGCCCTGGTGGGACAGGCCGAACAGATGGGCCGGGCGGCCTTCAAGGCCCAGCTCATGGAGCAGATGCAGGCCATGGCCGACCAGTACGGCGCCACCGCCGGGACCATGACCGACCAGATGGCCATCTTGTTCGTCCAGCAGGAGTATGAGGCCATGGGGGTGGATCTGCACGCCCTCCAGCGCAGCTATCTGCTGACCACCGGCGGCAAGATGCTGGCCCTCACCCTGCTGATGGTGGCCGCCGCCATTACGGCGGGCATGCTGGCCTCCCGGGTGGCGGCCAGCGTGGGCATGGAGCTGCGGGGCCAGGTGTTCCGCAAGGTGGTCGGCTTCTCCAACGCGGAGATCGACCGCTTCTCCACCGCATCCCTCATCACCCGCTCCACCAACGACATCCAGCAGATCCAGATGGTAGTGGTCATGCTGCTGCGCCTGGTGCTCTACGCCCCCATCATCGGCATCGGCGGCATCGTGCGGGTGGCCACCACCCGCACCGGCATGGGCTGGATCATCGCCGTGGCGGTGGGTGTGCTGCTGGTGCTGGTGGCGGTGCTGATGACGGTGGCCATGCCAAAGTTCAAGAAGATGCAGACCCTCATCGACCGGGTCAACCTGGTCTCCCGGGAGATCCTCACCGGCCTGCCGGTGATCCGCGCCTTCAGCCGGGAGGAGTATGAGCGCCAGCGCTTTGACAAGGCCAACCGGGACCTGATGGGCACCCAGCTGTTCACCAACCGCACCATGAGTATGATGATGCCCATCATGATGCTCATCATGAACGGCATCTCGGTGCTCATCGTGTGGGCGGGGGCCCACGGGGTGGATCTGGGCACCATGCAGGTGGGCGACATGATCGCCTTCATCACCTACACCATGCAGATCGTCATGGCCTTTTTGATGATCTCGGTGGTATCCATCATGCTGCCCCGGGCGGGCGTGTCCGCCAAGCGTATCCAGGAGGTGCTGGACACCGTGCCCTCCATCCACGACCCGGAGCCCGGCAAGAATAAGGACGAGAGCCGGCAGGAGTGGCGGGGCGAGGTGTGCTTTGAGGACGTGTCCTTCCGCTACCCAGACGCCCAGGCCGACGTGCTGGAGCACATCTCCTTCACCGCAAAGCCCGGCCAGACCACCGCCATCATCGGCTCCACCGGCAGCGGCAAGTCCACGCTGCTCAATCTGATCCCCCGGTTCTTTGACGTGAGCTACGGGCGCATCACCATCGACGGGGTGGACATCCGGAACCTGTCGCTGCACAAGCTCCACAGCCTGCTGGGGTATGTGCCCCAGAAAGGGGTGCTCTTCTCGGGCACCATTGAGAGCAACCTGAAGTTCGGCGGGGCGGACATCACCGACGAGGCTATGCGCCAGGCGGCGGTCATCGCCCAGGCCGACGACTTCATCGACGCCAAGCCCGAGGGCTACGCCTCCCCCATCGCCCAGGGGGGCACCAACGTGTCCGGCGGCCAGAAGCAGCGGCTGTCCATCGCACGGGCGGTGGCAAAGGACCCCAAGGTCTATCTGTTTGACGACTCCTTCTCCGCCCTGGACTACAAGACCGACGCGGCCCTGCGCCGGGCCCTGGGCGAGCAGGTGAAGGACGCCGCCGTTATCATCGTGGCCCAGCGCATCTCCACCATCCTCCACGCCCAGCAGATCATCGTGCTGGACGAGGGGCGCATCGCAGGCATCGGCACCCATGAGGAGCTGATGGCCAGCTGCCCCACCTATCAGGAGATCGCCCGGAGCCAGCTGTCGGAAGCGGAATTGGGAGGTGCAGGCGCATGAGTGAAAAACATACCATGTCCCGGCCCCGGGGCCCCATGGGCCACCGCGGCCCGGGCGTGCCCGGCGAGAAGGCCAAGGACTTCAAGGGCACCGTGAAGAAGCTGCTGCGCCACATGGGGCGCTTCAAGCTCCAGCTGGCCCTGGTGGGGCTCTTCGCTGTGTGCTCCACCATCTTCAACATCGTAGGGCCCAAGGTGCTCTCCCAGGCCACCACCGAGATCTTTACCGGCCTGGTGGCCAAGGTCCAGGGCACCGGCGGCATCGACTTCGGCAAGATCGGCCGCATCCTGATCGTGCTGCTGGTGCTCTACCTCATCAGCGCCGGCTTCTCCCTGCTCCAGGGCTGGATCATGAGCGGAGTCACCCAAAAGACCTGCTACGGCCTGCGGCGGGACATCTCGGAAAAGATCCACCGCATGCCCATGAAATACTTTGAGTCCCGCACGGTGGGCGAGGTCCTCTCCCGCATCACCAACGACGTGGACACCCTGGGCCAGAGCCTCAACCAGTCGGTGACCACCCTCATCACCTCGGTGACCACCCTCATCGGCGTGCTGGTGATGATGCTCACCATCTCCCCCCTCATGACCCTCATCGCCCTGGTGATCCTGCCGGTGTCGGCGGGCCTGGTGATGCTGGTGGTCAAGCACAGCCAGAAGTACTTCGTGGCCCAGCAGAAGTACCTGGGCAAGATCAACGGCCAGGTGGAGGAGACCTACTCCGGCCACAGCGTGGTGCGGGCCTTCAACCGGGAAGAGGAAGTGATCCGGGAGTTTGACGAGACCAACGCCGTGCTCTTCAAGTCGGCCTGGCTGAGCCAGTTCCTCTCGGGCATGATGCAGCCCATCATGACCTTCGTGGGCAACCTGGGCTATGTGGCCGTGGCCGTGGCCGGCTCCATGCTGGCGGTGGCCGGTGCCATCACCGTGGGCGATATCCAGGCCTTCATCCAGTACCTGCGGCAGTTCACCCAGCCGGTGACCCAGATCGCCCAGGTGTCCAATATGCTCCAGTCCATGGCCGCCGCCGCCGAGCGGGTGTTTGAGTTTTTGGCCGAGGAGGAGGAGAGCCAGAGCGACGCCTGCCCCGTGCCCGCCGAGCAGCTCACCGGCGCGGTGGAGTTTGACCACGTGAAGTTCGGCTATGTGCCGGAAAAGACCATCATCCACGACTTCTCCGCCAAGGTGGAGCCGGGCCAGACGGTGGCCATCGTGGGTCCCACCGGCGCGGGCAAGACCACCATGGTCAAGCTGCTCATGCGGTTCTACGACGTGGACGCCGGCGCCATCCGGGTGGACGGCCACGACGTGCGGGAGTTCAACCGCACCAAACTGCGGGAGGCCTTCGGCATGGTGCTCCAGGACACCTGGCTGTTCAAGGGCACCATTATGGAGAACATCCGCTACGGCCGGCTGGACGCCACCGATGAGGAGGTCATGGCCGCGGCCAAGGCGGCCCACGTCCACCACTTCATCCAGACCCTCCCCGGGGGCTACCAGATGGAGCTCAACGAGGACGCCTCCAACGTCTCCCAGGGGCAGAAGCAGCTGCTCACCATCGCTCGGGCTATCCTGGCGGACAACCGGATTTTGATCCTGGACGAGGCCACCTCCTCGGTGGATACCCGCACCGAGCACCTGATCCAGGCCGCCATGAACAACCTGATGAAGGGGCGCACCAGCTTCGTCATCGCCCACCGGCTGTCCACCATCAAGGAGGCCGACCTCATCCTGGTGATGAAGGACGGCGACATCGTGGAACAGGGCACCCACCAGCAGCTGCTGGACAAGGGCGGCTTCTACGCGGGACTCTACAACGCCCAGTTTGAAGAGAGCGAGGCATCCTGAAAACAAAAAAACGCCCTGCAGCCGTACGGCTGCAGGGCGTTTTTATGCAGATGGGAAGGATTACTCGAACAGGTCGCGGTTAGCGTCGGAGGCGATGAGCTTCTCATAGTCGCTCTCGATGACAAAGCCCTCGTCATAGACCTTCTTGGCCGCGGCGTCAAAGGCGGCCTTGTACTGCTCGTAGCCCTGGGGATAGAGCGCCTTCAGGGTGTCGGAGTCGAAGTAGATCATGCTGCCGTCGGTGGTGGAGGAGTCGTTGCGGAAGGGCTTGTACTGGGCCACGGGCACCTCGATCTGAGGCATGCGGATGCCGCCCAGGGCGTTGTGATGCTCGTCCTCCACGGTCTCGGGCATGTCCTTGACAAAGGGATCCACCACGGTGCGGTACTCCAGCCAGTAGTCCTCACCGGAGGGGGCGGGGACGCCGTTGGCCGCCCAGTTGTGGACGTTCTCCAGACTGGCGGTGATGATCATATCCAGCTGCAGGTCGCTGGGCTTCTCGTCGCCGTTGTACACCTTGGGGTCGCGGCCGGTGCCGTTGTTGGCCAGGGCGATCTCGGCGTTGTTGGGCAGGATGGGGGAGACGGGGTCGGAGTGACCGGCGCCGGCCACCTCATAGAAGCGGAACTTGTAGTCGTCCTCGGAGGCGTCGGGGATGCGGACATATTCAAAGTCCAGATACCAGTCGCCGTAGCTGCCGAAGTAGTGCTCGCCCTGGGACATGATGACGAAATAGGGCTCCTTGGTCTCGGTGTACACGTCACGGGGGCCGGCCACGCCGGAGGCGATGAAGGTCTCGGCGGGGGAGACGATGCTCACATAGCCGTCAAAGAGGGAGCGGTCCTGGTTGTAGTAGTCATAGAACACGCTGGAGTAGGTGTTCAGATAGTCGCCCGACCAGGACTGACCGGTGACGTAGATGTACTCGGGATTGATGTTCTCGGGCAGGATGGCGTGGGGATCGTCCCGCAGCAGGTTGCCCAGCTGGCTGAGCATGTCGAAGAACAGACCGTCCTCCAGCTCGCCGTCCACGCTCCAGTTGATGTCGGCATAGCGCTCGCTGTCAAAGCGCTTGAGGGCCTCGGCCGTGCCGCTCTGGGAGGTGATGCCGATGTAGACGTCGCCGCTGTCCATGAAGTGCTGATAGCTTCTTCTCCACACGTCCTCCAGGTCGATGCCGCTGGAGGCGTTGAGGATGTCCACGTACACCCGGCCGGAGAACTCCTTGCCGCTGTCCACGTCGGGATAGCGCACCAGGATGCGGGTGGCGTAGGGGTTATCGGCGGAGACGATGTAGGGGGTGTCGTTGTCGTAGAGGTTGTAGACGTTGGCCTTGCCGGACATGAGGAATTCCTTCTCAATGTACTGGTTCTCCTCCAGATTCACGCTGCCCACCGAGCAGTACATGGAGCTGAAGGGGTGGCTCTTGTCATACACGTCCTGGTGATAGGTGACCCCCTCGTCATAGGGCAGCTCGGTCATGGTGGGGAGGGTCTTGGCGGTGGAGATGATCTTGTCTTTGTCGGGGCTGACGGTGGGGGAGGTGCTGGCCACATAGGCCTTGCCGGCGATGACGGGCATCTGCTTGGTCATCTCGCCGATGGTGATCTCACCGGGCTGCACCGAGCAGGTCACGCCGTCGGCATTGGCCCGCAGCAGGTCCAGGGTGGGGGCGCCGGTGATGTCGGTGCTGCCGTAGGCTACCACGCTGTGGATCTGGGCGGTGCCGGCGTCGACGGTATTGTCGCTGCCCCACAGGTAGAGGTATTCAATGACCGTGTCGCTGCCCAGGGTGACCTTGGCCTGACCCTTGGCCTCCACCACACGGGCGCGGCCGTTGAAGTTCAGCGTGGCCGAGCCGTCCACATATACGTTGCCCAGGACCACGCAGTTCTCCATGGTCAGGGAGGTGACCGCCGGGTCCACATACACGTTGCCGGCCACGATGGTGTCCCGGATGACCTGGTTGTCCGCGGTGATGTTGAGGTGGCCCTTCTGGATGGTCTCACCGGAGGTGAGAGCCACCACCATCTGCACCGCCTCGGCACGGGTCAGGGTGCGCTGGGGAGCAAAGGTGCCGTCGGGATTGCCGGTGATGTATCCGCTCTGGCTGGCGGTCAGCACGCTGCTCTTGGCCCAGTCGCCCACCTGGTCAAAATCGGTGAAGCTGACGGCCTCACCCTCCTGCACCGGCAGCAGCCGGGCCAGAATGGTGGCCGCCTCCGCGCGGGACAGGGCCTCGCCGGGGGCAAAGGAGGCATCGGACTTGCCGACCATGTAGCCGGCGCGGACGGCCTTGGCGATGTCGTCGTAATACTGGGCGTCACCGGTATCGGAGAAGTAGAGGATGCTCTCGTCCTCCAGCCCCAGGGCCTGATTCAGAAGATGGGCAAACTCCTCCCGGGTGATGGTCTCGTCAGGGAGAAAATCTCCCGCCTGATCCAGGCCCATCCAGCCCTGATCCAGCACGTACTGGATGCTCTCCTGCGCCCAGTGGCCCGCAATGTCGCCGGCGGTGACGCCGGCTGCACCGGCGCCGGTGACCACACCGGTGAGAAGTACGCCCGTGAGTGCGGCGGCTACTGCGCGTGTGCGTAAGGTATGATGTTTCATGCGAATCGGTTCCTTTCTTCCCTCAAATTCTTGGTACAAAACGAACTACTCAGAAATTATACATGAAAAAGAAAGGGATGAAAACGATTCCCAATGAACTTAAGTTAAGATTGGATGAACCCACAAAAAACAACGGAAAAAATGTCAAATCAAACAAAAATATATGGGAATATATAGAAGTAACTGGTGAAAAGATGAAAAAAGAGGAAAAAACGGACATCCTGTAAAAACCATAGCTAAGAAATTCCGCGATGTATCATCGAAACAGTATCGATGCCGGTAGGACTTGGGGCCCCGCACAGCGGGGCGGCGCTTATGCGCCGTACAAGTGTTTTCGCCTTGGGCGAAAACCTTGGCGCAGGGGCAATTCATTTGCCCCGAGCATTTTAATCACCGAAGGGTGGAGCCGCCCTCTGGGCGGTGGAACCCAAAAAGAAAGACACGCTTCTCAGCGTGTCTTTCTTTTTGGTGGAGGCGGGGGGAGTCGAACCCCCGTCCGAAAACGCTTCTTCAGGAACTTCTCCGGGCGCAGACGGTCATTTACATTCCCTCGCCCTGGCGTAGGCCGTCAAACTACAGGGTCTGGTAGCTTCATGATTCATGGTGCGCTCAAAGCTTTGCGCACGCACGTGCACCACTAGACGACGCCCCATCCCGGACCGTGGTCCTTCCGGGTGGGACGGCCGCTATTTAAGCAGCGGCGAGAACGACGTTATCGTTGTTCTTTAATTTATAAGTTGCCCATTTTTGGGATGCTGGGCGCATCCGCCCGCTATTCCTGCCTCTACGTCCCCGTCGAAACCAGTACGCCCCCATGGAGCGGCGCGGTTTTGCCGCGCCGCGACAAAGAGAATTTGCTCGCTTCGATCAGAAGGCCCGATTCAGCACTTGGCCGGGGCGGGATAATCCACGCCGAAGGTCTCCACCGTCACGGACTTCATCCGCTGGTCGGCCTTGGGCTTATCCATGCGGTCCCGGGGGGCGTTGACGATGGCGTCGGCCACCTCCATGCCCTCGATGACCTTGCCGAAAGCGGCGTAGTCGCCGTCCAGATGGGGAGCGGACTCCACCATGATGAAGAACTGGCTGCCGGCGGAGTTGGGATGCATGGCCCGGGCCATGGACAGCACGCCACGCTCATGCCGCAGGGTGTTGTCCACGCCGTTGCGGCGGAACTCGCCCTTGATGGAGTAGCCGGGGCCGCCGGTGCCGGTGCCGTGGGGGCAGCCGCCCTGGATCATAAAGCCGGGGATGACCCGGTGGAAGATCAGTCCGTTGTAGAACCCGGACTGGACCAGGCTGATGAAGTTGTTGACCGTATTGGGGGCCACCTCGGGGTAGAGCTCGGCGACCATCTTGCCGCCGTCCTCCATCTCGATGGTGACGATGGGATTCTGAGCCATATAAATCCTTCCTTTCCCGGGCGTGGGCCCGCGGTTGTCCTCAGTAGCCGCTGTTGCGGCGGGTCTTCATGGTGCGGTCCATCTCCCGCTTGGCGTCCTTGGCGGCGGCGGCGTCCCGCTTGTCGTAGAGCTTTTTGCCCTTGGCCAGCCCGATCTCCAGCTTGACCCGGGGGCCGCGGAAGTAGACCGACAGGGGCACCAGCGCATATCCGTCCTGCTTGACCTTGGCGAACAGCCGGAGGATCTCCCGCTTGTGCAGCAGCAGGCGGCGGGGGCGCAGGGGGTCTTTGTTGAAGATGTTGCCCTTTTCATAGGGACTGATGTGCATGCCGTGGACGTGCATCTGCCCGTCCTTGATGATGCAGAAGGAATCCTTCAGGTTGATATGGCCCTGGCGGATGGACTTGACCTCGGTGCCGGCCAGCTCGATGCCGGCCTCATACTTATCCTCGATAAAATAGTCGTGGTAGGCCTTGCTGTTTTTTGCCACGACCTTGACGCCCTTGCCCTCCATCTGCTCACCTCCGGGCCATACACTTGGATTTTATTATACCATGGTTGTCAAGGGGATAAACCGGGCGGGGCTCAGGTGGGGAAAAAGGCCAGCAGGGCGGTGAGAGCGTCCCGCTCCAGCACGGGGCGGCCGTGCTCGGCCAGCCGGGCCTCCAGGTGGGGGCGGGCGGTCTCGCAGCGGCCGAACTCGGACAGGCGGGCGGCGGCCTGCTCTTCCTCGGCGGGGAGGGAGAGCCACCAGCGGTCGTCCCACCACAGCAGGGAGGCGTCCGGCCGGGGGAGGGGCATGGCCCGGGCCGCGGCCAGCAGGGGGTCCAGCTCGGGAAAGGAAAACCAGGCCCGCTCGGGCACCCGGACCCGGGCAAAGACCAGCACGCCGCAGGCGTCCGGGTAGGCCTCGATCTCGATGGAACCGTCCAGTGAGATGCCGGCCTGGCGGAAGGCGGTCTGGGTCAGCTCCAGGGCCCGCTCCAGGGTGAGGCCGGAGGGGGTGAGGCCGTGCTCTTTGAGGTCGGCGGGGGTGATGTACAGCGCCACGCTGGCGCTTCCGATGGGCTGAATGGTCATGGGGGGCCTCCTTATCTGCGTATTCCGCGTAAGCTCCATTATAAAGGGAGAGGGGCGGGGTTGAACAGCTGTAATGATTGGAGGGATTGGCAAAGCTCAGTCTGGCGCGGATTGGGAAAATGTGATATACTAAACCTAATGTTGTAGAAATGGGAGGCAGATGGGATGCAACTGTGGGAAAAGACCGTGGAGAGCCAGGTGATCTTCCGCGGGAGGATCATCACCGTGCGCCTGGACCAGGCTGAGCTGGTCAACGGGAAGCTGGCCAGCCGCGAAGTGGTGGAGCACCCCGGCGGCGTGGCCGTGCTGCCGCTGTATGACGACGGCACGGTGAGCGTGGTGCGCCAGTTCCGCTATCCCTTCGGGGAGGTGGTGACCGAGCTGCCCGCCGGAAAGCTGGAGCCGGGGGAGGACCACCGGCTGGCCGCCCTGCGGGAGCTGGAGGAAGAGGTGGGCGCCCGCTGCGGCACGCTGTCCTATCTGGGGTGCCTGTACGCCTCACCGGGCTTTTCCAGCGAGGTGCTGCACATGTACCTGGCCCAGGATCTGACCCAGGGGGAGTGCCACCCGGACGAGGACGAATTTCTGGAAGTGGAGCGCATCCCATTTGACACACTGGTGGAGCAGGTCATGGCCGGCACCATCCGGGACGCCAAGACGGTGGCCCTGGTGCTCAAGGCCAGACGGCTGCTGGACAATTGAGAGGAGGCAGGCATGGGCAAGCGGGTATTGATCGTAGAGGATGAAAAAAACATTGTGGACATCCTCAGCTTCAATCTGAACAAGGAAGGCTATGAGACGCTGGAGGCGTATGACGGGCAGGCGGGGCTGCAGCTGGCGCTGGAGCAGAACCCGGACCTCATCCTGCTGGATCTGATGCTGCCCAAGATGGACGGCTTTGAGGTCTGCCGCAGCCTGCGCAAGGAGAACCGGAGCACCCCGGTCATCATGCTCACCGCCCGGGAGGAAGAGGCCGACAAGGTCCTGGGGCTGGAGCTGGGGGCCGACGACTATATCACCAAGCCCTTTTCCATGCGGGAGCTGCTGGCCCGGGTGAAGGCCAACATCCGCCGCAATGAGATGGCCGCCGCCGCCCCCCAGGCGGCGGAGCACCGGCTGGACCTGGGGCGCATCCAGCTGGATCTGGACCAGATGGCGGCCTACAAGGACGGCCAGCCCCTGGAGCTGACCCAGCGGGAGTATGAGCTCATCAAATTCCTGGCCTCCCAGCCGGGAAAGGTCTTTTCCCGGGAGGCTCTGATGGAGCACGTGTGGAACTACGAGGGGTACGTGGGCGATGTGCGGGCCGTGGATGTGGCTGTGCGGCGTCTGCGCGAGAAGGTGGAGGACGATCCGGCCTCGCCCCAGTTCATCGTCACCCGGCGGGGGCTGGGCTATTATTTCAGCGCCTGACGGCGTAACCGGAAGGGTAGGAGGGGGGTGTCCCCATGTTTCGAAGCCTGCATATGAAGCTGATGCTCATCATGACGCTGCTCATCGTCTCGCTGATGACCGTGGTGGGGGCATTTCTCATCAACTCCGTAGCCAATTACTACACCCAGGACTTTTACCAGCAGATGGCCGAGGCCTTCAGCAATGAGAGCTTCTGGAACGACCTGGAGACCCCTGCCGAGGGGGAGGAGGACGGCGCGGCCAGCATCGCCCACATTCTGGACACCTACAACAGCGCCCTGGGCGTGGACAACCGCAGCCGGAAATACTACGTACTGGACGGCACCGACGGCCACTGGCTCACCGGTTCGGACGAGCCGGCGGCGGGCCAGGAGCTGAAGGAGGACTCCCGCAACCTGATGCAGGTGCTGGCCGGGGCCGAGGTGGGGGACGACAACGACCCCGCCGCCCCCTACATGGATGTGGCGGTGGCCGTCCAGCGGGGGGAGAGCCGGTACATCGTCTACGTGCGGGACGACGGCACCAACGCCTCCGCCCTCAACAGCGAGCTCATCACCCTGATCCTGGAGGCCCTGATCTTCGGGCTGATCATCTCGGTGCTGCTCTCCTTCCTGCTGTCCAAGACCCTCATCACCCCCATCGAGCGGCTGACCGAGGGCGCCGAGCGGGTGGCTGACGGCGACTTCTCCAAGAAGATCGAGGTCACCTCCCGGGACGAGATCGGCGTGCTCACCGGCACCTTCAACGACATGGCCCGCCAGCTCAAGCAGACCCTGGAAGAGGTGGAGAACGAGCGCACCAAGCTGGGCACCCTCTTCCTGCACATGACCGACGGCGTGGTGGCCTTCTCCCGGGACGGGACGGTGATCCAGTCCAACCCCGCCGCCGAGGAGATGCTGGGCCGGGCCATTCCCATCGGCGGGGCGGAGAATTACGATACCCTTTTCTCCGACATCGCCCCCCTCCAGGGGGTGCTGGCGGTGGAGCAGCCGGGCTATCTGGACGGGGAGCGGGAGGTGGCCGGACGCCGGCTGGAGCTGCTGCTCACCCCCTTTGACCAGGAGCGGCTGGGCGGCGTGCTGGTGGTCATCCACGACGTGACCGCCCAGCGCCGCACCGAGGAGATGCGCCGGGAGTTCGTGGCCAACGTCTCCCATGAGCTGCGCACCCCTCTGACCAACATCCGCTCCTACGCCGAGACCCTGGTGGACAACGCCGGGCAGCTGCCCGGCGAGACCGAAAAGAACTTTTTGGGCGTCATCCTCAACGAGTCCGACCGGATGACCCACATCGTCCAGGACCTGCTCACCCTCTCCCGGTTCGACTCCGGCCGGTCCGAGCTCAAGCTGGCCCCCTTCTCCTTCGAGCGGGCGGTGCACGACGTGTACAGCGCCAACCTCATGGAGGCCCGCCGCCACGGCCACCGGGTGGACCTGGCGGTGGAGGACGGACTGCCCCGGATCGTGGGCGACCGGGAGCGCATCGTACAGGTCATGATGAACGTGGTGTCCAACTCCATCAAGTACACCCCCGACGGCGGGCGCATCCGCATTTCGGCCGGCCGGCGGGGCAAAAAGGTGTGGATGGAGGTGGCCGACAACGGCATCGGCATCCCCAAAGAGGATCGGGGGCGCATTTTTGAGCGCTTCTACCGGGTGGACAAGGCCCGCTCCCGGGAATCGGGGGGTACGGGCCTGGGCCTCTCCATCGCCAAGGAGATCGTGGACCGGCACGACGGCACCATCGAGCTGGTGGACCGGCCGGGCCCGGGGCTGACGGTGCGCATCACGCTTTGGGTGGAGGGACCGGACCATGCAGGGGAATAGACGGCGGCGCCGGCGGCGCGGACTGGAAAACCTGAAAACGCTGCTCATCCTGCTGCTCACCCTCTCGGCGGTCTATCTGACGGCCCGGGTGCTGGTCTACAACGAGCTGGCCGAGCATTTGCCCCAGGGCTGGCTGGGGCGGCTGGTGACCCTGTTCCGCCCCGGGGAGGAGCTGGAGAGTGAGCCCTCCCAGACCGGCACCTCCCTGACGGTGGCGGTCTATCCGGTGCGCATCGCGATCCACGGTCGGGAGGAGCGCTTTGCCGTGCAGTACGACACCGCCGGGTGCGACCTGGTCTTTGAGGAGGTCAGCACCCTGCTGGGAGAGGCCCTCTCCGGCGCGGAAACGCCGGAGCCGGTGTCCGAGCAGGACTGGCAGCGGGCCCTGGGCGCGCCGGGGATCTGGATGGACTTTCTGGGGGAGGTGCCCCTGGAGGTCCTTTACGCCTGGCTGAGCCAGGGCAGCAGCAACCCGGCGCTGGAGGCCACCGTGCGGCAGCTGGCTGTGGCGCTGGACGAAGCGACGGGAGAGGTTGCGCTGTACTATCATAATGAGTCTGACGGCCTGTATTATGCCTGCCGGACCCAGGTCCGCTACGAGGGGCATATGGATCAGGTGCTGGAGGGCTACGCCGGAAACAACGCCAGCTTTGCCTTTGAGCTGGCCGGGGATGCGGGCTATGACGCGCTGGACCCCTATGTGCTCATCCTGCCCACCACGCCCTCGCCCCAGATCTACCGCTCGTCCAACCCCCTTGGCAGCGTGGATGACGCCATGGTGGACGCGCTGCAGCAGGCGGTCTCCTTCCGGCCCCAGAACAATTCGGTCTATCCCGTGGCCAACGGCATCCGGGTGCGGGAGGGACAGGAGACGCTGCTCATCGGCAACGATGGCACCGTGGTCTACGACACGGCGGGAGAGGGCGCCTACCGCTACCCCGTGCAGGAGGACAGCGGCAGCGGCCTGCCCGGCTGGCTGGAGGCCACCTGGTCCCTGGCCTCCGGGACGGTGGGCAGCTACTGCGGCAGCGCCCGGCTGTACCTGCTGGGCGCCCGGAGCGGGGACGACGGCAGCCTGACGGTCTACTACGGCTACAGCCTCAACGGCGCGGCCGTGCTCTTCCCGGACGGCGGCTGCGCCGCCCAGTTCGTGATCCGCAAGGGGCAGATCACCGACTATACCCTGCGCTTCCGCAGCTATGAGGAGACGGGGAAACAGAGCCTGGTGCTCCCTGAACGCCAGGCCGCCGCCGCCCTGGACGCGCTGGACCCCCAGGGGCGGGAGCTGGCGCTCTACTACACCGATACCGGGGCGGATACCGTACAGGCCGTGTGGGAGGCCGGATAGGAACAGACGATGGAATGGTCAAAGCTGAAAAACATCATCCTGCTGCTGCTGGTGTGCGTCAACGCCTTTCTCCTGCTGCTGGTCGGCATGCGGGAGGGCAGCGGCGCCCGCTACCAGGAGGAGACCCGCAAGTCCGCTGTGGCTACCCTGCAGCGCAGCGGCATCGCCGTGAACCTGGAGCACCTGCCAAGGGAGATGGCGCTGCAGCCCCTGCTGGTCAACCGGGACCAGGACGCCGAGCTGGAGGCGGTGCGCGCCCTGCTGGGCCAGGTGGAGCAGACCGGCGGCAGTGAGCTGCGCCCGCGCTACTCCGGCCTCAACGGCAGCGCCGAGTACTCCGCCGACGGGGAATTGTCGGTGCAATTTGCCACGGGGGCCTGGTTCCGGCAGGAGGGACAGAGCTATGAAAAGGCCTCGGAGGAGTGCCTGGAACGCATCGGCTTTCACGGTGAACTCATCGAACAGGAGCAGGCCGACGGACAGGTCCGGCTGACCTACTGCCAGCAGTGGAAAGGGACGCCTGTCTTTTCCTGCACCCTCACGCTGACCTGGTCGGGGGAGGAGCTGCGCAGCATCGAGGGCCAGCGCCTCAGCGGTACGGCGGAGGAGACGGCGGGGGAGACCCCGCTGGCGGTCTCCACGGCGCTGATCCGCTTCCTGGCGGGGATCAACGAGGGCGGGTATGTGTGCAGCCGCATCGACTCCATGACGGCGGGCTACCGGCTCAGCAGCAGTGTGCGGCCCGCCCGGCTAGACCCGGTCTGGCGGCTGAGCACCGACAGCGGCGATTATTATGTCGACGCGGCCACCGGCACCCTGTCGCTGGCGGGCTGAATCCGGTGATTTTGTTCAAGTAGACAAAAAACAGGCCTTTCGCCGGAAAAGGTCGGAAAAAGACCGGATGAAGCGACATATTTTTAAACAGATAGTTTATGCTAATCGAAGAAAAAAGACCCGTCGGACGCAGGTCCGGCGGGCCTTTTTGAGCGGAGCATGGTCGACATAATAAAAAAAGGTATAGAATCGTCCAAATTGGGCAAGGTGAATATACCCGACAGGAGACTGCGTGCCGAAAATCAGACCATACGAGAAATTTGCTTTGATTTTACACAGAGATATGGTATACTATATGGGCGTTAGAGCGCGCTTGCGGAAGAAGCGCCTGAAATTTGCAATTATCGGTCCGGCCCTGCGCCGGATGTTGGACCTCGCCGCCGGCGCCCATGGCCCGGGGCGGAAGGAATAGAGGGTTGTAGCTTTGACAAAATATGTGATTCACGGCGGGAAACCGCTTTATGGAGAGGTCGATATCAGCGGCGCGAAAAACGCCGCTGTTGCCATCATCCCCGCCGCCCTGCTGGTGGACGGGGTCTGCCGCATTGAGAACATTCCCCAGATCAGCGACGTGACGCTGATCCTCAATATCCTGCAGGAGCTGGGCGCCGACGTGCGCACGGTCAACCGCACCACGGTGGACGTGGACTGCTCCCACATCCACAACCGCCGGGTGCCCGAGGAGCTGGCGCGGAAGATCCGGGCCTCTTACTACCTCATCGGGGCCCTGCTGGGCCGCTTCGGCTCGGCCGAGGTGCCCCCGCCGGGCGGCTGTGACTTCGGCGGCCGGCCCATCGACCAGCACATCAAGGGCTTTGTGGCCATGGGTGCCGATGTGGACGTCCGGGGCGGCTTCATCCACGCCCGGGCCAAAAAGGGCCGCATGATGGGCACCCAGATCTATCTGGACATCGTCTCCGTGGGGGCCACCATGAACATCATGCTGGCCGCCGTGCTGGCCGAGGGCATGACCATCATCGAGAACGCCGCCAAGGAGCCCCACGTGGTGGACCTGGCCAACTTCCTCAATTCCATGGGCGCCGACATCATGGGCGCCGGTACCGACGTCATCAAGATCCGCGGGGTGGAGCGCCTGACCGGCGGCGCCTACTCCATTATCCCCGACCAGATCGAGGCGGGCACCTATATGGCCGCCGTGGCCGCCACCGGCGGCGAGGTGCTGGTCAAGAACGTCATCCCCAAGCACCTGGAGTGCATCACCGCCAAGCTGCTGGAGATGGGGGTGGACGTGGAGGAGCGGGACGACGCCGTACTGGTGCGCCGCACCGGCAAGCTCACCCGCACCAACGTCAAGACCCTGCCTTACCCCGGCTTCCCCACCGATATGCAGCCCCAGATCGGCGCGGTGCTCTGCCTGGCGGAGGGGACCAGCGTGCTCACCGAGGGCGTGTGGGACAACCGTTACCGCTATGTGGACGAGTTCCGCCGCATGGGGGCCCAGATCCAGGTGGACGGCAAGATCGCCGTCATCGAGGGCGTGGAGAAGCTGACGGGGGCCCGCATCCGGGCCTGCGACCTGCGGGCCGGCGCGGCCATGGTCATCGCCGGTCTGGCGGCCCAGGGTACCACCGAGATCAGCTGCATTCACCACATCGAGCGCGGCTACGAGGACATCGTACGCAAGCTCTCGGGCATCGGGGCCGACATCCGGGTGGTCATCACTCCGGACGAGGAGAAACAGGTACAAGTTGGATAAGATCCGGGCGGCGGCACAGTCCGCCGCCCTTTTTCTGTGAAAAGGAGCGTTTGCATTGCTGACACTGACCACCCTGGCCAGCGGCTCCAGCGGGAACTGTACGCTGGTGAGCGACGGGGACACCCATATCCTGGTGGACGCGGGGATCTCCTGCCGCCGGATCACCACCGCCCTGAAGGGGCTGGGAGTGGACCCGGCGGCGCTGAGCGCCGTGCTCATCACCCATGAGCACACCGATCACATTTCGGGGCTGACCACCCTCACCAAGCAGCGGCGGGTGCCGGTCTATGCCAGCCGGGGCACCGCCCGGCAGCTGTGCTACCGCATCCCCTTCCTGGAGGAGCTGATCCGGCCCTTTGCGCCGGGGGCGTGCTTCCAGGTGGGCGGGGTGGAGGTGGAGAGCTTCCCCACCCCCCACGACGCCGCCGAGAGCGCCGGCTACGCCCTGAGCGCCGGCGGGCGCAAGGCGGCGGTGGTCACCGACCTGGGCCACGTCACCGAGGAGGTGCGCCGGGGAATCCGGGGGGCCGACCTGCTGCTGGCCGAGGCCAACCACGACGTGGAGTGGCTCCAGTCCGGGCCCTACCCCTATTTTCTCAAGGAGCGCATCCTGGGCCAGCGGGGCCACCTGTCCAACGAGGCGGGGGCGGCCCTGGCCTGCGCGGCGGTGGAGGACGGGGCCCACACCGTGGTGCTGGCCCACCTCTCCCACGAGAACAACACCCCGGAGCGGGCCCGGCAGGTGGTGGGCGACGCCCTGCGGCGCATGGGGGCCGGGCACGTGGTGTTGGAAGTGGCCCCCCGCAGCGAGACCGGACGGAGGTACGTGGTATGAAGGGCAGTACGGTGCACATCCTCTGCGTGGGCAAGATGAAGGAGAAGTTCTACATAGACGGGGCGGCGGAGTACGCCAAGCGGCTGGGGGCCTATTGCCGGCTACAGATCACCGAGCTGCCCGAGGAGCGCCTGCCCCAAAACCCCTCCCAGGCCCAGATCGACGCCGCCCTGGAGAAGGAGGCGGCGGCGGTGACCGCCCGGCTGCCCAAAGGGGCGGCGGTGGTGGCCCTGTGCGTGGAGGGCGAGCTGCTCTCCAGCGAGAAGCTCACCGCCCGGCTGCAGAAGTGGACGGACAGCGGGCGCAACACCCTGGTGTTCCTCATCGGCTCCTCCTACGGCATGCACCCCGCGCTCAAGGCCAGGGCCGACCTGCGCCTGTCCATGTCCCCCATGACCTTTCCCCACCACCTGGCCCGGGTCATGCTGCTGGAGCAGATCTACCGCTGCTTCAAGATCGAGGAGGGCTCGCTTTACCACAAATAGACAAAATGCAGTGGCATGATCTGGATGGATGTGGTATAATCGCCTTGACGGCGGAATGTCTGCGTCCGAATTTCAGATAATGGAGGTTAGTCCCATGTCCTATCGTGATGTATATGAAAAGTGGCTCAACAGCCCGGCCCTCAGCGAAGAGGAGAAGCAGGAGCTGCGGGCCATCGCCGGAGATGAGCGGGAGATCGAAAGCCGCTTCTTCGCGCCCCTGGAATTCGGTACCGCCGGACTGCGCGGCACCATGTGCGTGGGCCTGCACCAGATGAACGTCCACGTGATCCGTCATGCCACCCAGGCCTTTGCCGAGGTCATCAAGGCCGAGGGAGCCGAGGCCATGGAGCGGGGCGTGGCGGTGTGCTACGACTGCCGCAACAACTCCGAGACCTTCGCCCGTGAGACCGCCTGCGTCATGGCGGGCAACGGCATCAAGGTCCGCCTGTTCGACGCGCTGCGCCCCACCCCCGAGGTGTCCTTCGCCGTGCGGGAGTACCACTGCATCGCCGGCGTGAACGTAACGGCCAGCCACAACCCCAAGGAGTACAACGGCTACAAGGTCTACTGGCAGGACGGCGCCCAGCTGCCCCCCCACCACGCCTCCGCCATCGCCCAGAAGATGGAGGAGCTGGACCTGTTCGACTCCATCGTGCGCATGGACTACGACGAGGCCCTGAAGAGCGGCAGGATCACCCTCATGGGCGCGGAGACCGACGAGAAGTTTTTGGCCAACGTCATGGGTCAGGTCAACGACCAGGCCGCGGTGGAACAGGTGGCCGACACCTTTAAGATGGTGTACACCCCCTTCCACGGCACCGGCTACAAGCTCATCCCCGAGGCCCTGCGCCGCCTGGGCATGAAGCACGTCATCTGCGTGCCCGAGCAGATGGTCATCGACGGCAACTTCCCCACCGTGGTCTCCCCCAACCCGGAGAACCCGGAGGGCTTCTACCTGGCGGTGGACCTGGCCAAGAAGGAGGGCGCCGACTTCATCCTGGGCTCCGACCCCGACGCCGACCGGGTGGGCATCATGGTGCGCAACGACCAGGGCGAATTCGTCACCATCTCCGGCAACCAGACCGGCGTGCTGCTGCTGGATTACCTCATCGGGGCCAAGCGCCGCACCGGCAAGATGCCGGACAAGCCGGTGGCCCTCAAGACCATCGTTACCACCGAGATGGCCCGCAAGGTGGCCGAGACCAACGGCCTGCAGTGCTATGACACCTTTACGGGCTTTAAATTCCTGGCCGAAAAGAAGGACAAGCTGGAGAACGCCGGCGAGGGCAAGGTCATCTTCTCCTACGAGGAGAGCTATGGCTATATGCTGGGCGATTACGTCCGCGACAAGGACGCCGTCACCGCCTCCCTGGCCCTCACCGAGATGGCGGCCTGGTACGCCGGGCAGGGCATGACCCTGTACGACGCCCTCCAGAAGTGCTATGAGAAGTACGGCTTCTACGGCGAAAAGACCATGAACCTGGTGATGCCCGGCCTGGACGGGCTGAAGAAGATGGCCGAGCTGATGGCCGGCCTGCGGGAGCAGCCCCCGGTGGAGATCGCCGGCGTGGCGGTGCTCCAGCAGAAGGACTACAAGGATGGCAGCGTGGTCACCGTGGCCGACGGCAGCAAGAGCACCATGGAGCTGACCGGTTCCAACGTGCTGCGCTACGAGATGGCCGACGGCACCAGCCTCATCGTCCGCCCCTCCGGCACCGAGCCCAAGGTCAAGGTCTATATCCTGGCCAACGGCGCCTCCCGTGCCGAGTGCGACGAGAAGGTGGCCAAGTACGCCGCCTGGGCCGAGAGCCTGCGCGGCTGAGCACAGCGAGAAACCATTAAAAAAGGGACGCCCCGCATTTGGTGAACACCAATAAGGAAGTATCAAAATTATACTAACTTAACGGCTGACAAACAGGGTTGCTAAAAGAACCGGCATGTTATTTCGCAATGAAATGGCACGCCGGTTCCTTTTCTTTTTTGTCTGTTCAAAGAATTTATTTTAAAACACAAACACTCGAAATTTGGCGGATTTACGACTCGAGTATAAAGGTGTAAAATAACAGTGACTATAACTTTGATTTTCTGCAAAAAGGAGATGGTAATATTGCTAAGAATTGACAAAGCTATTTTGGACACAAGTGGCGTGATTTGTGACAACATTGCACGTTTTGGCGCAACCGAGCGAGGTCTTTTGAGCCAAAACATATTGGGTCATATTCGCAATTTTGTAGAATATGTAGCAATCAAGGCATTTTCTAATGGTGCTGATGTTAATCCTAACGATTATAATCTCAATGTTGCCGCTCTAAAAGATATGCAACGTCATGGAAATTTGCGTTTTTTATATAGATTTCATGAGCTACTCCAGAAGTCTGTGTCGCACTACACTGTAGACAAAGATGGCTCCGAGCGGCTCATGCTCAAATATTATGAACACTTACTAAAGACAAAACTCTATCTTAAGCAGGCATACAATCTGGATGTGTTAGAGAATATAGAAGATTTTCCTTTGGACACTGATACTGAACTATCCGATTATTACACGAAAATCGCAGAGAGAATTGAGTCACCAAGCAGATTTAGCTATGCTGTAACATACAACGATCGCTATTATGTTCAAAAAATCAAGCCTTTCTTTATAAATCAAAAAGTATATTATGAGGTTACATTTACTGCGGCAACGGCTAATACAAGTAAATTTGATCGAGTAATTGCATTTACTCGTCATGAAATCATGGACAACTATGCTATAAAGTTTTCCATTCACAATGATATAATTCGTATTTTGGATAAAGATATGTCTATCTTAATAATAGATGGGTATGAAGTATCTATTCGGCCGTGTGAATGGGATAACCTTTCTGAAATCTTTGGGCCACGAGTAAAGCATAGCACTAGCTCCAATGAGTATAGAGAACTGATGAAATTTCTTTCAACCGTCAGAATGTCTCTGACAGAGTTGGTAAGTAGTGAACAAGATTACTACGATTTTGTAAAAAATAATATTACTGCACAAGCTAAGTCCGTCAAAATATATGACCTTCTGGATCAGTGTCGAGAGGTAATTTTGAACGACAAGGCTGGCTCAAACGTATTGCGTTATTTGTTATATAAAATGAATAATCGAGTCATCAAATGGCAGTACTCAAATAAGCGGTGTGAAGGCTTATCAAATCTCTATCTAAACTATGGCTGTATGCCTTTTGACCGTATGCCTTATTGCACTTCTCTTCGTCAGCATAATCCGAGAATATATGATCTATTTAATTCAATCCCTACTTCTGATCGTGAACATGAATTCTTAGCCCGGTGCATTAAGAATAATACAGAGATCGAAGGAAAACTCTTCACACCTAAATCGGAAATCGAAGGGTTTAAGAATATTGATGAGTCGATACAAAAATACAACGCTGCTCTTTACCATAAACACACTGGACGTAGGCTAGAAGAATATAAGGGCCATATTTATATCAAAGAATATGCTGAGGATAGCGCTGAAATAATAAAAAAGCTGCAACAGCTCTCTTCTTCTGGTGTTACTCAATATACGGCATCTGTTGACTCATGGCTCTCTCGAGAGTCATACACTATTGATGATGAAAGCAAAAAAGATGCACTTCGCCAAATGTTTGAAAAATCACATGTTGCATTAGTATATGGTTCTGCTGGGACAGGCAAATCTACCCTAATTAATCATATAGCTAATTTTTGGGGAGAAAAGGATAAGCTCTTTTTGGCAAACACTCATCCCGCTGTGGATAATATGAGGAGAAAAGTAACTGCGGGCAACAGCGAATATAATACCATTGCCAAGTTTTTATCAAAAAGAAATCTCAATACCGAGTGCGATATACTATTTATCGATGAGTGTAGCACCGTAAGCAACAACGATATGAGACAAGTACTTGAAAAGGCCGACTTCAAGCTCTTGGTCTTAGTGGGTGATGTGTATCAGATAGAATCCATTTACTTTGGAAATTGGTTTAGCATTGCGCGAAAGTTTGTACCGACAACTTCTGTGTTTGAATTAACGTATCCATACAGAACCACTAATCAAGATTTACTAACTGTGTGGGATCGCGTACGCAGACTCGATGATGCAATTTTAGAACCATTAGTGAAAAACGACTACGTTGCAAAACTTGATGAATCCATCTTTGAACATAGCAACGATGATGAGATTATTCTCTGTTTGAATTACGATGGACTCTATGGAATTAATAATGTTAACCGCTTTTTGCAGAACAACAATCCAAATGAAGGTATTGTATGGGGAATCAACACATATAAAATTGGTGATCCAGTCCTGTTTAATGAATCAAATATCTTTTCTCCATTGATTCATAACAACACAAAAGGTAGAATTGTTGGGATTCACCCAGAAGAGCAACAAATCCAATTTGATATTGAACTTGAGGAATCAATAAACGAGATAGATGCGTGGGACTACGACTTTGAACTGATTGGGGAGTCTGAATCTGGGAATTCCATTATTTCTTTCAGTGTTAATAAAATCCGCAGTACTGACGAAGATGATGATGATAATAACTCCACGGTTGTACCATTTCAGGTCGCGTATGCCGTTTCTATTCACAAAGCTCAAGGTTTAGAGTACGACTCCGTAAAAATCGTTATCACAAAAGAAGCAGAAGAACGCATCACGCATAATATCTTTTATACGGCAATCACCCGTGCAAAGAATAAATTGAAAATATATTGGAGTCCAGAGACAGAAAAATTTGTCCTTGAGCGTCTTGAAGTTAAAAACTCAAATAAAGATGCTTATTTGCTAGCACAACTATCTTCAATCACAATGGCTAATTAAGAACTTAACTATCAGTAACACACAGAGGATTTCTACGCATTTCAAACGACACTTGCAAGGGTAAAAATGGTAAGATATTCCTCGCAATTAATTCTTATCCCCAAAGCCCTGTGGTATCGGGCTTTTCTATCCGCTAAATGCGTAGGTGCAAACGCCATAATAGCAACGGGCGCAAGCAGATTTCTGTTTGCGCCCGCTTGGTTACCGCACAGCAAAGACGGAGGAAGCCGTCAAGGGCGCGGAGCGTTCATCTCGACCTTTGACGGCTTCCTTTAGCTTTGCTATTTCTTGTTTACGATGGCTTCCGTCAGCTTTGCCTGCAAGCGATGTTTCATGTACTCATCCACGCCTATGTACGGTAAACCGTTTTTGTCATAGAGTGTTCGCGTGCAAATCTTGTTGACGTAGCGGTCATAATACCGCAAGATCTGCTCCAAC
Source organism: Flavonifractor hominis (assembly GCF_040095835.1). NCBI lineage: Bacteria > Bacillati > Bacillota > Clostridia > Eubacteriales > Oscillospiraceae > Flavonifractor > Flavonifractor hominis. The sequence goes on from NZ_JBBMFT010000005.1 coordinate 151,294, forward strand.
GCTAACGAATCACCTGCACGGGCGGCCTCAATTACGTCCACGGGCAAAAGCACTCTGCCGTTAAAAGTCGGCTGCTTCATGTTAGTTTCTCACTCCTTTGGATTTCAAGTCTTTTTGCAGTTCATTCAGTGTCTTTGTTCTGTGGTGTTGGACGGCGCTGCGGGACATCCCTACAAAATCACCCACTTCTCTGTCAGGAAGTTCCAGCGCATAATGCAGAATTAAAATCTGCTGTTCACATTCCGGCAAACTCGCAAAAGAATTGGCCACTAATTCGCTCTGAATATACAGAACATAGCCAAAAGCCGAAAATACAAACTTGTCGCTGAAGTATTCGTCTACGGTACAAAGTTCAGCTATTTCATGTTGGGACAAGGCACTGAACTGGGTTTCCCATTTTCGCTGGCGGCACAAATCTCGCAGATAGGTTTTGGCCTCATTGCGGAGGACGGTTTTGCAGAAAGCGTCAAATCGGCAGCGTTCTCCATAACTATCAGAGATGTACTTCATCTTCTCACCCCCGATCCGCGGGAGAATGAGAAGTTAGACTTGGTGTCATCACTCCTTGTGTCTATGTTGATACGGCAGTTTCGGCCCGCACCGCAAAACCGCAATAACAGATCAGCAAAAGTAAACATAATATGCCGATAACTTACACCGTATTGTACATCTTTTTGTCTAAACCTTTCCCGTGCTGAAGATAAGCTTTTTTTGATAAGCTATATAGTTGATAAACAGACTGTATCAGCATGGTGGTTTCCTCCGTGGACTGCCGATCCTGCATAGAGTAAGCAAAGCAAAAACGGCGGTCTTGATTTCTCAAAACCGCCGCTGGGATATGAAATAGAGCGCACAAAAACAACCTGCCCGGCAACGGTTTTTTTCTTTCCCCGTCGGGCGGGATAATTGGATTATGTGTTAAGGAATAGAAAAAGCCGATAACTACAAGAATAAATACTCTTGCAAGTTATCGGCTCTGCGTCTTAGCGTCTGGCTCTCGGATGATGGATAGATTCAATTGTCTTACCGCTATCAAGGTTTCATGTTTGCATTTCGGGCAATACAGTGGAAAGTTTTCCAGTACTGTATCATCACGGATTTTCAATCGCGTTTTGCTGCCGCAAAAGGGGCATAAAATCCATTCTATCTTCATGTTATCTTCCTCTGTGCTTGGCTTTCTTCTTTTCCTGCCGTATGGCAAACTGGCGGTCTTTCTCCGCCTCTTTCTGCTCACGGCTCTTGGTTTTCCGTTCCAGCTTACATTGCTCATGCTGGAGTTTCAACGCCTGCTGCGCCTTTGTTCCAATGCCTTTATCCTGCAGTTGGCTTTGAATTTCGCGCTGCATACGTTTGGGATTGATTTTTCGCTCTATGGCTATCTCGGCCTGGATTGGAGGACTGAATTTCAACTTGTGCCAATTCTTCAACAGAAACTCATAGACCTCATAATCTTCGGGCTCTGAGCCGAAAGTGATTTTGCATACCTCGTACTTGCCATTATCCGTTCTTTCGTATAGACCAATCCAAAACGGAGCTTCAAATAGGATGGTCAAACTGCTTTGGGGGCCTGTACTCATTCTTCTAAGAACTGCCCTTCAAAGTGATCCAGCCATTCCAGAAGAGCGCGATAGAGAAGCTGCTGCTGCTCAAAGATCGTTCTCCCAACCAAAGGAATGTCTGCAAATTCCCGCGCATAGCCCTCGTTCGATTCAGCCGAGGACTGTATGCTCCGGCGCAAAGCCGAAACCAGCTCCAACGCTTCGGCTTTGTCCATCTTGTTCAAATTGGTAATGACCACATTGAAATCGAATAGCAAGGGTACTGGGCCAGCGACGCAAGAGGACATCAACTCCTTGAAATATGCTCTGCCCTGATCGGTAATAGAATAAATGGCCTTATCCGCAAACTTATCGCCCTTGACAATATCGCTTTGGAGATAACCCTTCTCGCTCAACTGGAGTACTTTTCGATAAATAGAGGGGACGCTTATTTTCGTCCAGCGGGAAAAATGGTGGTACTCCACATCCTTTTGAATGTCATAGGCGCTTTGCGGTTTCTCCAATACAATACCAAGTATGACTAAATCAATCGACGACATAACGACACCTCTGGCTTTTACTATTAACAATAGTACTATTGACAATAGCAAAAGTCAAGGGGCGTAACTTACATTTCCGAATTGGACATAGCCTGTTTTTCAGCCCTGGACAGTTCCTGATGAAGGTGCAACGCCATAAAAATAGTGATTACTACGGAAATTACATCTGCGATGGGTTGGGCATACAAAATTCCGTTCATGCCCCATACCATAGGCAGCAACAAAATGACAGGGACAAAGCAGATACCTTGTCTGCACGCTCCTAAAAAGAAGCCTGCCGCCCCCTTGCCCAGAGCAAGAAACAGAGAGGAATATACCGTGTAGAAACCGAAGAGAATGAATGTAAGGCCGTTCGCAAACAGGGATTTTTGACCGGCCAAAATCATTTGAGTATCTCCCTCTGTAAATTGAGAGATAATCTGCGTGGAGAAAACGGCCATCACCAAACCCACGACTAAGCAGAAACTGGTAGACCAAATGATTGAGATTTTGATTGCTTTGTGCAGGCGATCAAACTTCTTTGCCCCATAGCTGAATCCGGCAATAGGCTGAAACCCTTTTAAAAATCCAAAAACAACAAGCGTTCCCATAGAAGTAATTCGCGTGACTGCCCCCATGCCTGCAATGACCGAATCGCCATAATCGCCGGATGCACGGTTAATCAGCGCAATCGAAAGGCTTGTCAGCAGTTGGAATACTAAAGTGGGAATTCCAATTTTCAAAATTTCCGCCATCATTTGTCCCGTAGGAGAAAACACTTTTACACTGAAGGAAAATGCGCTTTTTTTGCGAAGAACATAGGTTAGATAAACGAGTGTGGACACCATTTGCGAAATTGCTGTGGCAATTGCTGCACCCGCTACACCCATGTCCAAAGCGTAAATGAAAAGAGGATCCAATCCGATGTTCAATACGGCTCCCAGCAGCAAGGCACACATGGTCGTCTTTGCGGCGCCCTCGCTGCTTACAATGTTGTTCATTGTTACATTAAACACGTTGAAAATACAGGACAGCACATAAATTCTTGCGTATGTCAGGGCATACGGCATAATCGTTTCTGTTGCGCCCAACATCGCCAAAATTGGTTTGAGGAAAACCGTAGAAAACAGAATGATAATGGCGCCAATCAGAATACTGCTGTATAGTGCGGTGCTTGCCACCCTATTGGCGGTATCTTTATCTCCGCGCCCCAGTAGTCTTGACAGATAGGATGCGGCTCCGTTACCGAACATAAGGCCCAAACCAACCACGACTTGTCCCAGGGGAAACACGACGGAAATAGCACCCATTTGACTTTCGCCCAGACCGCCCACAAAATAGGCGTCTACCAGATTATAGAGTGCATTAATCAACATCCCAATCATAATCGGTATGCCGAGGGCCATCAGAGCTTTGGGGATGGGTGCACTGCCCAAAAGCTCAAGTTTGTTGTTGCGTTTACTCATTGTGGACACTTCCTCCTAAAAGAATAAATTACAGTAGTATAAATTATAGTATACTGTAACGATTATACTACTATAAATTATAGTAGTTGTCAAGGGAGTCTCGCCCACTCTTGACAAAGACTATAAAATCCAATACTATAATTTATAGTGTTGCCATTCAAAATACGCACTGGAGTGGAAGGGAGTGATCCACATGGCTACCATTGATTTAATCGTTCTTGGAATGTTAAAAAAAGAGCCAATGAGCGCCTATGATATACAGAAATTGGTGGAATACAGGAACATCTCTAAATGGGTAAAAATCAGCACCCCATCTATCTATAAAAAGACAATTCAGTTAGAGGAAAAAGGCCTAATCCGGGGCGAAGTCGTCAAAGAAGGCAAGATGCCGGAAAAGGCAGTTTACTCTCTGACCGAGGCTGGAGAATCCGAATTTGAACGGCTCATGTTTGAAATCTCTTCAAAGCCAATTAATATTTTCTTGGACTTCAATGCTGTTATTGTGAATCTGGATTCTTTACCGGATGGAAAACAGCGTGCATGCGTTGCAGAGATTCAGGAGAATATCAATACTTTGAAAGCCTACCTAGAAGAAAACATAAAAGAAAAGGAATACGAACCTAGTATTCCGGCAACAGGTATGGCCGTATTGCGTCAGCAGTATGTATTGGCAGAAGCAATCCAGACATGGATCAATTCTTTGAATCTTGCTTAATCAAATCAAAATAGCTAAAACAGCCAGTAACCTGCGGAGCAAACTTGCAGGCTACTGGCTGCTTTGATTTGAAAATACTTTTTCCACCTCTTTAGCGGGCAGTTTCCGTCCTTTCAAGCGTAATATTGGCGAAGCAAAAAACAAGGGTTTGGGAAGCTCCCAACAAGCAAAAATCTCCGCTCCGGCAGCAGGCCGGAAACGGAGATTTTGCGGAAGTGTGGCCACACTTCCTATGCTTGCTCTGTTGTGGCTTCCCCGGAAAGGACGGGAACGGAATGGAAAGGAAACAAAGCACCAAAGAGAGCGATTATCTCCCAAAACGGGGAAATCCTCTGCAAGAAACCGTCTGTTATAAGCTAGGCGGGACGGTCTATGAAGTACATACTTCCTGCGGTGGTACAGAACCGCTCTATGACAAAATGGTGCGGCTCATCCGCTCGGAAGCCATTGCTGCATCTGCTGACAAAGAGGACAAACCGCAGTATAATAAGGGCAGCAACCTGTTTGTCGGGCGTTCATTACAGGAGGAATGAACCATGACAGCAAACACCAACTATCCCGACAACATTACCGCTTTATACGCCCGCCTATCCCAAGAGGACGCGCTGGACGGCGAGAGTAACAGCATAGCCAATCAAAAGAAAATCCTTTTGAAGTACGCAACCGACAACGGTTTCCCTAATCCCACATTTTTCATCGACGACGGCGTTTCCGGGGTGACGTTTGACCGTCCGGGCTGGAATGAGATGATCCGGCTGGCTGAAGCAGGAAAGGTCAGAACCGTCATCGTCAAGGATATGTCCCGCATGGGTCGGGACTATCTGAAAGTGGGCTACTATACCGAGAGTTTCTTTGCCGAGCGCGATATTCGGTATATCGCCATCAATGACGGCGTGGACAGCGACAAAGGGGACAATGATTTTACCCCTTTCCGTAATCTGTTCAATGACTTCTACGCCCGCGATACCAGCAAGAAAATCCGGGCCGTTATGCGGGCAAAAGGAAACGCCGGGGAACACCTCTGCTCCAATCCGCCCTATGGGTACATGAAAGACCCGGCGGACAAAAAGAAGTGGATCGTGGACGAGGAAGCCGCCGAGATCGTCAAACGGATTTTCAACCTGTGCATTGCGGGGAAAGGCCCCATGCAGATTGCCAAACTGTTGACCGCCCAACACGTCCTGACGGTTAAGGCCCACTACGCCCACCGGGACGGAAAACCGCTGCCGGAGAAACCGTATCAATGGAGTCCGAAGTCTGTCGCGGGGATATTGGAGCGTCCTGAATACACCGGCTGCACGGTGAACTTCAAGACCTATTCCAAGTCCCACAAGCTGAAAAAGCGGCTGCATAATGCCCCGGAGAATCAGCGGATTTTCCCCAATACCCAGCCCGCCATTATCGAAGAACAAGTCTTTGCACGGGTACAGGAGTTGCGGGAGAACAAACGCCGCCCGGCCAAGCAAGCCGAACGGCAAGGGTTGTTTTCTGGCCTGCTGTACTGCGCCGACTGTGGAAGCAAGCTGCATTTCGCCACAGGTAAAAACATGACACCGCAGCAAGACTGCTATCGGTGTTCCCGGTATAAGAGTAATACGGGTGATTGTACCATGCACTTTATCCGGGAAGAAACGCTGAAACTGTTTGTGTTGCAGCGGATTTTCGATGTGACGGCTCTGTTCTTTGATGATGCTATGGCCTTTGAGGAAGCGGCGAGAAAGCAACGGTTCCAAGAAGCCGAAAAAGACGCCAAGAAGCGCAAGCGTGAAATCGCCCAAGCGGAAAAGCGCATTGCCGAACTTGACCGCATTTTCAAGCACATCTACGAGGACGACATCAGCGGGGCAATCAGCCATGAACGGTTCTTGAAACTCTCCGCTGACTATGAGGCAGAACAAAAAGAACTGACGGAGCAGGTCAAGGCATGGCGGGACGCAGTAGAAACCTTTGAACAGGATCAAGCCGATTTTGCCAGCTTTGCAGCCATTGTGCGAAAATATGTGGGCATCCGGGAATTGACGCCCACCATCGTCAATGAGTTTGTAAAGAAGATCATCGTCCATGCGCCGGACAAGTCCAGCGGCCACCGCAGGCAGAAGATCGAACTGGTCTGGAATTTCATCGGAGAAGTTAACCTACCGGGCGACAATGAGACTGTGGAACGGCAAAGAAAAGGCAGGACGGCATGACTTTTCAGCCATGCCGCCCTGCGACAATCAAATTACTTCCTTATGGGTGCGTGCCTTTTGCGGGGCGTCCCTTTTTGGTTTTGGATCACTCCACCACCACAAGGCGGACCTTGCCGCCTTCCGAAGGTGTGCGGTCGTAATAGACCGTCATGTTGTCCGAGTAGGCCCGGGCCTGGTTCAGGGCGTCCATGGCGGTGTCGCCGGTGAACCAGAGCTTGGTGGAGGCGTTGTAGCACACCACCTGCTCGGAGATGGGCAGAACCATGCCGCTGCTGGTGAGTACCTTGTTCTGCATGTCAAACTCGCTGCGGCGCACGCCCTCCAGCTTATTGAGGGACATGTAGCCCGCCAGCTTGGGGGAGCCGTTCACCGTCTCCAGAGAGGGCGCCACGCCGCCGGGGGTGTTCTGGCGGATGTTCAGGGTGCCCATGAACTTGGTGGTGGCGTCCTTGGCGGAGGTGTTCAGGTTGACCACCGGGTTATAGAGGGGAGTGCTGATGGAGTCGGCCGGCTCGGTGTCGGTGGTGAGGAAGCCGTAGTAGTACTGGTCGCCGGTCACGTCGTTGAGCACCAGCACGTTGTACCGCCCGGCGTAGTCCTTGGAGGCATAGAGGATCTTGGAGGCGGGGACGCTGGCGCAGGTGATCTGCTCATAGTCCACCGCGGCCAGCGGGCCGTTGCCTACCCGCTCGTAGACCACCACGTTCTCCGCCAGAGCGGTGCCGCCCAGGGTGCGCCCGGCCACGTCCAGCGCGCCGCCGGCGGCGCCGCTGCTGTTCAGGCGGGTGAGGGAGAGCTGACCCACCTCATAGGAGGAGACGGTGACCAGCTCGCCGGTGAGCTTGGTGGCGGTCTCCCCGCGGTAGGAGGTCTTGCCCTCCAGGGCGGGCAGCACGTCGTTGAGCAGCTTCACCGTGGCGTTGCCGCTCTCGTCGATCTTCTCCACGCAGCCCACGGCGGTGGAGCGGGCGGTGGAGGGGTCCACCACGCCGGCTACCTGGCCGTCCCGGGTGAGCAGTACGGTGATCACGTCCCCGATGGAGAAGTGGCTCAGGTCCTGGGCAGCGCTGGACAGGACGTTCAGCTCCACACCCATGACCTTGATGCGGGCGGGAGTGTCGGTGTTGGGATAGACGTTCTCATACATGCCCGTCAGGCGCAGGTCGGACACGTTCATGACCTTGGAGGCGCTGTCGTAGGTGGCCACGTCAAACTGCCGGATGTCGGAGACGGTGGCGGGCACGCCGTTTTTATACAGCTGATAGCCGGTATCCCCGCCGGCCAGGACGGCAAAGGGATTGACCCCGCCGCTGGGGGCGGTGCGGGCCACCATGGCCGAGGCGGCGGTGGCGGTGGTGCGCAGGAAGAGATAGTCGATCTTGCCGTCGGCGGTGTAATAGAAGGTGGCGGGGGTGCCGGGCTTCAGGTCCTGCCACAGCTCCTCATAGACCTTCTTCTCCCCGTCCAGATAGGTGACGGCCTTGGGGTCCACCTCCAGCTCCTCGCCGCCGGTGAGGCGGACCTTGTTGTAGGCCCACTCGGACACGCTGACGGACCGGCTGGTGACGTTCTCCTTGGGCTGGAAGGCCAGGAGCATGCCGTCCTCATTCAGAATGAGGTCGCCCTGCATCCCCTCCAGCGCCTCATCCAGACCGCCGGCCCGGTCGGTCTTATACGTGCCGGTGGTGGTCTTGACGGCGCCGGCGGTGCCGTCGGGGGCGGTGGCGTCCACGTCCAGCAGGATGCCGCCGTCGGCCTCCTTGCAGCCCAGGGTGGTCATATAGAGCTCGGTGCTGCCCTTGGGCTTGGCAAAGAGCAGGTTGTAAAACAGCAGCGCGGCCTGGCCCCGGGTGATGGTGGAGCCGCCGGACAGGCTCAGCCCGTCGGACAGGCCGGCGGAGGCGGCCACCGTCACATACCCGTCATACCAGTTGCCGCCGGTGGCCACATCGGCGTTGCTGTAGCCCAGCACCCGCAGGAGGATGGCCGCGGCCTCGCCATAGGTGATGACCTGGTCGGGACGGAAGGTGCCGTCACCCACGCCCATGATGAGCCGGGTGCCGCCCGAGCTGGCGCCGTCCTCCCCGGTGGAGCCGCCGATGGTGATGGAGGCGGCCAGGTTCACATAGCCCCGGGCCCAGTGAGTGGGGCCCACGTCGGTAAAGATGGTGCGGTTGCGCTGGCCGGGCTCCTCGTCGCCCCGGCCCATAATCTCCACCGTCATCTTGCAGAACTCAGCCCGGGTGAGGGTGCCGCCGGGGTTGAAGGCGGTGCCGCCGGTGCCGTTCACCACGCCCAGCAGGCGGAGCATCTCGGCGGCCTCGGCCACGGCGGGGTCGGTGATGTCGGTGAAGGCGGCGCTCCCCGCCGCCGACGCGGGGGCGCAGAACAGCAGCCCGGCCAGAAGGGCCGCGGCCAGCAGTGAGGAAATCAGTCGGTTCAGTCTCATATTCTCTCTCCTTTTAATCCGCCCGCAGGGCTTCCACCGGCTGAAGACCGGAGGCCTTGATGGCAGGGTACAGACCAAAGATCACGCCCAGGGCCACGGAAATGAAGAAGGCGCCCACCGCGACCCCTGGACTGGGCCACAGGATGATCTGGAAGGACAGCTTGCCCACGATGAGCGTCCCTACATAGCCCGCGGCGATGCCGAACAGACCGCCGATGCCACAGATCATGCAGGCCTCGATCAGGAACTGGGCGATGATGCTCTTGCGCTCGGCGCCGATGGCCTTGCGGATGCCGATCTCACGGGTGCGCTCGGTGACGGTGACCAGCATGATGTTCATGATGCCGATGCCGCCCACGGCCAGGGAGATGGCGGCGATGCCGCCCAGGAAGCGCTGCTGCATCTTGTCCTGCTCCTCCGCCTGGTCCTGCCAGCGGTCGGGGGTGTAGACGTTGGCCGAGCCGGTGCCCAGCAGGTTGTCCAAAAAGCCCTGCAGCAGGGTCACCGCCTTGGTGGTGGAGGCCGAGTCCTTGGCCTTGGCCACGAAGGAGGTGATCTCGGTGCTCTTGGTGAGCACCCGGTTCATGGTGTAGGGGACCAGAACGATCTTGTCCATGCCGGACATGTTGTTGGGGTCCTTTTCCGCAAAGACGCCGATCACCGTGAAGGGAACGCCGTTGATGGTGATCTCCTTACCCACCGGGTCCACGTAGTTGAAGAGCAGCTCGGCCATCTTGGAGCCCAGCACGCACACCTGGCTGTACTGCTCCACGTCCAGGAAGGAGATGTCCCGCCCCTTGGCAATGGTGTAGTTGTTGCACAGGGAGTAGGCCTCGTTGCCCATAGTGAGCTGGGGGCTCTCCTCCCAGCTGGTCTGGTAGCTGTCCAGGGTCTTGGCACCGTATTTGAGCACCGTCTGGTTCCAGACCTGCAGGTTGGGCGTCACGCCCAGAATGTACTGGTTCAGATCCTCCAGACAGTAGTCGGTCAGCTCCTTGGTCAGATCCTTGTTGCTCCAGGCGTCAATGTTGACTACGTTGCTGCCCAGACTCTCATAGTACTCCCGCATCTGGCGGTTCTGGCCCTCGGCGTAGGACACCAGGATGATAACGGCCGCCAGACCGATGATGACGCCCAGCATGGTCAGCGCCGAGCGGCCCTTTTTCGCGGCGATGGATTTTACCGCGATCTTGAAGGCTTGGGTCAGATTCACTGGAAGGCCCCCTCTCTGTCGCCGTCATAGAGGATATGCCCGTCGGAGATGCGCACGATGCGCTCGGCGGTGGCGGCAATGCCGTTGTCATGGGTGATGAGAATAATGGTGGAGCCCTCCTCATGCAGGCCGTGGAGGATCTCCAGCACGTGCTTGCCCGTGCGGGAGTCCAGCGCGCCGGTGGGCTCGTCGGCCATGATGATGGGCGGCTGGGTGGCAATGGCCCGGGCGATGGCCACCCGCTGCTGCTGGCCGCCGGACATCTCGGTGGGCTTGTGCCCGGCCCGGTCGGCCAGCCCCACACGCTCCAGGGCCGCCTCCACCCGGTCGGCCCGCTTGGAGGCGGAAATGCCCTGATAAATGAGCGGCAGCTCTACATTCTCCCAGGCGTTGAGGGCCGGGATCAGGTTGAAGCCCTGGAAAATGAAGCCGATCTGCTTGTTGCGGATATGGGCCAGCTGCCGGTCGCTGAGTTCGGTCACATCCACCCCGTCCAGGTGATAGTCCCCGTAAGTGGGGATATCCAGGCAGCCCAGAATGTTCATCAGCGTGGACTTGCCCGAGCCGGACTGGCCGATGATGGCCACGAACTCCCCCCGGTCTACCTCCAGAGAGACCCCATCCAGGGCCCGCACTTCGCTTTCCTCCCCTTCGTGGTAGATCTTGAAGAGGTTTTTTACATCAATGAGCATGGCGCGGTCCTCTTAATAATACATCTGGTCCGGGTTCTGGTAGCCCACAAAGACCTCCTGCCCCTCGGACAGGCCGCGGGTGATCTCCACCCGGGAGGTATCGGCCAGACCCACGGTGACCGGGACGGCCCAGAAGCCCTCAGGCTGTTCCCAGCTGGGATCGGGCTCCAGAATGGCGTTGACGGGAGGCTCCTCCGAGCGGACCCACACGATGGCGCCGGTGGATTCGCCTTCCATACCGGCGCTGCCGCCCATATCCATGCCGGTGTCCGGCATGGGCACGGCCACCGACACCGACATCAGGGGAGAGAGGTGGGCGCCGCCGGTGTAGGACTCAGGCACGGCCACCGCGCTGCCCGCCATGTCATCTTCCACCATACCGTCTTCCATCATGCCATCTTCCATCATGCCGTCCTCCATCATGCCGTCCTCCGGCATGCCGGCGGCGGGATCGGCGTCCAGGGTATCGGGCAGCTGCACGTTGGCGAAGCTGACGTACTTGACCGCCTGGACCGGAACGGTAAGGCAGTTGTCCGACTGGCTGGCCACAAAGGAGTAGCTGACGTACATGCCGCTCATGAGGCTGCCGTCGGGATTGTCCACCTTCACCACGGCGGGGAAGGTGGCCACGCCGTTCTCACCGGTGGCGGTGAGAGAGACGCTCTCCACAATGCCCATGTAGGGGGTGCCGTACTGGTCGATGTTGACCATCATGCCGGGCTTGATGTACTGCACGTTGCGCTCGTCCACCTGAATCTCGATGGTCATGACCGAGGTGTCGGCAATGGTGATGCCCTGGCCGCTGGAGACCTCCTCGCCGGCCACCAGGCTGCAGGAGAGGACGGTGCCGTCGATGGGAGCCACGGCGTTGAATTTGCCCAGCTCTTCATTGGCCGTCTTCAGCTTTTCCTGGGCCGCCTGCAGGGCGTTCTCCTTGGTGGCGATCTCCTCGCCGGTGTCCTTTTCGCCCAGCTTGACCAGCAGCTGGCCCTGCTTGACGTCGGCATAGTTGAGCAGATTCACGCTCTCCACCGGGCCGGAGGCCTTGGCCGTCAGGACGGTGGTCTCGTAATAGCTCAGCTTGCCGTTCTGATAGGGATAGATGGGGGTGCCGTCGGCGGCGGTCAGCGTGGCCGAGGCGTCCATCCCCTCGGTGAGGGTGCCGGGATTGTCCAGCACAAAGACCACCTCAAAGTGGACCGCACCCTCCTGGGAGACAAAGCGGACCTTGTTGATCTCCTCCACCGTGCCGGTGAGGGGGGTCATGATGGCGGGGATGGAGATCTGGGCGGTCTGGCCCACCTGGATGTCGTTTTCATAGGCGTAGCTGTAGTAGAGCGAGAGCTTGAGCTTGGTGTCGTTGACGATGGTGGCGATGGTGTCGCCCTCGTTCACCGTGTCGCCCACCTTGAGGTCGGCCACCTCACGCAGGTTGCCGGCGTGAGGAGCCTTGATGGACAGCTCGTTGATCTTGTCGTAGACGGCCTGCAGCTCTTTCTGGCAGTTGTCCACGCTCTTCTGAGCCTCGGTCACCGCGTCCCGGGCGGCGGTGTCGTCCATGCGGTAGAGCTGCTGGCCGGCGGTGACCTGGTCGCCCTCCTTGACGTACAGCTCCAGAATGGTGCCGGAGCCGGGGGTGATGGTGGCAGAGTCCTTGGCCTTTGTGGTGCCGCTGCCCTCCACCATGGACTGGATGGAGCCTACGGAGACAAAGTCGGTCATCACCTCACCGGTGGAGGTATCGTTGCGGAATACAAAATACCACAAAAGACCGGCCACGGCGGCCAAAACGACCACCACAATTACAAATGTAAGAACGGTCTTCCAACGTCCCTTGCGCTTTTTCTTGGGCCCGGTGGGAGCGGCAGGGGGGGTGGTCCTGGTCTGAGCGGGTACTTCCGCCGCCGGTGTCTGTTGCTGCGTCATGTTTCTTCCTCCCTTGATTGGTCTTCTCTGTCATTGTAACACAGCCTGTAGCGGTTGACATTACAAAGCAGTGACAACTTCTTAATAAAACCTTAAATTTTCCACTGCTGTTATTATAAGACGCTCAAGCGGCGAAAAAGTTCATTCCCGCGCAACAGAATTTTTCAGAGTCTTCGGGGGAGGGGGTGGGCCGTCCGGCGGACGGCGGCGGGGGCAAAAACCGGGCGCATACATTATATATATACCGGGAAACGGTTGGTGTTGGAGGCTTTGGCAAAGCCCGGCGGTTGTTTTACAGCTTTGTTACAAATGCCGTTAACGGGTTGACCTTTGCCGCAAGATGATTTATTATCATGCCAGAGGCAAGGGAAGAAACGTGTTTTCTAAACCTCAAAACTTTGAAGGAGGCATTCCAAATGAGAAACCTCAAGAAGGCTCTCTCCCTGGTGCTGGCCTCCGCTACGCTGGTCGGCATGGTTTCTGTCGGCGCCAGCGCTGCGGACTTCACCGATAAAGAGAGCATCACCAACGCTGAGGCTGTTGAGATGGTCAGCACCCTCGGCATCATCAACGGCCTGCCCGACGGCTCCTACGGCCCCGACCAGCTGGTCGACCGTGCGTCCATGGCCAAGATGATCACTCTGGCCCTGAACGGTGGCGCTGAGCCTGTCCTGGGCACCAAGACCACCCCCACCTACTCCGACATCAAGGGCACCTGGGCTGAGACCTACATCGAGTACTGCTCCAGCATGGGCATCATCGCTGGCGACGGTCAGGGCCGCTTCAACCCCACTGGCAACATCACCGGCTCTCAGGCCGCTAAGATGCTGCTGGTCGCCCTGGGCTACGACAGCACCGTGTTTGGTTTCACCGGCGCTGACTGGGAGATCAACACCAACCGTGAGGCCAACGACGCTGGTCTGTATGACGGTCTGGAGGGCCTGCAGGCTTCTGCTCCTCTGTCCCGTGACGACGCCGCTCAGATGATCTACAACGCTCTGAACGCCTACATCATGGAGAAGACCCCCACCAAGAACAGCGACGGCACCACTTCCTACACCTACTCCCTGTCCAAGAACACCACCCTGCTGAGCCAGAAGTTCGGCGCTAAGGTGTTCGTGGGTACCTTCGACGGCAACGCCAACTCCCTGAGCCTGAAGGACGGCTATGTCCAGGTCACTGGCAAGCTGACCACCGAGACTGAGGGCAGCAACAGCGCTTCCTTCCCCGCTGAGATCGCTATCTCCAACATCGGCGAGGAGTACAAGGTTATCTTCAAGGACGGCACCGGCGGCGTGGCCAACCAGCCCGACTCCAAGGACACCATCTATGGCGTCTACAAGACCGACGGTGTGAGCGTGGTTAACGCCACTCCCGACCAGATCTCCACCAGCTACACCACCGCTGGCAAGATCAAGGTTGACGGCACTACTTACAGCGTGATCGACGCTACCAACGATGCCACCACCGCCGTGGTTCGCAACTTCGGCGCCAAGGAGGAGATCGTGGTTGACGCTGACGCTTCCGAGTCTGCCACCAGCTTCAAGACCTACAAGGCTGCCTTCGAGTCTCTGGCCGGCCAGAACGGCAACAGCGTGAAGTTCATCCTGAACTCCGACGGCAAGATCACCAAGGCTTACCTGACCGAGTACACCCTGGGCACCGTGACTGCTAAGAACAGCGAGAAGGTCACCATCTCCGGCGTGGGCGCCATCGAGATCGAGGACAACGACATCTACGCTGACATCGCCAAGAACGACGTGGTCGTGGTTTCCAAGCTGTATGACGGCGACAACACCCAGTACGTCGTGACCAAGGCTGAGTCCGTCTCCGGCAAGGTCACCGGCTACACCGCCAACAACGCTGACACCTCCTCCAAGGTCGTGCTGGACGGCACCACCTATGAGGTGTACAACAAGGCTGCTATGCCCGCTTCCGTGGCCGGCGACACCGGTACCACCAAGTTCGGCACCAGCGACATCAACGCTGACTACACCCTGTACCTGGTGAACGGCTTCGTGGCCGCCGCTGTGAAGACCAGCGAGACCGCCAGCAACTACTCCCTGGTTGTTGACAAGAACGACGGTTCTGTCGACAGCACCCTGAGCCCCCTGAAGGTCGTTGTCATGGCTGCCGACGGCACCAAGACCACTCTGACCGTCAGCGACAAGAGCCCCAGCAAGACCATTGCCGAGGGTGACATCGTCACCTGGACCGGCGAGGCTTCCAGCGCTAAGGTCACCGTGAAGGCTGCCTACTCTGACGCCAAGACCAGCACTGTGAACTTCTACAACAAGACCGCCAAGACCCTCGAGGGCACCGTCACTGCTGCTGACTGCGTGCTGTTCGCTGAGGTCAGCGACAAGGGCGTGGATGTGACCGGTTCTTCCTACAAGGCCTACAACATCCGTTCTCTGGGCGACATCAAGACCAACGACGTGAAGTACACCGCCGTGACCGTGGACGGCAAGGTTGTGGCCGCGTTCATCGACCTGGCTACTGAGCCTTCCGGCGCCACCTCCAGCGCTGTGTACGGCATCGTGACCGCCAACAAGGGCGTTGTTGAGATCGGCGACGGCGAGTACTACAACCAGTACAGCGTGTGGACTGGTGCTGAGAGCACTGTCAACATCCTGGCCACCGGCAGCAACGACACCCTGTCCGTGGGCGACCTGGTGAAGTACAACCCCACCTCCGACGACACCTACTCTGACAACACCGTCTTCACCCGCAACGGCGCCATCGGCACCAAGATCTATGTGAAGAGCTACGATGAGTCCGAGCAGCTGCTGACCTACTACACCTCCGTGGAGAAGAAGGACGGCGCTTATGTCGGCAGCGGCGACGCTGTGACCAAGGCTGTGGACGACGATGTGAAGATCGTTTACGTCAACGCTGACGGCAACAAGGCTGGCGACGAGATCGGCATCAACGCTTTCGACTCCATCAACGGCTACGCTAACGCCATCATCGTGACCGACACCGATGGCATCGTGACCACCATCCTGGTGGAGACCAGCGGCGAGTGCGACATCGTGTAATCGTTCCTGGAACGAATACCGAGTCAAACGAAACGTAAAAAAGGACCGCCCCATTTGGGGCGGTCCTTTTTTATTTGCGCAGGGCGGCGTAGTGATAGGTCTGGCCGGAACGGTTGGCCCGGGCGTCGCTGTGGGGAGTGGAGATGTGAAAACCAGAGGCGGTGAGGGCGATCACACTTTCCTTGCTGCTGGTCACCGGCCGGCCGGAAAAGGCCAGGCCGCCATAGGTGTAGTGATAGGATTCCACCGTACCCGCGATGCCGCTGTCGGTACAGGAATACACCGCCGCAGGGGCAAAGCCCAGGTTGATGTCCCGCTCTTCCGTGTCGTCGCCAGTGTAGGAGCCGAAGACCACCAGGGCGCCCAGGTCGGTGTCCAGCTGCTTGAGGGCGGCGTCCAGCGTGGCCAGGTCCTCGTTGAAATCGGTGCGGAGGAAGCTGTCCTCCGGCTCCCACTGGTGCAGATGATAATGTTCGGTATAATTTGCCATACGAATCCCTCCTTACTGAGGGCGGGTTTGGTCCCAAGGTTGTACACAACCGGACAACCAATTGTGGAAAAAAGAAACGCAGCGGCCTGTCTCTGGAAAGAGGCGGGCCGCTGCGGCGCATTTCAGGCGGAAAGATCGGTAAACAGGATCCCAACAGGGGGCCGGAAGGACCAGAACAGGATGGCCGCCCCCAGCAGCACCAGGGCCAGCAGAGCCACGAATCGGAGCGCGGGCGCCTGGATGGGCGCCCAGATGCAGGGCAGCACGAAAAAGGCGGCCATGAGCAACACATAGAGGGCCACATCAAAAAACAGCGAGTCCCCGCCCAGGGCCACGTGATAGACATAGCCCACCACCAGCATGGCCGCGCAGAGCAGCACCAGCGCCAGGGCCCGGGAGGCAAAGCGCTCCGGCTCCCGGCGGCAGAGCAGCAGGGCGGAGACCAGGCACGGCCAGTACAGCAGCTTCAGGTGCTCCCAGAGGCTCTCGTTGACGGGAGAGAAGAGGGCCGTCACCGGGTTGGGGAACAGGGCGTGGACAAAGTGCAGGCAGGAGCCCAGCAGGGTGGCGACGGCAAAAAACAGCAGCGTGCTTTTGTTCAGGCGCGACATAGCGCATACCCCCTTTTCCTTCTTATAAAGAAGATATGTACGGCGCATGCAAACAGACCAAAAACAGTAAAAAACGGCATTGCAAAAAGAGTTTGCCACCCATACGGCCGCAACGACCGCCGCGCGGGAAGTGGAAAGCCCTTCCAAGGCAAAACAGCGTTTCATTCCCAGAGACCGCGGCGCGGATTTTGGTCATATTAACATCAGGCGCGGCGGCGCGTCGTTTTTGTGATCCAGATCAAAAAAACAGAGGTGGTTGCATGAAGGTGGAACAAAAAGGGGGGCGCCGGCAAGCGGCGCTCCTGGCGGCGGTGGTGTTCATGCTGAGCGCGTGGGGATTGGCCGCCCCCGCCCGGGCCGCGGAGATCCCTGAGACGGTGATCCCCATGGGCCGGACGGTGGGGATCAAACTTTTTTCCGACGGCGTGATGGTGGTGGGCTTTTCGGCGGTGGACGCCTCTGACGGCGCCCATACCCCCGCCCAGGACTGCGGACTGAAGGAGGGGGACATCATCACCCACATCAACCGGGAAGAAGTGGACAGCATTGAGGAAGTGCAGAGCGTGCTCCAGGAGGTGGCCGGCCAGAGCATGAGCATCCGGGCCCTGCGGGACGACAAGACCATACAGCTTACCGCTCAGGCCGTCCAGTGCAGCAGCGACGGGCAGTACAAGCTGGGGGCCTGGATCCGGGACTCCATGGCGGGCATCGGTACGCTGACCTTCTGCGATCCCGACTCGGGCGTCTTCGGCGCGCTGGGCCACGGCATCAACGATGTGGATACGTCCAGACTCATGCCCCTGCAGTCGGGCTCCATCCTCTATTCCGAAGTGACCAACATCCAGAAAGGGGAAAAGGGGGCACCCGGACAGCTTCAGGGGGCGTTCCAGATCGACCGGGACCTGGGTGAGCTCTACGCCAACACCGACCGGGGTGTGTTCGGCACCCTGGCCGGGGAAGAGCTGACCCAGGGGCTGGAGGCGGTGCCTGTGGCCACCCGCAGCCAGGTCCACACCGGCGCGGCCACCATCCGCTCCAACATCGCCGGGGACCAGGTGCAGGACTACGATGTGGAAATCGTGCGCATCTACCCCGAGGGAGAGAATGACACCCGGAACCTGATGCTCAAGGTCACCGACCCGGAGCTGCTGGAGGCCACCGGCGGCATCGTCCAGGGCATGAGCGGCTCGCCCATCCTCCAGGACGGCAGGCTGGTGGGCGCCGTGACCCACGTGCTGGTCAATGATCCAACTCAAGGATACGGCATTTTGATCGAAACTATGCTGGAGGGCGCCTAAGAACAAAGCAGCCCACACCGTTTCGGTGTGGGCTGCTTTGTCTGTGGGACCGGTTCCGATCCGCGGCTGGCTGGAAAGGATTCGCCAGTTACTGGAAACTGCTTCCATACACTGGAAAAAGAAAAGGGCCCGAACGGGTGCTGGAAAGGGCCGGAAAGGGTGGAAGGTTGTCCAAAAAGCGGGTGAAAAGTCGAACGGTGTCGAGGAGAAATAACCATAAATTTCCAGTAAAACCCTTGCGTTCGCTGTCTGATTATGGTAAATTATAGGCAACCGGTAAGCAGCCTTGGCCAGGCTGGCAAACGCTGCGCAGGGCGACCTGCGGGAAAGGGTGTCAAGAGTGGAAAGCAGGAAGAGAGTTATGATGGCCGACGCCAGCGAGGAATTCCGCCGTCTGTTTGCGGGAGCCCTGGCGGAAGAGAGCGACCTGGAATTGGTGGGGGAGACCGGCGACGGGGCCGATACGACCCGCCTGGTACAGGAGACGGAGCCGGACGTACTGGTGATGGATCTGGTCCTGGCCCGGATGGACGGGCTGGAAGTGCTGGGCGAGCTGGCGGAGCTGGAAAAGCGGCCCAAAGTGCTGATCATGTCCGGCTTTGCCCGGGGCAATATGGCGGAACTGGCCGCATCTGCGGGTGCGGATTATTATATGATGAAGCCCTGCCGCATGTCGGCGCTGATGGAGCGCATCCGTCAGATGGCCGGCGGAGAGGGCGAGGAGAAGGGCCGGAGCATCCGGGAGGAAAACCTGGAGAGCACCGTCACCTCCATCATCCACGACATCGGCGTGCCCGCCCACATCAAGGGCTACCAGTATCTGCGGGAGGCCATCCTGATCGCGGTGGAGGACATGGAGGTCATCAACGCGGTGACCAAGATCCTCTATCCGGAGGTGGCCAAGCGCTTCGGCACCACGGCCTCCCGGGTGGAGCGGGCCATCCGCCACGCCATCGAGGTGGCCTGGGACCGGGGCGATTTGGAGACGCTGCAAAAATACTTCGGCTACACCGTGAGCAACGCCAAGGGCAAGCCCACCAACAGCGAATTCATCGCCATGATCGCCGATCGGCTCCAGCTGCAGCGCAAAGAGCGCTGACCCGACGCCCGCGGCCCCGCCAGACACGGGGCCGCGGGCGTAAAAGGTAGGGGGAAAACAGGGGTGGGAAACTGTGGGGTATGACCGTTGACAAACCAAACGCTTTGGACTAGAATTACCTGCGTTCGTTAGAAACAGGAGGCGAGTCCAAAGTTGAAGATCATCTGTCAGATCGGCGTCATTTTCGCCGTGTGCTGGGTCAGCCAGATCATAGAGGCGATCCTTCCCTTCGCGTTTCCCGCCAGCGTCATCGGCATGATCCTGCTGCTGGTGCTGCTCATCAGCGGTGTGGTCCGGCTGGAGCACATCCGGGAAAAAGCGGATTTCCTGTTGGCCAACATGGCCTTTTTCTTTTTGCCCGCAGGGGTGAGCATCCTCAATTATGTGGATGTGCTCCAGAGCTGCGCGGTGCAGCTGGTGATCATCTGCCTGATCACCATGGTGCTTACCTTCGGGGCCACCGCCCTGAGCATCCGCGCCACCCTGCGCATGCTGGAGAGGAGGAAAAAGCATGGCTGAACTGACCGCTTCCCCCTTCTTCGGGATCGCCCTGAGTATCGTCGCCTTCTGGATCGGCGTCAAAATCCAGAAAAAAACAGGCCTTACGGCCTGTAACCCCCTGCTGATCGCCATCGTGCTGGTCATCGGGGTGCTGCTGCTGTTCCACATCTCCTATGAGGATTATGACCAGGGCGGCAGCCTTATAAACCTGTTTCTCTCCCCCGCCACCGCCTGCCTGGCCGTGGCCATCTACGGCAAGCTGCGCATCCTCAAGCACAACTGGCTGCCCATCCTGGTGGGGTGCACCGTGGGCTCCGCCGTGTCCATGGGCAGCGTCTGGCTGCTCTGCCGGCTCTTCGGGCTGGATGAGGCGGTCACGGCCTCCCTGCTGCCCAAGTCGGTGACCACCCCCATCGCCACCAGCATCGCCCAGATGCACGGCGGCATCGTCCCCATCACGGTGGTGGCCGTCATCCTCACCGGTATCTTCGGCAGCATCAGCGCGCCGCTGCTCATCCGGCTGTTCCGCGTCAAAGACCCCATGACCGCCGGGCTGGCCATCGGCGCCTGCTCCCACGCGGTGGGTACCTCCAAGGCCCTGGAGCTGGGGGAGACCGAGGGCGCCATGAGCGGACTGGCCATCGGGATCTGCGGGGTCATCACCGTGGTGCTCTCCCTGATCTTCTTTTAATCCCCCGGGGCGGCAAACCGCTCCGCCGCCCGGCGGAACTCCCCGTCCAGCAGGCGGCTCACCCGCGCCACGATCTGTTCCGGGTCCTCCCGCATGTCGGAGGAGAGCCAGCTCATCAGGATGCCGGACAGGGCGTACATGTAAAAATCAATGAGAAAATCCAGATCCGCCGCATCCAGGTTCAGGTCCTGGGTGCGCTGGGCAAAGGCGGTGGACACCAGGGAACGGGTCAGGCTGAAAAACTGGCAGTCCAGGTGGTCCCGCCCGCTGGAGCGGAACACGTGATACACCGTCACGTGGTTCTCCTGGGCATAGTGGAAGGCGGCCAGCAGGGCCTGCTGCCAGCTCTCCGTGCCCTGGAGGGCCTGCTCGGTCTCATGCTCCAGAAGCCAGCGCAGCAGATCGTATATGTCCTGAAAGTGGTAGTAGAAGGTCTGACGGTTGACCTGACAGTCCTCCACGATCTCCTTGACCGTAATGTCGTCCAGAAACTTCTTTTGCAGCAGCCGCTTGAGCGAAGCCGCCAGGGCCAGCTTGGTACTGGGTGCCAACCGCCTCACCTCCCGGTTCCGAATTTCATAGGACCCAACTGGGAATCATTATAGCACACCAGAAGCGGCAATTGCAATCCCAGCCAAATTGTGCTAAGATGTTGGCTGTTGATGCAACAAGAGGAGGCAACCGGACATGAAGATCGAATACCGCCCCAAAGGGGTCTGCTCCCAGCATATGACGGTGGAGGTAGAGGACGGCGTGATCCGTTCCTGCCAGATCCAGGGCGGGTGCAATGGCAATCTGCAGGGGATCTCCCGGCTGGTGGAGGGCATGACGGTGGAGGAGGCCGTGCGCCGGATGGAAGGCATCCGCTGCGGCTTCAAATCCACCTCCTGCCCCGACCAGCTGGCCCACGCGCTGCGTGAGGCCCTGCCGGAGGCGTAAAAAAAGCGGGACTGCTTGTGCAGTCCCGCTTTTTTGTTTTCTTACCGGCGCCGGCGGCTGCCGGTGTACCGGGAGGAGCGGCCGCCGTAGGAATAGCCGCCCCGGCGGCCCCGGCGGGGCCGGAAGAACAGCTGGCGCAGGATGAGCACCACGATGACCACCAGGATGACCACCAGCAGCACCTTGACCCACAGCTGGTCAAAGAACTTCTGGATCCGGTCCAGCCGGTAGAGCCAGGGGTCCAGCTCCACCGACACGTTGGCCACCAGGGGAAGAGTGCCGTACTCCTGGCCGTTGTAGAGCGCCCGGATGGTGCCCAGCTGCTGGCCCTCCTCGATGGGGGCCTCCACCGTCTGGGCGGGGATGGTGGTCTCAAAGGTGAAGTCCTCGGGGGAGACGTCGTTGGGCAACAGGGCGGTCAGCTCCCCCTCCGGGCGCAGGGCCACGCTGTTGACCCCCTTGGACAGGGTAACCGCCACCTCGCCCACGTCCATCTTGGTGTCGTCCAGGATGGTCTGGGTGGAGAAGTTGTCAAAGCCCCAGTCGAACAGACGGATGGTCTCGTCAAAGTAGATGAAGCCCTCGCTGCCGGTGGTGCCCGGCTCCCGCTCACAGCCCATGACCACCGAGATCAGGTCCCGGCCGTCCTTGCTGGCCGAGGCGGCCAGACAGTAGCCCGACTCGTTGGTGTGGCCGGTCTTGATGCCGGTGGCGTACTGGTACAGGTAGCCTGCCACGCGGAAGTTGGAGATCAGGGCGTTGGTGGAGCGGACGATCCGCTCCTCCGGGTGCATATTGGTGGCGGGCATGGTGTAGTTGAGGGAGGAGACGATGGTGCGGAAGGTCTCGTTTTTCATGGCCTGCTTGCACATGAGATAGATGTCATAGGCGGTGGTGTAGTGGTCGTCGTTGTGGTAGCCGTGGGTGTTGGCAAAGTGGGTGTCCTCCATGCCCAGCTCCGCCGCCCGCTGGTTCATCAGGGCCACAAAGTCCTCCACACTGCCGCTGACCGCCTCGGCCATCACGTTGCAGGCCTCGTTGGCCGAGGGGATGAGGGCGGCGTACAGCAGGTCGATGATGCGCAGCTGTTCGCCGGCCTTGATGTCGGCGGTGGAAGCGCCCTCGCCGATGCCGGCGTGGAGATTGTCGCTGGCGGTGACCACCTGCTCCAGGCTCAGCTCGCCGCGGTCCACTGCCTCCAGGGTGAGCAGGCAGGTCATCACCTTGGTGATGGAGGCGGGGTACATCTTGTCGTGGGCGTTCTGCTCATAGAGGATCTCGTCGGTGTTGGGATCCACCAGAATGGCGGCCTTGGCGTCCACGTGCATGGAGGCCAGGATCTGGCTGCCGCCCGACTCCGCCTCCGCAGCGGAGGCAAAGCCGGCCAGCAGTCCGGCCAGCAGGGCGGCGGTCAACAAAAAGGATAGCAGGCGTGATTTTTTCATAGGAAACTCCCCATATCTGTGGTATAATGTATTATGTCTACTGTATTATAGCAAAGACCGGGCAGGGACGCAACGGGGAAGGCGGGTAGAAGATATGAAGATTTCCAGGCTGGAATTTGCCGCCGTACTGCTGGCGGCGGTGTGCGTGGCCTTCTCGGCGGGGTGGTTCCTGCGGGGGAACGCCGCGGCCCAGCCCGTGCGGGTGGAGAGCGAGCGCACCCTGGTCCAGTCCACGCCCCAGCTCCTGCCGGCCCCCACCGCCACGCCCCAGCCCCAGAGCAAAGAGGAGGCCCTGGAGAGTGGGGAGAAGGTGGACCTCAACACCGCCGGCCGGGAGGAGCTGATGACCCTGCCGGGCATCGGGGAAAAGCGGGCGGACGCCATCCTCGCCTACCGGCAGGCCAACGGGCCGTTCCGCACGCCGGAGGAGCTCACCGAAGTGGACGGCATCGGCGAGGGGATCCTGGAGGGGCTCATCGATTATGTGACCACGGGGGAGGATACGAGATGAAGATACTGGTCGTGGACGACGAAAAGGTGCTGGTCAAGGGCATCAAGTTCAACCTGGAGAGCGAGGGCTATCAGGTAGAGGTGGGGTACGACGGGGAGGAGGCCGTGGAGCTGGCCCGCAGCGGCGGCTTCGACCTGATCATCCTGGATCTGATGATGCCCAAGATCGACGGGCTACAGGCCTGCATGCGCATCCGGGAGTTTTCCAATGTGCCCATCATCATGCTCACCGCCCGCAGCGAGGATGCCGACAAGATCGTCGGCTTTGAGTGCGGGGCGGACGACTATATCACCAAGCCCTTCAACATCCTGGAGCTCAAGGCCCGGGTGCGGGCCCTGCTGCGCCGGGCGGGCATGGCCGCCATGCAGCAGAAGGGCAACGGCAACCAGCTGACGGTGGGGCACATCGTGCTGGACCGGGACGCCCGGGCCGCCTGGAAAAACGGGCAGAGCGTGGACCTCACCGCCAAGGAGTTCGACCTGATGGAGCTGCTCATGCGCAACCCCGGCCGGGTGTACAGCCGGGAGAACCTGCTCAATGTGGTGTGGGGCTATGAGTACGCCGGGGACTACCGCACGGTGGACGTACACGTGCGCCGCCTGCGGGAAAAGCTGGAGCTGGACCCCGCCAACCCCCAGTATATCCTGACCAAGTGGGGCGTGGGCTACTATCTCAAGAATGGATAAGCAGGGCGAGCGGGCCAGACGCGTGCCCTTCTGGCGCTCCATCCAGGCCAAATTCGTGCTGACCTACGCGGTCATCATCGTGTCGGTGCTGGTGTTTCTCAACACCTATCCGCTGCTCATCTCTCAGGAGCTCATCTACCGCTCCAAGCAGACCTCCATGCAGAACCAGGCCTCGGTGCTGGCCTCCGCCCTGGCCGGGCCGGAGACCCTCACCGCCGAAGGGGTGAGCCAGGTGGTCACCCTGCTCAATGTGGAGGCCAGCCGGGTGGTGGTCACCGGGCCGGGGGGCGTGATCCTCTACGACTGCCAGGAGGGCAGCCGGCGGGAGGATACCCTGGGCCAGTACGCCCTGTTCTGGGAGGTGGCCTCCGCCCTCCGGGGCAACGACGTGTTCCGTTCGGAGTACGCCGACGGCGCCTTCCAGAGCCGGGCCGCCGTGCCCATCACCTACCGCTCCATGACCCAGGGGGCGGTCTACCTCTACGACTATGACAGCGACCAGGGCGCACTGCTGCAGGGCATCCAGACCAATCTGGGCTCGGTCTCGGCGGTGGTGTGCCTGGTGGCCGTCGTCCTGGGACTCATCTTCTCCAAGGCCCTCACCCGGCGCATCGCCCTGCTGCTGCGGGCCATCCATACCGTGCGCCAGGGCGAATACAGCCACCGGGTGGACATGAAGGGCGGGGACGAGCTCAGCCGCCTGGCCGACGAGTTCAACGAGCTCACCGGCCGCCTCCAGACCACCGAGGAGGTGCGCCGCCGCTTCGTCTCCGACGCCTCCCACGAGCTCAAGACCCCCCTGGCCTCCATCCGCCTGCTGGCCGACTCCATCCTGCAGAGCGAGCACATGGACAGCCAGACCGCCCGGGAGTTCGTCTCCGACATCGGGGAGGAGGCCGAGCGCCTGACCCGCATCACCGAAAAGCTGCTCACCCTCACCCGCCTGGACACCGCCCGGCCGGTCCAGACCGGCCCGGTGGACGTGGCGGCGGTGGTGGAGCGGGTGGAGCACATGCTCTCCCCCCTGGCCCGGGCGGTGGAGGTGGCGCTGGAGCTCCACCTCCAGCCCGGCTGCCTGGTGCGGGCCACCGAGGACGATCTGTATCAGGTGGCCTTCAACCTGATGGAAAACGCCGTCAAGTACAACCTGCCCGGCGGGACGGTGTGGGTCTACCTGACGGGGGAGGCCCACCGGGTGGTCCTGCGGGTGGAGGACAGCGGCGTGGGCATCCCGGAGGAGGACCTGCCCAAGATCTTCGACCGGTTCTACCGGGTGGACAAGGCCCGCTCCCGGGCCGCCGGCGGCACCGGACTGGGCCTGTCCATCGTGTGGGACACCGTGCGCCAGCACGGCGGCAGCATCACCGTCCACCGGCGGGAGCCGGAGGGGACCTGTTTTCAGGTCTGCTTCCCCCGCTGGCAGGAGGAAGGAGGCGAGGGGACATGAAGCGCGCGGGATTGCTGGTGCTCACGCTCTGCATGCTGACCCAGGCGGGGGGCTGCGCCAAGCCCGCCAGCGTGGGCAGCAGCGGCACCAGCTACAGTATCTACTATTCCGCTCTGGGGGACGAAAACGCCGAAAGCGCCGTGGCCTGCGAGACGCGGCTGCTTCGGGAGGAGGAGGACCAGGTGTCTGCACTGATGCAGGCCCTGCTCAGCCCGCCGGAAAACCAGACCCTCGCCTCCCCCTTCCCCGACGGGGTGCGCCTGCTGGACTGGGACCTGGCCGACGGACAGCTCCACCTGGACCTGTCCGAGCAGTTCGGCGGGCTCACCGGGGTGGACCTGACGGTGGCCGACGCCTGCCTGGCCCTCACCTTCTGCCAGCTGGAGGAGGTGGAGTCGGTCTATGTCACCGTGGAGGGCCGGGAGCTGCCCTACCGGGCCATCCAGCAGCTGCGGACGGAGGACATGTCCCTGTACGGCGGGGCGGAACAGCCGGTCTCCTTGGGGGTGAACCTCTGGTACCCCAGAAGCGGGGAGGCCAACCTGGGGGTGGAGTACCGCCAGGTGACCAAGACCAAGGACGAGAGCCTGCCCCAGGCCGTGCTGAGCGCCTGGTGTGAGGGGCCCCAGCACGACAGCCTGGCGGCCTGCATGCCACAGGGCAGCCAGGTGCGCGCGGTGACCATGGCAGACGGGGTGTGCACGGTGGACCTGTCCCGGGAATTCCTGGACGGGATGCCGGCCGATCAAACGGCCGGCCGCCTGACGATCTACGCCCTGGTGAACACCCTGGGGGAGCTGGAACCGGTGGACGCCGTCCAGCTGCTCATCGAGGGAGAACCGGTGGCGTCCATCGCAGGGGTGGACACCGGGGAGCCCATTGAGCCCGACCGGACCCTGGACCCGGACCTGGAGCCCGGGACCTATTGACAGCGGACCGGCACGGGTGTAGGATAGACAACAGTTTTACCAGGAAAGGAAGATCCGCCCATGAGCGAGC
Source organism: Flavonifractor hominis (assembly GCF_040095835.1). Taxonomy (NCBI): domain Bacteria; kingdom Bacillati; phylum Bacillota; class Clostridia; order Eubacteriales; family Oscillospiraceae; genus Flavonifractor; species Flavonifractor hominis. Next base: position 177,779 of record NZ_JBBMFT010000005.1, read on the forward strand.
AGCGCATGTCCACCAAGTGCATCCACGCCGGCTACACCCCCGGCAACGGCGAACCCCGCAACATCCCCATCATCCAGTCCACCACCTTCCGCTACGCCACCGGCGAGCAGATGGGTGCGCTGTTTGACCTGGAGGCCAGCGGCTATTTCTACACCCGTCTCCAGAACCCCACCAACGACCACGTGGCCGCCAAGATCTGCGCCCTGGAGGGGGGCAGCGCGGCCATGCTCACCTCCTCGGGCCAGGCGGCTTCCTTCTACGCCATTTTCAACATCGTCTCCTGCGGGGAGCACGTGGTGTGCTCCTCCTCCATCTACGGCGGCACCTACAACCTCTTCGCCGTCACCATGAAGCGCATGGGCATCCACTTCACCTTCGTGGACCCCGACTGCTCCGAGGAAGAGCTGGAGGCCGCCTTCCGGCCCGAGACCCGGGCGGTGTTCGGCGAGACCATCGCCAACCCCGCCCTCACCGTGCTGGACATCGAGAAGTTTGCCAAGGCGGCCCACGCCCACGGCGTGCCCCTCATCGTGGACAACACCTTCGCCACCCCGGTGAACTGCCGCCCCTTTGAGTGGGGGGCCGACATCGTCACCCACTCCACCACCAAGTACATGGACGGCCACGCCAACGCGGTGGGCGGCGCCATCGTGGACTCCGGCAAGTTCGACTGGAACGCCCACGCCGACAAGTTCCCCGGCCTCACCACCCCCGACGAGAGCTACCACGGCGTGACCTACACCCAGCGCTTCGGCCTGGAAGGGGCCTACATCACCAAGGCCACCGTGCAGCTCATGCGGGACCTGGGCGCCATCCCCGCCCCCCAGAACTGCTACTACCTGAACATCGGCCTGGAGACCCTGCCCCTGCGGATGAAGCAGCACTGCGCCAATGCTCTGGCGGTGGCCAAGTTCCTGAAGGACCACCCCAAGGTCTCCTGGGTGCGCTACCCCGGCCTGGAGGGCGACCCCTACCACGAGCGGGCCATGAAGTACATGCCGAATGGCACCTGCGGCGTGGTCTCCTTCGGCGTGAAGGGGGGACGGGAGGCCGCCTCCCGGTTCATGGCCGGGCTGGAGCTGGCCTCCATCGCCACCCACGTGGCCGACGCCAAGACCTGCACCCTCCACCCCGCCTCCACCACCCACCGGCAGATGACCGATGAGGAGCTGGCCGCCGCCGGCGTCTCTCCCGACCTGGTGCGCCTGAGCGTGGGCATCGAGGACGCGCAGGACATCCTGGAGGATGTGGAGCGCGCTCTGGACCGGGTGTAAGGACACAGACAAAAAAAGAAACGCGGAAGCCAGCGGCTTCCGCGTTCTTTTTCGGTCACTTACTGATGGTCCACACCATACATATGGGTGATGAGATCCAGCACCTTGTTGGAGTAGCCGATCTCGTTGTCGTACCAGGAAACCACCTTCACGAAGGTGTCGGTCAGAGCGATGCCGGCCTTGGCGTCGAAGATGGAGGTGCGGGTGTCGCCCAGGAAGTCGGAGGAGACCACGGCGTCCTCGGTGTAGCCCAGGATGCCCTTCAGCTCGCCCTCGGAGGCGGCCTTCATGGCGGCGCAGATCTCGTCGTACTTGGCGGGCTTGGCCAGGTTCACGGTCAGGTCAACCACGGACACGTCCAGGGTGGGAACACGCATGGACATACCGGTCAGCTTGCCGTTCAGAGAGGGGATGACCTTGCCCACGGCCTTGGCGGCGCCGGTGGAGGAGGGGATGATGTTGCCGGCAGCAGCACGGCCGCCGCGCCAATCCTTCTTGGAGGGGCCGTCCACGGTCTTCTGGGTAGCGGTGGTGGAGTGAACGGTGGTCATCAGGCCATCGGTGATGCCCCAGTTGTCGTGCAGAACCTTGGCGATGGGAGCCAGGCAGTTGGTGGTGCAGGAGGCGTTGGACACGAAGTTCATGTCAGAGGTGTAGGTGTTGTGGTTGACGCCCATGACGAACATGGGGGTGTCGTCCTTGGAAGGAGCGGACATGACAACCTTCTTGGCGCCGGCGTCGATGTGAGCCTGGGCCTTCTCCTTGGTCAGGAACACGCCGGTGGACTCCACCACGTACTCAGCACCAACCTCGCCCCAGGGGATGTCCTTGGGGTCCATGCAGGCGAAGAACTTCACGGTCTTGCCGTTGACAATGATGGCGTCATCGGTGTACTCGATGGTGCCCTTGAACTGGCCGTGCATGGTATCATAGCGCAGCATATAGGCCATGTAGTCGGGGGTCATGAAAGGATCGTTGATCCCCACGAACTCGATGTCGGGGCGGTCGATGCCAGCGCGGAACACCAGACGACCGATCCGGCCAAAGCCGTTAATGCCAACTTTAATGCTCATAATGAATCTCTCCTTTGTTCTAAATGGCGTCTTAACTCGTTATTTCTAGCGCGCCTCCATTATAGACTAATCTTTTCCGAATGAAAAGAGGAAAAACGGAAAACTTACTGGGGAAACTGTATAAATTTACGGGCGAGTTATCGGTAAACGTAGTAGTTTCGACTTTATTCGACAAAATTCCTTGTGTAATCCACTATATTTTGGTATACTATCGGTCAAGATATGTGCTAATGCACGAATTTATATATTTAAGGTAATAAGAGAGGTGCGCTGTGATGGAGCCGTTGCCCAAGGACCTGGGGCTGCTGCTGGCAGAGCAGTTTCGGGAGCAGATGAATCACCTGTCTGCGGCGGTCCAGTTGTTGACGCCCGTGGTACAGGAGAAGGGGGGAGCCCAGTACGACCCCTATCTGGCCATTTTGCACCAGAGTCTGTACCGTATGATGCGTATGATCGGAAATCTGGAATATCTGGAGCTGCCGGAGGAGCAGGCCGCGCCCCGGGTCCGGACGCTGGACCTGGCGGGGCTGTGCCGGGAGATGGCCCGGCAGGTGGAACCGCTGGCGCAGCAGGCGGGGCTCCGCTTTTCTTATGAGGAGGAGACAGGCAGCCTGATCACCCAGGGGGACGCGGACCAGCTGCGGCGGGCCCTGCTGGAGCTGATCTCCAACGCCATCCGGGCCGCCGGTAAGGGAGGGCAGACCGGCCTGCGCCTGGCGGTGCGGGGGGACCGGGCCACCCTGACGGTGTGGGACAACGGCCCGGGCATGTCCCCGGCCCAGCCCGAAGCGGCCGACCCGCTGCACCGGACGGGGGGCGTGGGACTGGGCCTGCCCCTGGCCCGGCGGGTGGCCGAAGGCCACGGCGGGGCGCTGGTGTTCGAGCAGCGGGAGGGGAGAGGCTCCCGGGCGATCCTCTCCCTGCCGGTGCGCCCGCCGGAGGAGAGCGGGATGCTCCGCTCCCCCCAGATGCACACCGCCGCCAACGGCGGGTTTTCCGATGTACTCACCGTACTGTCCGACGTGCTGCCCTATCAGGCATTTCTGCCGGGCGACCTGGAATGATGGCCGGCCGCCGGTCCTGCGACCACGCAGGACCGGCGGCTCTTTGTTTTGCCTTGACTCAGCGGGCGGGGCGTGGGATAATAATGAGAAACCTATTTTTGGGGGAACGGATATGACAGATCGTCTGGTCAGACTGTTTATCAAGGACTGGGACCGGGTGCAGGACCCGGCGGTGCGGCAGAAGTACGGCATCCTCTCCGGCCTGGTGGGCATCGTGCTCAACCTGCTGCTCTCGGGGGGAAAATTCTTCGCCGGATTGCTGACGGGGTCCATCTCCATCACCGCCGACGCCTTCAACAACCTCTCCGACGCGGGCTCCTCGGTGGTGACGCTGGTGGGCTTCAAGCTGGCCGGCCAGCGGGCCGACGACGGCCACCCCTTCGGCCACGGGCGGATGGAGTACCTGGCCGGGCTGCTGGTCTCGGTGCTCATCTTGCTGGTGGGCGTGGAGCTGGGCAAGTCCTCGCTGGAGAAGATCTTCCACCCCGAGCCGGTGAGCTTCTCCGCCGTGTCGGTGGGGATCCTGGTGGTCTCCATCCTGGTCAAGCTGTGGATGTGCCTGTTCAACCGCCGGCTGGGCCGGCGCATCGACTCGGCCGCCATGGAGGCCACCGCCACCGACTCCCTGTCCGACGTGGTGGCCACCTCCGCCGTGCTGGCCGGCACCCTGGTGGGCGCCCTCTCCAGTGTGAGCATTGACGGCTGGGTGGGCCTGGTGGTGGCGGTGTTCATCCTCCGGGCCGGCTGGGGGGCCGCCAAGGATACGCTGGACCCCCTGCTGGGCGCCAAGCCCGACCCCGCCCTGGTGCGGAGCATCCGGGACCTGGTACTGGAGCACAGCCAGGTGGTGGGCATCCACGATCTGGTCATCCACGACTACGGCCCGGGCCGGCGGATGTGCTCCTTCCACGCCGAGGTGCCCCAGGACGCCGACCTGCTGGCCGCCCACGACGCCATCGACCACATCGAGCGGGAGATCCACCAGAAATTCGGCATTGAGACCACCGTACACATGGACCCCATTGCCACCGACGACGAGCAGATCAACCAGCTGCGGGACCAGGTGCGCACCCTGGTGCAGGTCATCGACCCGGCCATGAGCATCCACGATTTCCGGGTGACCAGCGGCCCGGACCACACCAACCTGATCTTTGACGTGGTGGTGCCCCACAGGTGCACCCTCTCCGACGAGGAGGTGACCCGGCGCATCACCCAGGCCGTTCGGGCCCTGGACAGCCGCTATTTCGTGGTGCTCCAGGTGGACCGCTCCTACGCCGAGGTGGAATAAGGCCCCTGTTTTACAAAAAATTCACCCATCCTGCCGGGAAAAACGGTATAATGAAACAAACCACATAAGAAAGAAGGACGGTGTACTATGGCCAAAAAAGTCCTCATCGTGGAAGATGAAACCAACATCGCCGAGCTGCTCCACCTCTACCTGGAGAAGGAGGGGTTTGAGACCGCGGTGGCCGGTGACGGCGGGAAGGGCGTGGAGCTGTTTCGCTCCTTCCATCCGGACCTGGTCCTGCTGGACATCATGCTGCCCATCATGGACGGCTGGTCGGTGCTCAAGAAGATCCGGGAGAACGACAAGACCCCCGTCATCATGCTCACCGCCAAGGGCGAGACCCAGGACAAGGTGGCCGGGCTGGAGGGCGGCGCCGACGACTACATCGTCAAGCCCTTCGAGATGAAGGAGGTGCTGGCCCGCATCCACGCCGTGCTCCGCCGCTTCGGCGGGGAGGAGGAGAGCGGCGGGGAGAAGAAGCTCTCCTTTGACAAGCTGGTCATCAACCTGGATTCCTACGAGCTGACGGTGGACGGCAAGCGCATCGACACCCCGCCCAAGGAGCTGGAGCTGCTCTACCACCTGGCCGCCTCTCCCAACCGGGTGTTCACCCGCAACCAGCTGCTGGACGAGGTGTGGGGCTTTGACTACTTCGGCGACTCCCGGACGGTGGATGTGCACATCAAGCGCCTGCGGGAGAAGCTGGAGGGAGTCAGCGACCAGTGGAGCCTCAAGACCGTGTGGGGCGTGGGATATAAATTCGAGGTTGTGAATACCCCATGAGAAGTCTCTATAAACGGCAGTTCGTGCTGACGGCGGGGATGATCCTCGTCTCCTTCGCCCTGCTGGGCGCGGCCTTCATCACCCTGTCCTACCAGTACACCATCCGGGAGACCCGGGACTCCATGGAGCGCAACGTGGCCGACGTGGCCAGTCTGACCAGCTCGGCCCGCGCCCTGGGGATCGGCACCCAGAACGACGTCTATCAGCTCTATGTGGCCAACATCGCCCACATCTCCAACGCGGTGGTCATCATCACCGAGGCCGACGGGGAGCTGGTGCTCTACACCGACGGCAGCACGATCCCCGCCCAGAGCGACCTGAGCAAGCGCTACCTGCCCCAGAGCGTGGTGGACGAGGTCAAGCAGAACGGCGGCTACACGGGCATGAGCACCCTGGGCGGACTGTTTGCGCAAAAACGCTTCGTGGCCGGCACGCCCATTTACGTCACCACCGAGAACCCCTTCACCGGGGAGAGCCGGCAGGTCATGGTGGGGGCGGCCTACGTGGCCGCCGAGACCTCCGACATCACCGAGCTGTGGCAGGCCTTCATCTCCATCTTCTTCTTCACGGCGGTGGTGGTGCTGTGCATCGCCTTCATCACCAGCTCGGTCACCTCCCTGCGCCTGACCAAGCCCATGAAGGAGATCGCCGACATCGCCCGGAAGTTCGGCCACGGCGAGTATGACCTGCGGGTCCACGGCTATGAGAACCGCAGGGACGAGGTGGGCGAGCTGGCCGAGGCCTTCAACGCCATGGCCGACTCCATTGCCAAGAGCGAGGAGCGCCGCAGCGAGTTCGTGGCCAACATCTCCCATGAGCTCAAGACCCCCATGACCACCATCGCCGGCTTCTCCGACGGCATCCTGGACGGCACCATCCCACCGGAGAAGGAGCGCTCGGCCCTGCAGACCATCTCCTCCGAGACCCGGCGGCTGTCCCGGCTGGTGCGGCGGATGCTGGACCTCTCCCGGCTCCAGTCCGCCGAGAACGTCACCGCCCAGGAGCAGTTCGACGTGTCCGAGGTCATGCTGCGGGTGCTGGTGAGCCTGGAGACCAAGATCAACGCCCGCCACCTGGACGTGGACACCCAGCTGCCCGACACGCCGGTGCTGGTGTGGGGCGACCCTGACGCCATCACCCAGGTGTGCTACAACCTGCTGGACAACGCCATCAAGTTCTCCGACGAGGGGAGCACCATGGGCCTGTCCATCACCAGCAAGGGGGGCAAGGCCTACGTGGCGGTGCGCAACCAGGGCCAGACCATCCCGCCCGACGAGCTGGCCATGATCTTCGACCGCTTCCACAAGAGCGACAAATCCCGCAGCGTGGACCGGGAAGGCGTGGGTCTGGGGCTGTATATCGTCAAGACCATCCTGAACAACCACAAGGAAAACATCACCGTGACCAGCCAGGACGGCGTGACCGAGTTCGTCTTTACCCTGACCCTGGCGTAAGGAGGGCCCATGCGCGGCTACTACTATGACCAAACGGGACCCGATCCACGGGAGCCCGGAACAAACACCGGGTCCGGACGCCCCCGCCCCAGGCGGGTGGCCCTCCGGACCGCGGTGCTGTTTTTGTGCGCGCTGGCGGTGCTGACGGCCGGAACGGTCGCCCTGTGGGCGGCCCACGGCCAGATCCGCCTGGACCTGGACCGGTGGAGCGCCGAGGGCGCGGCCCAGCCCACCCAGACCCAGAGCCAGACCACGGTGGAGGAGACCACCGTGGAGCGGGCCCCCACCGGCGACGGCACCACCCTTACCATCGCCCCGCTGCCCCAGGAGCCGGCCCACAGCCTGCAGCAGATCTATGAGGAGAACATCGCCTCCATCGTCAGCATCCGGGGCATCAAGCAGAGCAGCATGAACCTGGGCACCGGGGTGGTGATGTCCGAGGACGGGTACATCATCACCAACTCCCATGTGATCGAGGGGTGCAGCGCCGTGGACGTGGTGCTGCAGGACGACAGCGTCCATCACGCCCTGCTGGTGGGGCGGGACGCCCAGACCGACCTGGCCGTGCTCAAGATCGAGGCCGACGACCTCTCTCCGGCCCAGTTCGGGGACTCGGCCCTGCTGCGGGTGGGGGATACGGTGGCGGCCATCGGCAACCCCCTGGGGGAGGAGCTGCGGGGCACCATGACCGACGGCATCATCTCCGCCATCAACCGGGACGTGAACGTGGACGGGTACACCATGGCCCTCATCCAGACCACCGCCGCCCTCAACTCGGGCAACTCCGGCGGGGCCCTCATCAACGACCACGGACAGGTCGTGGGCATCACCAACCTGAAGATGCAGTCCTATGACAACACCGTGGAGGGGCTGGGCTTTGCCATCCCAACGGCCACGGTCAAGACGGTGGTGGACGCCCTCATCGCCGAAGGCGTGGTCTCCGGCCGGCCCTCCCTGGGCATCACCGGCTACACCGTCACCCAGGCCGAGCAGGAGCAGTACGGCATGCCGGCGGGGGTCTGCGTGGCCAGCGTGGAGGAGGGCTCCGACGCCCGCAGCCAGGGCGTCCTCCCCGGGGACGTGATCGTGGCCGCCAACGGCGAGCGCGTGGAGAGCATGGAACAGCTGCTGGCCATCAAAGAGCAGATGCAGGTGGGCCAGTCCATCACCCTGCGGCTGTGGCGGCAGGGGGCCTACCTGGAGCGGGACGTGACCCTGGTGGAACAATATACCCTCCAGCCATAAAAAAAGAGCGCCCCGGCGGGGCGCCCAAATGAGAGATGTGTGCGGGAGAATGGAACAATGGAATTGCGAACTCGCATATTGGATGAGCTGCAAGCATAGAATAGCAGAATTTCCATAATATGTCAAACAGAACTTTTGTCGAAAGGCGGCACAGAGAGCATGAGGATTATCAACGGGGTGGTTCACCCCATGGACGGGCCGGTGATCCCACGGGGATTCGTGGCATTTGAGCAGGGGAAGATCACCGCGGTGGGCCCCATGGAGGCGCTGACCGGGGCGGAGGACGGCCCGGTGCTGGACGCCGAGGGGGGGCACATCCTGCCCGGCTTCATCGACGCCCACTGCCACCTGGGCCTGTTCGGGGACGCGCTGGGCTTTGAGGCGGACGACGGCAACGAGCAGACCGACCCCTGCACCCCCCACCTGCGGGCCATCGACGGGGTCAACCCCCTGGACCGGAGCTTCCGGGAGGCCCGGGAGGGGGGCGTGACCACCGTACTCACCGGGCCGGGCTCGGCCAATCCGGTGGCCGGGCAGTTCCTGGCCCTCAAGACCGACGGGCGCTGGGTGGACGAGATGGTGGTCCGGGACCCGGCGGCCATGAAGTTTGCCCTGGGGGAGAACCCCAAGTCGGTGTACAACGAGCGCAAGGAGACTCCGGTGACCCGCATGGCCACCGCCGCCCTCATCCGGGAGCAGCTGTGCAAGGCCCAGGAGTACCAGGACAAACAGAATAAGGCCGACGAGGACCCGGACCGGGACATGCCGGACTACGACCCCAAGCTGGAGGCCCTGCTGCCCGTGCTGGAGGGCAAGCTGCCCGCCCACTTCCACGCCCACCGGGCCGACGACATCGCCACGGCGGTGCGCCTGAGCCGGGAGTTCGGGCTCAAGCTGGTGGTGGTCCACGGCACCGAGGGCTACCGGGTGGCCGAGCTGCTGGCCGGGGAGGACGTCCCGGTGATCACCGGGCCCTGCCTCACCGACCGCTCCAAGCCCGAGCTGGCCGGACAGACCCTGGAAAATCCCGCCCTGCTCAGCCGGGCGGGGGTGAAGGTGGCCATCTGCACCGACCACCCCGAGACCCCCATCCAGTACCTGCCCCTGTGCGCGGCCATGGCGGTGCGGGGCGGCATGGAGCCCGAGCAGGCCCTGGCCGCCATCACCCGCGTGCCCGCCGAGATCGCCGGCATCGCCGGCCGGGTGGGCACCCTGACGCCGGGCAAGGACGCCGACATCGTGGTCACCCAGGGCCACCCCTTCGCCTGGGACGGAGCGGTCCGGGCGGTCTTCCTGGACGGAAAACAGGTCAAATGAAAAACGGGAGGCATCCCTTCGGATGTCTCCCGTTTCTGTTTGCCTCAGTGGGCGGCCACCTGGGCCTCCTGGGCGCGCTGGCGGATCTCCAGCATGCGCATGGCATACATGGAGTCGGTGATGATGCGCACCGGCTTGGAGTAGTCCAGCGCCAGCATCCCCAGGAAGGAGCGGGCGTCCACACGGATGGAGTCGTCTTCATTGGCAATATAGACGGGCTTATCTGCCTGCGCGGCCAGCTGCTGCAGCTCGGCGAGCCCGGTAAGAGAGTCAAACTTCGTCTGGAATACCATAATGCTTACCTCCTTTTTTGACCGTGGAAGAGTATAGTACACATCGGCCGCCGAGACAATAGGCAGACTGAACGAAAAGCGGGGGCGGAGGAAGAAAAAACCGGTGAAAAATGGGGGATGAATTGACAGGCACCAAAGCCGTGCTATAATAAATGGCATAAGCCAGAAACGGAGGGAGGGCCCTTGCCCAGACCAAAGAAATGCCGGCGCATCTGCGTACTGCCCGCCCGGGCGGTCTTCGGGCCGCTGGAGGGGGGGAGTACCGGCACGGTGGAGATGGCGCTGGAGGAGTACGAGGCCATCCGCCTCATCGACCGGCTGGGGTGCACCCAGGAGGAGTGCGCGGCCCAGATGGGGGTGGCCCGGTCCACCGTGCAGCAGATCTACGACGTGGCCCGGGGCAAGCTGGCCCTGGCCCTGGTGGAGGGGCGGCAGCTCTGCATCCGGGGCGGGCACTACACCCTGTGTCCCGGGGCGGCGGACTGCGCCGGGCGGGACTGCGCCCGCCGGGGCTGCGGCCGCGGCCGCTGCGGCTGCCGGACGTGCAGAGAAAACAAGACAGGAGGCAACAGACATGAAGATTGCAGTGACCTATGACAACGGTATGGTGTTCCAGCACTTTGGACACACCGAGCAGTTTAAGGTGTACGACGTGGAGGACGGCGCGGTGCGCGCCAGCCGGGTGGTGGACACCAACGGCAGCGGGCACGGGGCCCTGGCCGGCTTCCTGCGGGAGCTGGGCGTGGAGGTGCTGATCTGCGGCGGCATCGGCGGCGGAGCCCGCACCGCCCTGGCCCAGGCGGGCATCCGCCTGTATCCCGGCGCCGCGGGGGAGGCCGACGCACAGGTGGCCGCCTTCCTGGCCGGCAGCCTGCACTATGACCCGGACACGGTGTGCGCCCATCACCACCACGCCGAGGGCCACACCTGCGGCGAGCACGGCAGTGAGCACCACTGCGGGGAACACGGCGCCGAGCACCACTGCGCCCACCACCAGTAAGTGTGCAAAACGTCTGAAAAATTCACAAAAAATTCTGTGACAATTAGGAAACTTCGTGGTATAATCAATGCAAGGAGACCGGTCCTCCGGCCTCTGGACCACAACCCTCTCCGGAGGGTGGAAGGAGCTGAAAACTATGAAGTTCGTGTTCACAGACAAAAAGGTCAACCTGCCCAACAAGGTCCACGCCTACGCGGAGAAAAAGGTGGGCAAATTAGACCGTTATTTTAAGGCGGATACGGAGGCCGCCATCGTTTTCAGTGTGGAGAAGGACCGCAACAACGTGGAGCTCACCATCCGCTCCGGCGGCACCATCATCCGCGTGGCCGAGAGTACCTCCGACATGTTCGCCACCATCGACGCGGCGGTCTCCTCCGTGGAGCGGCAGATCCGCAAGAACAAGGCCCGCCTGGAGAAGCGCCTGCGTCAGGACGCCTTTACCCGCAGCGTGGACGCCGAGGAGCTCTCCTCCTTTGCCCCCGAGGGGGAGGAGGAAGAGGTGTTCCGGATCGTCCGCACCAAGCGCTTCCCCATCAAGCACATGACGGTGGAGGAGGCGGTGCTCCAGATGAACCTGGTGGACCACACCTTCTTCGCCTTTAAGAACGCGGACGCCGACGGCGCCTTCGCGGTGGTATATAAGCGCAACGACGGCGGCTACGGCCTCATTGAGGACGACGCCTGATCCTTTTCAAGAAGAAAGAGAGGGGCGGGGCCCGGCATCCATGGATGCCGGGC
>NZ_JBBMFT010000006.1:0-134074 GCF_040095835.1 Flavonifractor hominis
GGGTGGTCGCTGGACACTTCCGTGATGGCCGTGCCCTCTTCCGGATATGTATTGATGTACAGATACTTGTCGGTGCCCGCCTCCAGGCTCTTCACGTCAAAGAGGCCATTCAGCACCAGCTTCGTGCCGGTGGGCACCTCTTCTGCGGCCACTGCCGGTTCAGCTGGTTCTGACGTGTACGCAGACGCCGGAAGTGTGCTTCCTGCGATGCTCAGTGCCAAGGCCAATGCTAGGACTCGGCTCATCTTCCGTTTCATCAAATCCCTCCTAATGTTACATGCGGTGACCGTGGAGTTTTGTGCGCAGCACAAAAACAACAGCCAATTTGCACACTAGTATAATAGATTACCTTAACGTTTACGTCAAGAAGATAGAATTAGCTAACACAATATTTAAGTAAAGTGCAACAAAAACAATAGAAAAAATTATACATTATGCATAAGGCGAGAAAAAGGAGTGTTCGCGGATTGTGGACAAGAAGGGGAATCTATGAAGGAGAATTGGAGCCCTTTTGACGCATTTATTGACAAACAGATCCTTTTAGCGGTATTTTAAGAATAAAATACAATGTTTCTGAAAGCAGCTGTTTTGATGCGTGGAAACGAGGTGGAGGGATATCATGAACTATACAGCACAAGAGGTTATGCAGTATGTACAGGAGGAGAATGTAAAATTTATCCGCCTGGCGTTCTGTGATGTTTACGGACGGCAGAAGAACCTCTCCATCATGCCTGGCGAGCTTCGCAGAGCCTTTGAAAGCGGCATGGCCTTTGATGCTTCTGCCATTACGGGGTTCGGCGGGGAGGTGCGTTCGGACCTGTTCCTGAGGCCTGACCCGACCACGCTATCAGCGCTGCCATGGCGACCGGAAAATGGTCGGGTGGTGCGAATGTTTTGTGACATTATCCGGCCTGATGGCTCCGCATTTGAAGCTGATGCCCGGCAGCTGCTGAAGCGGGCACAAGCGGAGGCTACGCGCCGGGGATATGCCTTCTCCTTTGGCGCGGAAATGGAGTTTTATCTGTTTCGGACCGATGAAAACGGTATGCCTACCAATCAGCCCTATGATCGGGCGGGTTATATGGATATTGCCCCTGATGACCGGGGGGAAAACGTCCGGAGAGAGATCTGTCTCACACTGGAGCAGATGGGCATCCGCCCTGAGAGCTCTCACCACGAGGAGGGGCCCGGGCAGAACGAGATTGACTTCCGCTATTCTGCCCCTATGAAGGCCGCCGATGATGCGGTCACATTCCGTTCGGTGGTCAAGACCATTGCCGCCAGCAATGGACTGTGGGCCGATTTCTCTCCCAAGCCCATCAGCGGCGCACCGGGCAGCGGATTGCACATCAATCTTTCGGTCCACGGCCCGGACGAGAGCGACCCTATGCCTCAGGTTATTGCCGGCATGATGGAGCACATTTATAATATGACCGCGTTTTTTAACCCCTGCCAGGAATCCTATTTGCGCCTTGGCAGCAGTAAAGCGCCGGGCTTTATCACCTGGTCTTCGGAAAACCGTTCCCAGCTCATCCGGGTACCTGCGGCAGAGGGAGAGTACCGGCGAGTGGAATTGCGTTCCCCCGATCCTACGGCCAATCCTTATATTGCCTTTGCATTGCTGATTTATGCCGGACTGGATGGCATCCAGAGAGCACTTCCACTGCCACCCAGTACTGACCTTAACCTCTATGGCGCGCCGGAGGAGCAGCTGGCCGCTTTCCGCCGCCTGCCCGCTTCGCTGGAGGAGGCCAGGGCTGCTGCGGCATCCAGCGCATTTATCCGCCAATATCTGCCGGCTGCTTTGCTGGCGGCCTACACTGGGGGATGAGCAGTATCTTCCGCAGCGGTGGAGGAGGGAGAGAGATGGTGTTTCAAGAGCGGACTTACAGCGTGCTGCTGGTCTCCGCAGGCGAGAAATTTGCAAAGACCCTGGCGGAGCTGATGCCGCCCGCGCGTTTCTGGCCGGTGACAGTGGTAAAGAGCGCCGATGAGGCGCGGCGGGTCCGGCTTTCCGGCGGGTATGACATAATACTTATAAATACGCCCCTCCCCGACGAGCTGGGGGTACAGCTGGCCATTGATCTGTGTGCCCACAGTGATGCCGGCGTACAACTGCTTGTCCGGACGGAGCTGTTTCAGGAGGTCTATGACAAGGTGACGGAGCATGGCGTGCTGGCCTTGGCAAAGCCCACTTCCACCCCCATGCTGGTCCAGTCTTTGCGGGCACTGTGTGCAGTCCGGGAGCGGCTGCGGCGGGCAGAGGCCAAGCAGGCCACAGTGGAGGAGAAAATCCAGGAGATCCGCCTGGTGAACCGGGCCAAGTGGACGCTGATTCAGTGCCGGGGCATGTCGGAGGAGCAGGCCCACCGCTACATTGAAAAGCAGGCTATGGATACCCGCTCGTCCAGGCGGGAGGTGGCGGCCCGTATTCTGGAGGAGTGTGGGTAAACCATTATGGTTCCACCCGCTTCGAAATGTGCTAAAAAGGCGGCCGTAATTGCAAAATGCGATTACAGCCGCCAAAATAATTGAGTTGCCCCCTGGTACAGGCCAAACGGTCCTGTACCAGGGGGCTTTTTGTTCATTGATCAGCGTGTCCAGATGTAGATGCGGATCTGATCCTGCCCTTGATCAAAGTCAGCGGGCAGATCCCAGTTGACATTTACTGTGAACTCACCTACGTCAGCTTCTTCCGCCGAAAGCTGTTTTGCGTGGCTGTCTTTCAGAGCGCCGTTTTGATCATAGACCGCGATGACGAATGCCAGGTCCTCATCAGGCACATAATTCATGGTTCCGCTCAGGTTGACCAGACGTGTGTACTCTTCGTTGAAACCGATGGTCTGGATCTGGAGCATCTCCACAGGGGTAATATGGACATCCCACTCATCGTAAAGAGCAGCGTCAGTCTTACTGGTAGCCCGGACAGTAATGGTCTGCTCTGACGTGCTGCCAAGGACCGTCAACAGGCCGTCCTCTCCGATGGAGATATCGTCAGGGAAGATTTTCTCTCCATCCTGATAGAGTTCGTACATGAAAGCGCTGCTGCTGCTGGGCATCGCTTCGCCCTTGGCGGTGAACAGTTTGCCGGTGAACTGAAGCGTGCTGGCAGCAGGGATCTCGGTTTTGTCACCCTCAGCGCTCAGCTTGACTTCGCTGGGAGCCACTTCATAGACCCGAACATTGTCGATGCTGACGCCCTTGTCAATCACCATGCGGTTGGTGGCGCGGTCATTCCGCCGATAGATATTCTCGAATTTCTGGATCTCGCCGGTCAGCTGACCATTGCTGTCGTAGGCCTGAACATAGAGGTCCACCTGACCGTCATCCACACCGTAGGTGCCGCGCAGAGTGATCTGGTACCAGGTATCGGCGTCTACATTCGCGTCATAGCTGGCGCCTTTTTCTACCGCGAGCGTGGTGCCGCTGCGGTAAAGATGGGTGTTAAAGTTACCGCTTGTACCGGATTTATTCCGCAGAGTGAAGCCGGCACCGTCTGTTTCAAACCGGATGTCCGCCTGCCAGACGGTAAAGCTGGACAGCTCACGGCCCCAGTTGAACTCAAACAGAGTATCGCTGCTGTTGCTGGGGTCGGTACGGTAATAGGGGGTGCCATTGGGAGACTGACCATCCTTGATCAGCAGAGCGCCGGTACGATCTTCAGCGGCACAGTTGTCGTAAAAATAGGTGCTGCCCTGGAGCCAGTCCGAGTGCTCTTTGTCAAAAGGATCCCCGGGCTCGGGCTTGCTGTTGTCCTCACCGGGATTTACCGGGTCGTCAGAGGCGTTGACCGTGATCTTCAGCTCATCCGAGGTCACACCGCCGCTGGTGGCTGTAACGGTGACGG
Source organism: Flavonifractor hominis (assembly GCF_040095835.1). Classification (NCBI taxonomy): domain Bacteria; kingdom Bacillati; phylum Bacillota; class Clostridia; order Eubacteriales; family Oscillospiraceae; genus Flavonifractor; species Flavonifractor hominis. The sequence continues at coordinate 3,848 of NZ_JBBMFT010000006.1, forward strand.
TCTGGTCGGCAGCATCGGCGTCCGAGGTCAGAAGACCGGTATCGTTGATGTGGACCTTGTCATCTGTGCTCCCGCTCAGGGCATAGGTAACGGCATCGGGCATGGGCTCATTGTATTCCGTCAGAGCGGTTCCCGTCAGCTGGAGCATTTCGCCTGCGGTGATTTCTGTCTTGTCTTCTTCGGCGTTCAAACGGACGGAAGACACGGGGACCTCGGTCACATGGATGTTGTCTGCGCTGGCATCCCCGGTAAAGACCAGACGGTCGGGCTTGGCCTTGTTACTGCGGGAGGCAAAGCCTTCTGCAAAGGTCTGCCGCTCGCCCGTCAGTACCCCGTCCTGATAGGACTGGAGATAGAGCGAATAGTAGGAATTGCCTGCGGTCTGATCGCCAAGGCTGTAGCCGCGTATCGTGACATGGTACCAGGCTGCAGGATCAATAGCGACTTCAGCTCCGCCGCTGACGCGCTGCAGCACCAGTTTCCCGTCGGTTACACTGGCCTGGATTGCGGGGTCGCCGCCGTACATCCTGTCGCGGTTTTTGTCGGCCTCGCGCAGTTCAAAACCGCCGCCCTCCTGTCCAAACCGCAGATCAAACTCGATGTTCAAAAAACTGCTCTTCTGTTCCTCAGAAAAATCAACTGCAAAGCCGCTTTTGCCGTCTGCGTCGTTTTCTCCGTTCCACTGGTAATATGAGGTGCTCCAGGTGCTGTCGGCATCGGTTACCTTTACATATCGGCCATTGGAGGCATCGCTGCCGTCGTTGGAATAGTCCAGCCGGCTGTCGGCTGCCCAGGCGGTCGAGGTGCAGCCCAGGGTCAGAGCGGCAGCCATCGACAGGGCCAGCACTTTTTTCCGGATTGTGTTCATTCTGTTTCCTCCCTTATGCCGTTTTTCCGGTAGTGACACGGAACTCCGTCATGCCGGATGTCCAGTCGTTGGTCTGGAACCCAAAACCTCTGGCAATGGCGCTCAGTTCTGCATAAAGTACACCGTCACGGAATTCCGCCATCTGATTGATGGTGGAGTCCTGACCGCTGGCGTTGGTCATCAAGGAGCCTGTCAGCGTTACCGTCTTATCACCCACTTTGATGGTCAAAGGGGTGCTTTCCAAAACATCTCCAGGTTTTGGCAGGGTATACTCTGCACCCAGTGCTTTCAGGAAAGGCTCCACGGGGCCAAAAACGCAACTTGCCGTTTCATAAGCGGTCAGCGCTGTACCGGAAGTGCCGGTGCCAAAATCTACTTTGTTGTCATTGACGTAGACATCCACAACTTTTACTTCGGGGCCTTCGTCCTTGACGATAACGGTATTACCACCTTCGCCGAACTTGACCTCCACATATCCGGCCACGGGCTTCATGCCGCTGATGGAGGGCTCGGGCTCGGGCTCAGGTACGATACCGGGGTCAGCGATCTGCTGCGGCATCTGAGTGGTCAGCCCTCCGGTGGTTTCCACGGACTGAGAAGTGAGGGTAATGCTGGCGTCGGGCAGACCTTCCCGCTTAACGGTGAGAGTGATATCACCGGCGGTGTAGCCCGCACGCAGGAAGACACGGTTGGTGCCGCACTCCGCGCGAATGGTGCTGGGGTCACGGTTCAGCTCTGCAGCATTGACCTGATCCTCACCATAGTTGACAATATAGCCGCTGTTGTAGCCGCCGCGCAGTTCCGCCGGACCCTCCACGGAGAGCTTGAGTTCGCTGTAATCCAGAGGAAGGACACGGCCCTGAGCGTCTACGATTTCCACATCTACAAAAGCCACATCCGAGCCGTCGGCCAGCAAGCCCTGAGGGCCGGTATGGGCCGTCAGGCGGATGGAAGCGGCCTCACCGGCGGTTTCGATTTTGTGGCGGGCCAGCTCTTCGCCCTTGCTGTTGTAGGAGACGGCCTCGATGTAGCTGCCTTCGGTGCACTGGGTGATGTCAATACCGGGGAAGGCGTAAACGAAGCCATCGGACGGACTTCCGTTCTTGCCTACGGACTGACCGTTGATGAACAGTTCCACATACTTACAGTTGGAGGCCAACACATAGACCGTCTTATTCTTGGGGTCACGTCCCTCGGGATAGACACTGGGGTCGGTGGGATAGTTCCAGTGGCCGACCAGATAGATGGAGGGCTTTGTGCTCTGAAGCACCTGGAATGCGTAGAAAGACTGCTTCAAATTACGGGCGGGGTCTACGCGGCCGCTCATACGGGCGTTCTCGGTCTGGGTATTACGCCCATGCTGGATAGAGTCGGTCCAGCACAGGGCTGCCGCTGCAGAGTAGACCGGGGTTTTGCTGTTGGCCCCCACACGGCTGTTGTAAAACTCCATGTAGGCCCCGGCGCTGTTGATTACAAAGTCCTCGGCGGTCATATCCCAGGCATCGCCTTCATTGGCGGTGGGTCCATGCTTATAATCAAAGTCCGGGGGAGAGAAGTCGTCCCATACCCGGCGGGGCGCCTCTTCGCGGTAATATTCGCTCTCTACAATGGCACGCTTATCACGGGTCTCTTCGCCGTTGCCGGTGAATTTGCCGTCGTAGTAGACTTTGCGGCCAAGCATAGTGCCTACGTATTCGGAAGCGTCAACTGCAGCCATCTCATCCGCCAATGCGCGGCAGCCCATGGAACGACCGCCGTGGGGATCCAGCTGCTTGCGCAGGTCGGTCATCTCTTTCATGTGTTCAGCGCTGACACTGCTGTTGCCTGCCTCCCAGAAAAGAATGGAGGGGCTGTTGCGGAAATAAATAATGGTGTCCCGCATGGCTTCTACACGCTGGTCCCACTGGCGTCCGGAGACATCGCCCTCCTTGTCGCCGGCGGGCTGCACACAGGCAATGCCATATTTGTCGCAAGCACGGATATCTGCCGGCTGGGCGGCCACGTGCATCCAGCGAATAAAGTTGGCGTTGCTCTGGCGGACCAGCTCCATATCATAATCATGCATCCAGTCCGGTGCTACGCCGATTGCGGCCCATTCGTTGGTGGAGCGCTGCGCATAGCCGGTGAGCCATACCAGCTCATCATTGATATAGATGCCGCCATCTACACCGCCCTTGGATTCCACCTTGCGGAAACCGGTGGTAATTTCGGTGACATCAAGCACATTGCCTTCGCTGTCCTTCAGGATGGAGTAGACCTGATAGAGATAGGGATCCTTGGTGCTCCACAGATGCAGTCCGCTTACCCGTGCAGACGCAGTAATGGTCTTTACCTCTACGGTAGAGGTATCGGTAGGAGCGGGGTCTTCTGCATAGGCGTCATCGGGAACAACGGTCTGAAATGCTGCGCCTTTATCCTGGGCAACGGGAACGGTGACATTGGCCTCGGATGCAAAGTGATACCAGAGCATTCCGTCACGGTCCACCACAGCCACTTCAAGGGTCAGGTCTTGGGCGGCCTCGGATTCGTTGCGTACTTCGGCTTCCACAGTGATCGTGGCGGTTTTGTTGGGAATGTCAAAGTCGCTGCCGTACACATAGGCGCCGGTGGTTTTCAGGTTGCTGTACAGGGGCAGGGTCTGATAGACGTCATTTTTTACATGCAGAATGACATCCCGTGTCAAACCGCCGACGGTGGGATTAAAGTCATTGGTGTTCCACTGGTAACCCACGCCATCGTTGCTGCCCGGTGTGCTGCCTGGGCGGGTCTCCGACATGTAGTTGGTCATACCGCGGGCGGAGGTGTTGTCCAGCGCCACCGCAATGACGTTATCTTGATCGGAACCGAACTGCACATACTCGGAGATATCGAAGCCAAAGGGGTCTACGCCGTGCTCATAGTATCCGACAAACTGGCCGTTGACATAGAGATAGGCAGCCTGACGTACTCCTTCGAATTCGAGGAAAATCTTCTTGCCGGCATGTTCCTCATCCAGGGAAAAGTGTTTGCGGTAAAAGGTGATGCACCGGGTTCCAGCATCGCCTGCACCGGTGATGAGGCTGTCAAACAGCTCACCGTCATTAAAGGTGTGTGGTACGCTCACGGTTTCCCAGGAGCTGTCATCCAGAGCGGGATCGTAAAATTCCTTGCCGCCAAACGCATTCCGTACGCTCTCCTGTGCGGCGGACAGGGGCCAGTTGTTCCCCTCCGGCATATAGAACTTCCAATCCAGATTCATGTTGTAGTCCACATTGGGGGATACCGGTACCACATAAGTGGTATCCTCTGCCGGTGCCTGGGGGTCGCTGGTTTCGGCAGCCAGGGCGCTCCCGGCAGGCAGGAGCATCTGGACCGCCATCAGTACGGCCAGAAATAGGCTCAAACGCTGTTTCTTCATGATCTTACCTCTCCTCACTTCTCGAAGCTGTCCAGTATGATGGACTCGCCGCCGCCGATCAGCAGGGTATAGACACCCTCTCCGGCTCCGCGTTCCAACGGGAAGGAAACGGTAAAGCGGCCATCGGCGTCCACGTCAAACTCTCCGATGTAGCTGGCCTGGTCCAGGTGGTCAAACCAGCCGGCAGCCCCACCCGTGTAGCCAGGTTCCATGCAGATGACGGAGGCCCGGCTGTCTGCAAGTTCGACCAGCGTACCCGTTACAGTGACGGTATCTCCATCCACAACGGCATCCACATTGGGATTGTCCGGATATTCAGAGCCTTCCTCCTCTACATAGACCCGGAAGGTTGTACTGGCATCCTTACAGTTTTCAGCCTGCGCCTTTACTGTAATGGTGGTCATACCAGGCGCGCCCGGAACGATGAGCAGTTCAGAGCCTTCCAGAGAGACCTGTGCTACACTACTGATGCTGGAGGATGCACTCAGTGTTGCCTGGCTGTCATTGCTGGTTTTGGCCGTTAAAGTTACACGATGAGTGGCCCCTTCTGCCTGAAGCGTCAGGTCCTCAAGAACGGGCAATGTGATCGTTCCCATTTCGGTGTCAGGCTCCTCAGTGTCGCCGCCGCTGGAGCTCTGGGTCCATTTGGCGTAGAGGGTCAGATCTGCATTCACAGGCTCGGAGAAATCATATTTCACAGTCAATGCCTTGTCACTGTACCAGCCCGAGAAGCGATATCCGCTCCTGGTAGGATCTGCGGGGCGCTGGGCACGGGTTCCGGCCTGCACCACCTGTCCCTCCACCGAGCTGCCGCCATTGCTGTTGAAGGTAATGCGGAAACTCCCTGCCGGGACCTCACCGGACGACTGACCATCTGCGATGTCGGCCAGCCGAGAGATCACTGCGGCCACTTCCGCACGCTGTACCTGGCGTGCGGGACCAAAGCTGCCGTCTGTGTAGCCGTTCATCAGACCGCTTTGCTGACAGTCCGTGACCGCTTCCGCAGCCCAGCTGCTGATGGAACTTGCATCTGTAAAAGCCGCAGGGGTCTGCGTCTGTTCCAGATCAAGTCCTGCATGCGCGCAGTAGCGGGTAAGCATCACTGCCATCTGCTCACGGGTGATTGCCTGTTCAGGCAGAAAAGCATCGTTGCCATTGCCCTGGGTGACACCGCTGTCAACAGCCCAGTCTACGGCGCCAGTGTACCAGCTTCCGGCCGGTACGTCGTGGAACCCGGTAGATGCGCTGTTATCCACACTGGTTCCGTCCAGCCGGCTGAGGACCGTCACGAACATGGCTCTGGTCATAGGACTTTCGGGAGAAAAGGTCGTGCCATCTCCCGTTCCGAGAAACAGACCTCTGGATGCCACATCCGATATGTACGCATAGGCCCAGTGCGTTCCGGGCACATCTGTAAACTGTGCAGGTTCCGCTGCGGAAGCGTATCCCGTGCCCAGATAAGGGATCGCAGATGCCAGCGTGGTGAACGCCAACAAGAGCGACAGACTCCGTTTCGTCCGATTCATCTTCATCCAAACACTCCTCTTTTGATAAGATCCTCGCTTGTCAGTAATTCGTTTTCGTAGCCCCTGTGGCCAGTATCTCCCTTCTTTCCGGTCTATAAGCGTTACTTTTATTGTAGCATACTTGAATGATATGTTCAATATTGCCCAAAGTGTTGCCTTAATTTTTGTGCATAACATAAAATTCTATTGGAATTATAAAATGCGATACAAGCGGAAAGATTCCTATTTAGGACAATAAAAGGATAATTTTAGGTAAAACGTTTTCGAAATGGACCAAAATTGATTTGTACAATCTGCTGACTATTTTGGAAACTCCAAACATAAAAAATATGGGCGCAGAGGAAACCAGCTCTCAACGCCCACATTTTTATGTTAAGGAAAAGAAGTAAAGGCTTGGAATATGAACTTGATAAATTTGCAATAGCGGAAATCAAATTCTACCCACGTTGCGGGCAACATAATAGGCCTGTGTTGTGGCATTCATAATGTTTTTGGGAGACACACAGTCTCCGATCTGATAAAACTCCTTTGCCATGCCGGCCAGTGCCGCTCCTTCTTTCTGCAGCGGCTGCTGCCCCACGGCATAGACCACCGTATCTGCGGTAAAAACGGCTTCGCCATCTGTGGTGCTGCACAGAACGCCTTCTTCCGTAATCTGTTCCGCTTTTGTTTCAAAATGAAGCTGAATTCCATACTTCTTGAGCTGAACCTTCACGCCCCGCACATGGCGGTCATTTCCACCGTCGTTGATTTTTGTATCCATCTCAACAATCGTTACATGCTTTCCCAAACTGGCCAAATAGATTCCCAGCTCTACTCCAACCAGTCCGGCACCGAGGATTACGACCTCTTGTCCCACCTGTTCAGGGGTCACATAGGCCTGCTCAGCGGATTTTACATGGGGAAGATGGATACCGGGAATGTTGGGGCGAACCGGCCTAGCCCCCAAGGCGGCGATTATGACATCTGTCCCGATGCGAGCGGCATATTCCGGGGTCACCTCCGTGTTGAGCCGGAGATCAATGGGCGCTTTGCGGATGGCCCGCTCCTGTCCGCTGATATACTCCGCCAACTTTTCCTTAAAAGGTACTTGCTCTTCACAGAGAAGCGTGCCGCCCAACCGCGGCCCCTTTTCACACAATATGACGTCATGTCCACGCTGCGCGCAGATCAGAGCGGCCTCCATTCCTGCAATGCCGCCGCCGGCCACCAGCACCTTTCGTTTATGCATGGGCGGCGTATCGTTGCGGGCCTCCAGTTCCCGACCTGCCTGGGGGTTAATGGCGCAGTAGAACTGCCCCTGAGACATCAGACTGGAAAAACACGCCAGGCAGCGCATGCATTTCCGAATCTCATCCTCACGGCCCATCCGGGCCTTCAGCGGCATATCAGGATCGCAGATCAGACCCCGGGCCATCTCCACCACGTCGGCCTGACCGGAGGCAATAATTTCTTCCATCAAGGCGGGATCATCCAGTGCACCCACCGTGGCGACGGGCGTCTTTACATGCTTTTTGATCTCCGCGGCATACTTGACATTTACTCCATCCGGCAAAAACATGCTGGGGTGGGTAATAGTAAACACTTCCTCCACCTCATGGTTACCGGCGGAGACGTGGAGCAGATCGCAATACCCGTCAAGCTGTTTGGCAAAGGCAATCCCCTCTTCGATGCCAAAGCCGCCTTCATAGGCCTCGCTGCCGGAGAAACGGAACTCGATGGGAAAGCGGGGACCGCATGTCTTGCGGATGGCCTTGCAGATTTCAATAGCCAGCCGGGAGCGATTTTCAATATCAGGGCCGCCCCATTTATCCGTCCGGGTATTGAGAATGGGAGACATAAATTGGCTGAGCAGCCATCCGTGGCCGCCATGGATGGTAACCATGGTAAATCCTGCTCGTTTGGCATATTGGGCGGCGGCCGCGAATTGCCCGACCACTTCCCAGATTTTTTCCTCTGTCATGCCCAGAATGATCCGTCCATTTTTCTCACAGTCCACTGGTCCGTACGCCAGACCCCGTGAGGCTTCACCGGTGATCCCGCTGAGCCTGCTGGCGAACATGCCCGCATGACACAGCTCGGCAGAGCAGTTTGCTCCATGCATCCGCACGGCGTTGGTAATGCGGCAGAGCATATAAAAGCTGTTGGGATCGTCCATCGGCACATGATGGGTGCCGCTGCGCCCGGTTTTGGAATCCACAACAAGCTCTCCCAGCGCAACGGAGGCAACGCCGCCCTTTGCCTTTCTCTCATAGTAGGCGATGGCCTCTGGAGGAAGGTCGCAGAAGCGATTCATGTCCTGGTAGCCTGTGGGGGATGCGAAAATCCGGTTATTGAACAGCGTTCCTGCCAGTACAATGGGTTCAAACAGATGCTTGTACTTCAGTTGTTCCATGAGAGACCATCCTTTCTTTTATGAGTGATAAACGGCGGAGCGGCCCGCTTTTAGATGACCCAGGCCGCTCCGATGATGTACGATCTATGCTTAGTCTCTGCCAATATTGCGGGCAATGCTGTATGCCACAGAGGTAGCGTTCATGATATCCTTGGGTGCGACGCAGTCTGCAATCTGATAGAATTCCGGCGCGCACTCATTAAGCGCCATGCCTTCATCCCGCAGAGGCCGCTGGCCAACCGCATAAAGCACACTGTCCGCCTCAAAGAACCGCTCGCCCTCAGGGGTGGTGCAGCGCACGCCATGTGCTGTGATTTCCTCCGCCTTGGTAGACAGGTGGACGCCGATGTTGTGCTGCTTCAGCTGCATTTTTACGCCCCGCATATGGTGGACATGTCCGCCGTCGTTCATGTGGTCCGTCATCTCCACAATATCCACTGTTTTTCCCTGCCAGGCCAGGAAGATGGCCAGCTCCACGCCAACCAGGCCGGCACCCAGGATGACAACCCGCTGGCCGGTTTTTTCGGCGGCCACGTAGGCCTCCTCAGCAGACATGACGTTGGAGTTATCAATTCCCGGAATACAAGGCTTGACCGGCCGCGCGCCCAAAGCCGCGATGATCACATCCGCCTGAACGGAGGCGGCGTACTCCGGCGTCACTTCGGTATTCAATCGAACCTCAATACCTGACTCGGCGATCTTCCGCTCCTGCTGGTCCAGGTATTCCGACAAATGCACCTTGAACGGCACCTTCTCCTCACAACGAAGGGCACCGCCCAGCCGGCGGGTCTTTTCGCAGAGGATAACATGGTGCCCCCGCTTGGCGCAGGTCAGAGCTGCCTCCATGCCGGCGATACCGCCGCCGGCCACCAGCACTTTCTTGGACTGTGCAGGAGGGATCTCATACCGGGATTCCAGCTCCCGGCCGGCCTCGGGATTGATGGCACAGTAGAACTGGCCGTTGGACATGATGCTGGAGAAGCAGGAGAGGCAGCGCATGCATTTGCGGACGTCATTCTCCCGGCCGGTGCGGACCTTGACGGGCAGGTCAGGGTCGCAGATCAGTCCTCTTGCAATTTCCACCACATCGGCCTGGCCGGAGGCGATGATCTCCTCCATGAGGGCCGGATCGTCCAGCGCGCCCACCGTGGCAACGGGGGTCTTTACGTGCTTTTTGATCTCTGCGGCGTACGTTACATTCACACCGTCGGCCATAAACATGTCGGGAGAAGTGACGGTAAAAGCTTCGCTTTCGTGGTTGCCGGCGGAGACGTGCAGCAGGTCGCAGTATCCCTCCAGCTGCTTGGCAAAGGCAATGCCCTCTTCAATGCCGTAGCCGCCCTCGCACACCTCGCTGCCAGAGAACCGGTACTCAATGGGAAAGTTGGGACCGCAGACCTTTCGGATGGCCTTACACACCTCAATGGCGAACCTGGAGCGGTTTTCAATGCTGGGGCCGCCCCATTTATCCGTCCGGGTATTGATCTGGGGGGACATGAACTGGGTCAGCAGCCATCCGTGGCCGCCGTGAAGGGTGACCATACCAAAGCCGGCACGCTTAGCGTAGTCCGCCGCCGCGGCAAATTTTCCAATGGCATCCCAGATCATCTCCTCGGTCATGGGCAGGATGATCCGCCCGTCTTTGACGCACTCGATGGGGCTGTAGGCCAATCCGCGGGAAGCCTCGCCGGTGATGCCGCTGGAGCGTGCTGCAAACATGCCCGCATGGCACAGCTCTGCCGAGCACACTGCGCCCTGATTGCGCACGGCGTTGGTAATCCGGTTGAACATGACAAAATTGTGAGGGTCATCAATAGGGACGTCCTTGGCAATACGGCCCAGCTTGGAATCTACCGTCAGGTCGCCGATACACACAGAGGCCGCACCGCCTTTGGCCTTACGCTCATAATAGGCAATGGCCTCGGAGGGGAGCTCGCCGAAGCGGTTGGAATCCATAAAGCCAGTGGGGGCGGCAAAGATTCGGTTCCGAAACAGGGTACCGCCCAGAATGATGGGTTGGAACAGATGCGGATACTTGTTTTCCATCATGATAATGTCCTCTTTTCGTCTCAGTATGGTCTTACCTCTCCGGCATCATGCCTGCGCGGAGGTGATGTTTCGCCCTTTTACAATGTCCATAATTTTAGTCACCACAATACCGATGATAAAGATGATGCCCACATAGGAGGACATGGTCAGTACCAGATTCAGCAGCTGAGTAAAGGAGCCAAACAGGGAGTACACATAGGCGGCTACTCCTACCAGTACGGCTACCAGTCGATACCACTTATTGGTCTCTGGCACAAGATTGGAGGCCACAATCCAGTCCATGCCGGTTACTGTGGTATAAATTGCCAGAACCAGAATGATGCCATACACCGCGGAGAAGGCATTGCCCAGTCGGCCTGCCAGCATCAAAACGGGCACATCCGTGCCGCCAACGATGGAGCCATTGACCAGAAACGCAGTGAGCATGATGATCTGGATTACCATCATCGTAAGCTGACCAGAGATATTGCCGATGATCATCTCTTTGTCGCTGGTGTTGGGCCTGGTCACCACGGAGGCTACGTAGGACCCGGCCATCAGTACCACCAAGCTGAACTGCAGAAGACCTGCAATGACAAAATTGTCGGAGATACGCAGCTCTACACCCTGCTCCAGCAGCGCCGCATTGCCGGCGGCAAGACCATCGGTGGGATTGATAATGTTATAAATGCAAATAATCAGCACACCGGCCAGAATAATAGGAGCAATATTGCCCAAGATCGTGACCAGTTTCTTCATGCCCAGCATAGCAGTACCCACAGTAACCACCATCATGATCAGAGCACCGATATTGAGGTCAAGACCATAGTTCTGGTTCATGGTAGATGCGCCACCGGCAATCATGACCCCGCAGAACATAAACATCATAACAACGGTGTACCATCTTAAAAAAATACCCACGTATTTTCCACAATAATGCCGAAACATGCTGTTCATATCCACAATGTTTTTCTTCCGGCAGTCCCGTGACACGATAAACACCAGTACAGCAGTCAGGCTGGTGGAAAGGATCAAGCCTAGGATGCCCACCGCGCCCAGGGAACCAAAATACTGCATCAGTTCCTGGCCTGTACCAAAGGAAGCACCTACAGAAAATGAGAGATAGGCGCCGCTCAAAATGATGATTGTTGCCAGTGAGATTTTGTTGTTTTTCATGGTAACCCTCCTTGTTCTTAGCTCTCTCAATGGGATCTCTGCCGCTTACCACACTCCTTTTCCAGGACAGGGTTAGAATCCGCGCTTCTGATAGGCACTTTCTAACTGCTCTAAAGCCTGTTTCAGTGTTGCCCTGGCACATCCGATGTTCATGCGCATAAAGGACGCGGACGCACCTCCAAACAGCGTTCCTTCTTCCACCCCTACTCTTGCATCTTCCACAAAGAAACGCTTCAGCTCCTCTTGCTCAAGTCCCAATCCCGAACAGTCCAGCCACATCAGATAGGTTGCTTCGGGTTTTTGACAGCGAATCTTGGGCATATGCTCACGCAGATACTGATCCAAATAGAGATAATTGCCCCACAGGTAGTTCATCAGTTCCTCCACGTATTCCTCGCACCCGCCGTCAGAGTAGGCTGCTTTCCATGCAATAGAGCCGAATAGGTTTGGAATGTAACACCGGCGATCCAGCTCTTCCTCCAACCGCTCCAGCATGTCTCTGGACGGAGCAATCAACGCGGACATCTGCAGACCGGCGATATTAAACGTCTTGGAGGGGGAGACCGCTGTCACGGTAATTGCCGCAATCTCCGGACTGAGAGAGGCAATGGGAATGTGTTTGTGGCCGGGGTAAATCAGGTCAGAGTGAATTTCATCAGAGGCAATGACCACATGATGCTTCAGACAAATTTCCCCGATCTTCTCCAGCTCATCACGACGGTATACGCGGGAAACCGGATTGTGAGGATTACACAGCAACAGTATTTTATTGCAAGGGTCTTTTGCAAGACGTTCCAACTGTTCAAAGTCGATTGCCCAATGATCTCCATTGTTATACAGCTCATTGAGGCACAGTTTTCTTCTCGTCTTTTCAACTGCTTCCCGGAAGGGATAGTACACAGGCGGCTGAATAATCACGCCATCGCCCTCTTCACTGAAGGCGGAAATGATAGCATTCAGCCCAACGACCACGCCATTGCAATATGTAATCCATTGAGGATCCACATCCCACTGGTTCCGTTTTTTCTCCCACTGTGCCAGCAACGCGGCAGAATCGTGGTCGATTTGTCCGTATCCGTAGATGGGATGCGCCGCCCGCTTCTGAATGGCCTCCACAATTTCCTTTGGGCACGGAAAGTCGGTATCCGCCACCCACATAGGAATTACATCCGGCGCCTGGGGAAATTCTGATGCAACCTCATCCCACTTGTAGCTGAAGGTTCCATGCCTGTCCGGCAAATGGTCAAAATCGTAGTTCACACTGATGCCTCCTTTATAAAGCTTCCTAATAATTAAGCTAATTAACTATCTTGTGGCTACACTATAGCATATCCGCCAAAAAAGTCAAGATATATTTTTCAAAAAACGCCAAAAAACACAAACAAAACCGCCAGTCCGCATTTTCACGGAACTGGCGGCCCCATTATACTTTGTTTTCAGCCGTTTTCGTCAATATCGGCTTTAAATGCTTCATTCAGCCGTTTCTGGATGGCGATATACACAAGCAGTTCCTGTTCTGAAAAGTTATCCAGATAAGTATAACTTCTCTTTAAACAGGCTTCATCAAATTCCTCATGGGCACAATAGATTTCCCGGCCTCTATCGGTGAGGTAAAGCTTATACTCCCGGTTGTTCTGGCTGTTACGAACTTGGGTAAGCAGGCCCCTCTTCTGCAGTTTATGAACCATCTGAGAACAAGCGCTCTTCGTCTTGGAGGCATTGACTGCGATTTCTGTCATAGTGATACCGGGAGCTCTTCCAACCGCCTGTAATAAATGCATTTCCGATTGATAAAGGGTTTCCTCTCCATATCTGTGGACCATGGAATCATACTTCTCAGCTAAATCAAACCCTTCGTCAAATGCAGCAATCACATCACGAAAAAGTTCCATCCTACGTTCCATTTTATTACCCCTATATTTTGTATCTTTCTATTTATACATGAGCTACATAATTAAGCTATTTTAATATATTAGCTGTTCTCTTCTCTTTTTGCAAGCATTTTAGCTGCGACTTTGTTAAAGTTACGGAAAGGCACAGCACGCCGACATCACTTATGGAAAACAACTTCGGTAATAAAAATAGCAAATGGACCTTGAAACCCTTTTGGTTCAAGGTCCATCACTGGAATGTCAAACTCATATAGAGGATGCTGCGAATTAGGACTCGTAGAGCAAGATGGTACGTTTGTGCTGCAGCAGGGGGTTAATGCCGTCCGAAATTGCGTTCAAATGCTTGTGGGATATCGCAACGGTATAGATGCGGCAGTTTCCAAGTTTGTACCCAAACCCAAATCGAAGCCCAGCGACAGCGGGTTCGACTTGGAAAGGAGAACAAAGAAGCGGGCGAATGGCGTCTTTCTTGCCATGAAAATAAAAAGATGTCGGAGCAAAGCGAACTTTGCTCCGACGTGGTGCGCCTGAAGGGACTCGAACCCACACGCATCGCTGCACGAGAACCTAAATCTCGCATGTCTACCAATTCCATCACAGGCGCATATTCAGTTTGAAAGGATGTTGGTACCAAAAATCGAGTGCGAATCCTTTGCCGAGATGACCCACCTAAATCCGATCCATTTACCGGTTCTGTGATATCTGTAATTGAACGGACTCTAGTTTACCATCGAACGGCGTCGTTGTCAATTATGCTTGGAAACGATATAATCAGACGTAACAAAGCCTGAGATGTTCCAATTTTCAGCCGCAGTTACCAGGAGAAAAAAGTAAGACCGTGTGAAGGGTGGATGGCGGACCGGGGCGCGGAAAACCACGGGCTTTTAGGTACCGCCACTGCCAAGCAGCAGATCACCTGAACCGGAAAATGCCGTAGAAGAAAGACAGGCTTTCCATGTCTTTCTTTTTTGAGTCCATCGGAAGAAGGTCACGGGGCAGAATTGCCGATTGCGCCGCAGCGCGGAAGAGACTATAATAATCTCAATTGCAAAAGAGGAGGAAGACAACATGGCACAGGCACCACGCATTGCCGCGATACAGGATGTCTCAGGGTTTGGACGCTGTTCCATGACCGTGATCCTGCCGGTACTGGCCGCCATGGGCGGGCAATGCTGCCCGCTGCTGACGGCATGGCTGTCCGCCCATACGGCATTCCCGCCCAGCCGACATGCCACTTTTTTGGATCTGACCGGACAGATGGAGCAGACAGCGCTGCACTGGGCGGAGCTGGGCGTGACATTCGATGCGATCTATAGTGGATTTCTTGGTTCGGAGGCACAGATCGGATTGATCGAGGAATTCTACCATCGGTTCCGCCGGAACGATACCCTGGTGCTGGTGGACCCGGTGATGGGCGATCACGGCAAGCCCTACCGGACCTATACGCCGGCTATGTGTGCGCGGATGGGGGAGCTGGCAGCCCAAGCGGATGTGATCACCCCAAATCTGACGGAGGCAGCTTTGTTGTTGGGGGAGGACTATGCGGACGTACCGCGGGATGAGGTGGGACTGCGTGACTGGCTGACCCGGTTGAGCCTGGACGGGCGGCGCTCGGTGGTGCTTACCGGCGTGAGTTTGCGGGAAGGGACCATCGGTGCAGGCTGCTTTGAGCGGGGAACTGGGGAAATCTGTTTCCCGCAGGCCAGGCGGGAGCCGGCGCAGTTCCCGGGGACGGGCGATCTGTTTGCAGGTGTGCTGCTGGGCAGCCTGCTGCGGGGAGAGCCGCTGGGGCAGGCGGCCCAGCGGGCGGCGGATTTTGTACAGAAGTGCACCGCACGAACGCTTCAGCTGGGGACTCCGGTGCTGGAGGGCGTGGAGTTTGAGCCCTTGCTGGGAGAATTGATGCGATAAAGGCCTTCTTTTTGCCATGCAACCGATTGTTGACCGATAGATGGTTGCAGTTGCCGGACTTGCCCGGTACAATCGGGACAGAAGGAGGGCATGGCTATGACATTGGGCGAACGAATTGGAGCAGCTCGAAAGCGTAGCGGACTGTCTCAGGCACAGGTGGCGGAGCGGCTGGACGTCAGCCGTCAGGCTGTATCTAAGTGGGAGACGGATACATCCCGTCCGGATATGGAGAACCTGCTGCATCTGGCGGAACTGTTTGATGTACCGCTGGAGGAACTGGCGATGGAACGGACGGCCCCGGAGAAGGAGAAGAAGCGCCCGCCCATCCAGCTGTGGATTTGCCTGGGTGTGCTGCTGCTGGCCGGAGTGCTGGCGATGGGACTGCATGTTGCGCCGGTGGACCTGGAGGCAGGCGGGCCATCCTGGCAGAATGAAGAGCGTGCTCAGCGCTACGCACAGAAACTGTTTGACCGGTATGAGGAACAGCTGTTGGAGCAGGCCTATGTTATGGCGCCAGACGTGGAGGGAGCCGGGCTGGTACCGGACAGTCTGTGGTGCAGTTGGTCAGGGCGGGACCTTACCCTGACCTATACGGTGGGACCATCAAAGCGTGTTTTTTATGACAACGCCAGGGGAGAAAGCGTGCGCCACAGTGCTCAGGTGACCCTCTATGGTACCCGAATCTGGCCCAACGTGTTCCGTTGGGATAAACACAGCGTGAGCCTGCTGGAGGTACCGGAATAGAGCAAAACGGCATCCGTGCCTGGTCACGGATGCTTTTTTGTGTTTCGTGGTTAAGATTCCGGCAGACCGGTCCAGCACTCCATACCTTTATTTAAATAAAACAGCGCCGGAGCATATGCTCCGGCGCTGTTTTCCCAGAAAGGGATAGAAGAGAGAAGAGAGGAGAAAACAAAGTTATTTGCCCAGACGGCGCACCATTTCCTTGGCGCAGAAGGTGGCCACGTCGTCGGCGTAGGTGCCGGCGCCAAAGCCGGCGTCATAGCCCAGCTCCTTGGCCAGAGCGTGGGTAATGCGGGCGCCGCCGCAGCAGAAGATATACTTCTCGCGGACACCTTCGGCCTCGGCCAGCTCGATGAGCTCGGTCAGGTTCTGGATGTGAACATCCTTCTGAGTAACGGTCTGGGAGACCAGCAGCACGTCGGCGTTGACCTCGGCGGCCTTGCGGAGGAACTCCTCGTTAGGCACCTGGGAGCCCAGGTTGTAGGCCTCGATCATCTCGTAGCGCTCCAGGCCGTAGTGGCCGGCGAAGCCCTTGCGGTTCATGATGGCGTCGATGCCCACGGTGTGAGCGTCGGTACCGGTGGAGGCGCCCACCACAACCAGCTTGCGGCCAAGGCGCTCCTTCAGGAACTCATCGGTCTCGTCCATACCCATGGCCTCGTCGGCCACGGTCTGCACCACGATCTCATTGTAATTGATAGTGTGGGTGAGGGAGCCGTACACCACATAGAAGGTGAAGGCCTCGTCCAGCTTCTGGCGCAGAGCCACGTTGGGGTCGGCCAGACCCATCTTCTGAGCCATGAGCACGGCGGCGGCGGCGCCCTTGTCGTCGTCCTTAACGGGCAGGGTGAAGGAGAGCTGCACCTTGCCGTCGTTCATAGTATCTCCGTAGGGTTTCAGCCGGGTCAGGTCCAGCGTGGTGTCAAGGTCCTTGTCACGAATCTGATACAGTCCGGAACTCATTTGCCGGCACCCCCTTTCATCATGGGCTCAAGGAAGGGGTTGAAGTACCCGGCGGCCTTGGTCACAACGCCGTCCAGGCCCTTGCCGCCGTCCCGAGGACGCTTGATGTCGGCAAAGATGCCCCGCTCCAGGGTTTCGAAAATGCCCAGCTGTTCAATCTGGCCCAGCAGATCGGTGGCCTTGTGCAGCACGTCGGCCGCGCGGTTCTGCATGATGCCGCCTTCCTTGAAGACGATCTCGCTGCCCAGATCATGCATGGTGCGGAAAATATACTGGGCGTTCTGGATGGCCAGGAAACGGTCGGACAGGAAGGGAGTATGAATGGCCTCGGTCATCATGCCCAGCAGGTGAATCTTCTGGTTGGTCAGGATGGTCACCATGTTGAACAGGGCGTCCTGAACGTGGCCGCGGAAGATATTGCCGGTCATGAACTTGGTGGGAGGCATGTACTTCAGGGGGGCGTTGGGGAAGATCTCCCGGGCCATCTCGGCCTGGGCCAGCTCATACAGGAAGCCGTTCTCCACATCGGGATCGATCTCGAAAGCGTGTCCCAGACCCATCTGCTCCTCAGGCAGGCCGGCCCGGAGGGCAAAGGCCTCGTTGAGGAACTGGGAGGCCAGCACGGTGTGAGCCTCTTCCACAGCGTCAGCGGTGGTCAGGTAGTTGTCCTCGCCGGTGTTGATGACCACGCCGGCATAGGCGTTGATGGCGCGGGAGAAGGACTGATCCACCAGGGTGCGCTGCATGTTGATGTCGCGGAACAGAATGCCGTACAGAGCATCGTTCAGCATCACGTCCAGACCCTCAAAGGCGCCCATGGCGGCGATTTCGGGCATACACAGGCCGGAGCAGTAGTTACATACACGGATGTAACGGCCCAGCTCCTCGCCCACCTTGTCCATGGCTTCGCGCATCAGGCGGAAGTTTTCCTGTGTGGCGTAGGTGCCGCCGAAGCCCTCGGTGGTGGCACCGTAAGGCACATAGTCCAGCAGAGACTGACCGGTGGTACGGATTACGGCGATGACGTCGGCGCCCTGGCGGGCAGCAGCGGTAGCCTGTACCACGTCCTCATAAATGTTGCCGGTGGCCACGATCAGGTAGATCCAGGGGCCCTGCTTCTCGCCGCCGTGGGTAGCGATGAAGTCCTCGCGGCGTTTGCGGCGAGCGCGGATCTTGGAGAGACTCTCCTCCACGATGGGGTCCAGCGCGGCATGGATCTCGGCCTCGCCGTGGGTGGGCAGAGCGGTCAGATCCAGCTTGTCGTTGGCTACGTCCTCGGCGATGGCCTGGGGACCCTTACCGGTCTCCACCATGGCGTTGCCGATCCAGAAAGCGGCGCCCTGGGGCAGAGCACCCTTGTCCATCAGATGTTCCACTACTACATTGGGCAGGGGAACGTCGGCGGAGTCTACTCCGTCGATACCCAGCAGACGGCAGATGGTACGTTCAACAGCTACAGTAGTGCAGCCGTCGATGAAACGCTGGGTGTCGTCCGCCACCCGGGAAGCGTGGGCACGGGCCTGTTCCACCAGCTTAAAATCAAGATTCAGCTTGGATTCCAACATCGATCACTTCCATTCTCGGTTTGTGAGAGAAAAACGGGGGGAAGCGGACCGCCGCCCTGGGGCAGCGGTCCGCTTGTACAGCGGAGAAAAATTATTCTTCGTGATGGGAACGCTTATGACGCTCCAGGTTGGCGGGCTCCATGGACAGCGCCTGACCGCGCTCCAGACCGGCCACGCCCATGAGCTCTTTCTTCTTCTTACCGGTGCAGTAGTCGCACTGGCAGTCGGTGTAGTGCTCGGGCTCGGTGTAGGTGGTGATAACACCCTCGTAGTTGCGCAGGATGACCTTCTTGGGGGTCTGAGAGATGACGTACTGAGGCATGACAGGAGTCTTGCCGCCGCCGCCGGGGGCGTCCACCACGAAGGTGGGTACGCAGAAGCCGGAGGTGTGACCGCGCAGGCCTTCGATGATCTCGATGCCCTTGCTGACGGGAGTACGGAAGTGCTCCAGGCCCATGGACAGGTCGCACTGATAGATGTAGTAGGGACGCACCCGGATCTTGACCAGCTCGTTGACCAGCTTCTTCATGGTGTAGACGCAGTCATTGATGCCGGCCAGCAGCACGCTCTGGTTGCCCAGGGGGATACCGGCGTCAGCCAGCATGGCGCAGGCCTTGGCGGACTCGGGGGTGATCTCGTTGGGATGGTTGAAGTGGGTGTTCAGCCAGATGGGGTGATACTTCTTCAGCATATTGCACAGCTCGGGAGTGATGCGCTGAGGCAGCACCACGGGGGTACGGGAGCCGATGCGGACGATCTCCACGTGGGGGATCTCACGCAGCTTGGCGATGATGTACTCCAGACGTTCGTCAGAGCAGAGCAGCGCGTCGCCGCCGGAGAGCAGCACGTCCCGGATGACGGGGGTGTTGCGGATGTACTCGATGGCCTGATCCACCTGATCCACGGGCAGGCCGGCATCGTTCTGACCGGCGAAGCGGCGGCGGGTGCAGTGGCGGCAGTACATGGAGCACTGGTCAGTGATCAGCAGCAGGCAGCGGTCAGGATAGCGGTGGGTCAGACCGGGAGCGGGGGAGTCCTCATCCTCATGCAGGGGGTCCAGCAGGTCGGCAGCGGACTGATGCAGCTCCTTGGCGGTGGGGACGGCCTGCAGCCGGACGGGATCGTGAGGATCGCCGGGCTGGATCAGGGACAGATAATAAGGAGTGATGGCCATGCGCAGGGTGCCCAGGCAGGCCTTGACGCCTTCTTCTTCCTCGGGAGTCAGGTCCACATATTTCTTCAGGTCCTCCAGGGTCTCCACGCGATTCTTGACTTGCCAGTGCCAGTCATTCCACTCTTCGTCGGTCACGTTGGGGAACAGGATCTTACGACGGGACTCTACCATAACAAGGTCATCCTTTCTAAATGAAAATAGGTGCGTTGGGAAGAACAAATGCTGAATGCAGCCAACTGCGTGCCGAATACGGGGGGAGAAGGTTGGGGAGGAGGAGTTCCCGCCGCATTCCGCGTGGAGTGCAGCATCAGCAGCAGTCTACTTTTAAAATTACAGATACTTCTTCTCGAAGTAGGCCTTCAGCTGGGGATTCTCGCGGAGCTCGGACAGGGTGATCTCAGCATGGTCCTTGGTGTAGCCGTTGCCAACGATCATGGTGACATCCTTTCCGCAGCCCTCGGCGCCCAGAGCGGCCTTGGCAAAGTCGGTGGCCATGGAGAAGAAGTAGACGGTGCCGTTGTCATGGACGGGCAGAATGGCGGCCATCTCGCAGGCGGGGACGTTAACGATCAGAATGGATACGTCATACTCCTTGCCGCCGTTGACGGCCAGAGACTTCTCCAGCACCTCCACGGGGTTGGTGGCGGAGCCAACGATGGCGTGGTGGCACAGGTTCATGCTCTTGAGCAGGTCGGCGTCCTCCTGGCAGATGACCAGGGCCACCACATTGCCGGTGGGGCCAACGCGCTTCATGGCCTCGTAGCAGCACATCATGCCGCCCTTGCCAGCGCCGCCCAGAATCAGAACGCTGTCGCCGGGTTTGACCAGCTTGGCGGTCTGGGCGGGAGCGCCGGCCACATCCAGGGCAGCCAGAGCCAGCTCCTCGCTCATGTCGTCGGGCAGCTTGGCATACAGGCCGGACTCAAACAGGATGGCCTGAGCGTCCACATCCACACGGTCGATCTCGGGGTGGATGGCTTTGATCTTATTGATCTTCAGAGGAGTCAGAGACAGAGAGACCAGGGAGGCAATCTTGTCGCCCACCTTCAGGTCGATCTTACCAGCCAGATCCTCGCCGATCTCACGGACGGTGCCGATGAACATACCGCCGGAGCCAGTGACCGGGTTCTGCATTTTGCCGCGCTCATTGACGATATCCAGGATCATCTGCTCGGTCTTGCCCAGATCCTTGCCGCAGGCTTCATAGATCTGAGTGAAGGAGGCAGAATCGATGTTCAGTGCGGACACGTCGCACAGGATCTCGTTGGAGTAGCACTCCATGGTGTTGTCGATCTTCTTGGCTGCCTGGGTCAGCAGGCCCTGGGGCTCGATGACGCGGTGGGTGCCGTACTTGTTGCCTTTCTTCTGCATGGAAGATTCCTCCTGTTTCATTGAGTGTTGGGGTGGTTGGGGAGATGTATGGTTGGGGAGATAAGTAAAACAGAGTCAGCGGCTCAGGCCAGCGACAGAATCTTGCGGGCCTCGTCCGGAGTGGCAATCTCACGGCCCAGTTCTTTGGCCAGGCGGACTACCTTTTCCACCAGTTCACCGTTGGAAGCGGCTTTGTGACCTTTTTCCAGGTAGATGTTATCCTCAAAGCCCACGCGGACGTTGCCGCCCATCACAATGCCGGCGGCCACCATCGGCCAGGCGCCCCGGCCGATGCCAGTGACAGTCCAGGTGGACCCGGCGGGAATCTGCTTCACCAGGTAATCCAGGTTACCCACAGTGGCGGGGGTGCAGCCGGACACGCCCAGTACGAAATTGAACTGCATGGGTGCGCCGGGGACCAGACCCTTGTTGGCCATGTTCACGATGGTGTCCAGATGGCCAATCTCGAAGCACTCGTACTCGGGCTTGATGTTATTTTCGATCATGCGCTTGCCGAAGGCACGCATGGTGGGCATATCATTGACAAAAATGTCATCGCCGAAATTGCAGGTGCCGCAATCCAGAGTGGCCATCTCAGGGCACAGCTCGGTGGGCTGGAGCCGCTCTTCGGGGGTCATGCCGGTAGCGCCGCCGGTGGATGGGATCAGGATTACGCCGGGGCAAGCCTCTTTGATGGCATCCAGCACGACCCGGAACCGCTCACGGTCCTGAGTGGGGGTGCCGTCGTCTTCCCGGACGTGGACGTGGATGACCGCAGCGCCCGCCTCAAAGGCGCTCTTGGCCTCCCGGACCATTTCGTCCACCGTGTAAGGAACCGCGGGATTATGCTCTTTGGTGACCTCCGCGCCGCAGATGGCCGCGGTGATGATCAGTTTTTCCATGACACGCCTCCTCAAAAAAATAAACGCCATCCCGCCATGGAAAAGGGTCCTCCTGGCGGGATAGCGCTTCATGAACAAAAAAACACTACTCATGTCCGCGGGAGGGGTACTCTCGTTCAGACACAAATAGCGCTTCATGTGACTCATGACAATCCGTGAGCGCTGGGCCCACGGCTCAGGGGGAGGGCTGTACGATTCACGTCCCCCTTCGGCGGAGCGGACATTCACAGAACACATCGGGCTCGCCAGCCCTTAACATTGTTCTCCTACCTTGCACTCCGCGCCTCTATCCATGCGTATTATTCACTTTTGACAAATTCACTATAACGCAGCCAAAATGATTTGTCAACTATTTTTTAGGAAATTTGGTTTATAAAATTTTTCTCCCGCCGGAGGACTTTTGTATGCTGCAACAGGACGCTGGTAATGTGCCGCTGCGGTAGAGTAAAAAAGAGACCGCCCCGATTTAGGGGCGGTCTCCCAAAGCTTACAGATCGGCCTGGAACAGTTCCATCAGTGCTTCATCCAGCTTTAAAAGCCGGCAGACACGCAGTGCATCCCGGGGACAGGGGGCTCCAGGCGGGGCGGGCAGCAGGTGGTAGTCCATCCGCCGGGCGATGCGTTTGCGGGGATCGTCTCCCTCATCCCCCTGAATGTCCCGCACCAGGCCCGCTACCTGATAGTGGGCCCCGGCCACATCGGAGACGCCATCGTAGTGGGTGGTCATGAGGGCGACGCAGTCCAGTGTGCCCAGATGGCGTACCAGGGCGCGGGCCAGGGCGGCGCCCTCTTGGGGATTGGTGCCCCGGGCAAATTCATCCAGTGCCACAAAGAAAAACTGCCCGCGGGTTTTGCACAGCAGCTGGTCCAGCAAGTGGACCTCACGGCCGAAGGAGGATAGACCGCCGCTTCCCGGTCCGCTGTCGGCCAGGATAAGTTCCACCCGGTGGAACAGAGGCAGCCGGGCTGCGCGTGCAAATACAAAGAATCCGCACTGGCACAGCAGCAAGCTAAGTACGGTAGCGCGCAGAGAGACGGTCTTGCCGCCCATATTGGCGCCGGTAATGACCGTACATCCCCGGTGCAGATGCAGGTCCAGAGAGGTGAACTGCTCCCCCCGGGCGGCCAGATCTTCCGCCACCTGGGGATGGATGACCTCATGCAGCTCGATGGAACCGTCTTCGCTCAGGGTGGGGCGGACACACTGGAAACGCAGGGCCAGCTTGGCCTTGGCAACGATCAGATCCAGGTGTCCCAGCGCCTGCATACAGGCAAGAAAATCTTCCCGCCAGGCCATCAGCTTTCCGGTGAGCATGACCCGTACCTCCAGCTCCAGCTGGTCTTCCTGTACAGCCAGTACCCGGCGTTTCTCCAGCAGCGGGCCCCGTTTCTCCTCCTGGGTCATGCGGATGGCTTTTTCCAGCTTGGCCTTCTCCGCACGCAGGGGGGCCAGATCGTTGTGGTAACTGTTGACGATGGAGAAGGTGGGCAGACGCCGCCCCTCCGGGTCCATCAGCTCCAGCGCGTCGGACAGGGAGGGAAACGTGATGCCAGCCAGAGCGGGCATGGCGGCATAGGCCTGGTTTACCTGCTCCATGGTAACCAGAAAATGCTTGATCTCAAACAGCTCCACCAGATCGAACGGGGCACCGGGGTCCCGGTCAAAGGAGCCCCGGATATCGTGGAACAGAGGCAAGCAGCGGGTTACGCCCCGCAGGGCCGCCGCCGCATCCTTCCGGGCAGAAGCATCCAGACGGGGAGTCTCACAGCAACAGGACTCGGTCTGCTGGGAGGCAGTGCCACCGGCGGCCCAAAGTTCCATGGCCAGAGCCACATTGTCCAGCTCCTGCTCCAGCTCTTCCTCATCCCCGGGGCCATACCAGCGGGGATTGCGTGCAGCCTGTTTGCCGAAGGGAGACAGGGGGCTCAGGCGCTCAAGCACCCACTGAAAGCCCGCGTTCTCCCGCAGTTCATGAGTCAGTTCCATGGCTTACTCCTCCTTTACGTTCACAACCGGCAGGTCCAGGGCCTCCTGGAGGGCATGGACAAACCGGTCAGCCTCAAAATGCCAGCCGTAGGCCGACCAGGGGTTGGCGGCGACAGCGGCAATGGTCAGCTCCCGGCGTACCGCCAACTCACCGCCGCTGCGCAGGAACAGTTCCAGCGCGGCACGGCCAGCCAGCACATGGGTAGCGTCGGATGCCACCAGGGTGGTGGGTGCTCCACGGCGGGCCAGGGTCTTGAGCAGCGGGTCAGTAATCCCACCCGCTGCCCAGACCACCATAGGCTGTCGGGGGAGTTTGTTCCATTTGGGGGCGCCCGACTCATCCAAAGGCAGCTCAGCTGGTTCTCCCTCGGGGGTGAAGAGAGCAAAGCGGGCCTCCAGAGCGTCCAGCGCCTGACACAGGCGAGTATTTTCTGGACGCTTGCGGGCAAAGAGCCAGCAGGTGTGAGCGGTTTCAGCTACTACCAGCTCCATATTCCGGTCCAGGGATGCGCCGGTGCACAGCAGGGCCACGCCCTCCACTCCGGCGCCGGCCAGGGATTTGCGCCCGGCAGCCCCGTCGATGAGTACGCGCTGGGCACCCAGTTCCCGGAAACGCTGGGTCAGAGGGGGCAACTGTCCGGCGGCTGAGGGTCCGGCCAACTGGACATAGCCGTCGGACAGGGCACGAAATACCCCTACCGGCCCAAGAGGGGTCATCACATCGGTGAGGTCGACCACCTCCAGTGTGGCGTCACACAGGGAGAGCATTCCTCGGGCAGTGGCAAACAGATCGCCGGCCTTCAGGTACAGGTCGGGTTTTTCTGTGCCGGTGACCAGGTCGGTACATTCCCCGTCCCGGCCCACCGAAGTCAGGCCGAGGCATTCCTCACCCAACTCATTCATCAGGCGGCGCATGGTGGTGGTCTTGCCGGCGTTTTTGCAAAGGCCGATCAACGTCACGGGGGACGCGTCTCCCACCAGCGGCGCTAACAGCTGTTCCAAAATAGGACCTCCCATCCAGTGAAAATTTGGTCTGATTGTCAAAGCCATTATAAGAGCCGGGCGCGGACGCTGTCAATGACAGAAAAAAACGGCGCAGTCCAAACGACTGCGCCGCAAGGGATAGAGAGGATATGTTTCAGGCGTGACGATCCATTTCCTCCACGATGTTTACCGCTGTGCGGTATACGCCTTCAAAATCCACGTGGGGATTGTAGAGCCCCTCCAGCTCATCGTGCATAGCCTTGGCTTGGGCCAGAGCCTCCACGGCCTCGTCGGTCAGGGCGGCGGCCACCTTGCGGGAAAATTTGAGCCGGGCCTTATTCCGGCGCAGCAGCTCCGGGTCCAGCATGGCGTCCAGCCGGATACGGCGATAGGGACGGCGGGGATAGGGCTGGGCGGGGGAGGAGGAGAGGAAAGCCAGGGACAGCGAGGGGATGAGCAGGTGCTCCATCCGGTCGGGGGCCATGGGGGAGGGGCAGACGATGATGTCATGTCCCGCCGACAGAGCGCCGGCGGCCAGGTGATGGAGCATGCCGTGGGCCAGACCGTAAGTGTCGGACAGCTCGTAGACACGTTTACATAATGCATCGGCAGTGCTGTAATTGCACAGCACGCCCTTCCAAGTGACACCGCCCAGGAAGCGCTGAACAGACCGACCGTCCTCCAGGGCGGTCTTTTTGACCTCCCGGGAGAGGATGCCCCGGGCACGCTTGGCCATCTTGGCTTCTAAGACCTGAGTAGACAGGAGTGCACGCATATCCTCTTCGATTTGGGCTGCGGCGGTGAGGCAGCGGTAAGCCCGGCTGTAGCAGGCCTTGTAGCCTTTCATGCATCCCATCAGTTCCGAGCGGACGGTTTGAAGGGCGTCGCGGTCGTAGTAGTTTCCTAAGTTTACGTAATGTTCAACCAGACCGGGGTAGGACGGCTCTACCACGTGGGGAGCGGTGCCGTCCACCAGGGCGGTTTTCCGCTCCGGAATGAGCACAGCATCCAGGGAGTCCGGATCGCCGGAGCAGACGATGTACTCTACCTGAAGGCCGCGTTCCTCCATGGCTTTGCCCACCTTGCGCATCAGGGAGGATTTGCCGCAGCCGGGACCGCCCTTGAGGATATAGATATCCCGGGCCTGGGCCGGGTCAATCAGCTGGTCGTAGAGGGAGTAAAAGCCGGTGGGGGCGTTGGCGCCCAGGAAAAAGGAGACCTGCGGTTCACTTTGCATAAATGACCCTCCAATATCTGAGTTTCTCACCCCAGCGTATGCCGGAGCGGAAGGGAGGGTGCGGCAGTTCAGGGCTGATTCTGGAAGAAATAGGGCAGCTCCTGCAACAGCATGGAGGCCGCCGGGGAAAGGGCGCGGCTGCGGTGATAGAGCAGATAAAACTCCCGGGTCAGCAGAGGGTTGGAGTCGGGAAAGAGGAGGATTTGGCCGGCGGCAGCCTGGTCACGAGCGGCATAGGAGGAGACGATGGCGATGCCCAGGCCGTTTTTTACGCCCTGCAGGATGCTCTCGGTGCTGTCAAGCTGGGCGGTCAAGGTCAGCTCCCGGGGGTCCAGACCGATGCCCCGCAGATACTGTTCTCCCTGCTTTCTGGTGCCCGAGCCGGGCTCCCGCACCAGAAAGGGGGCGCAGCGGAGCACTTCGGGGGTCATGCGGCCGTTCAGCGCCCGATATTCCGCAGTGTTCGGCGTGATGATGACCAACTGTTCGGTGAGAAAGGGTACGCACAAAAGCCCCGTACGCTGGACCGGTGCGCCCACGATGCCAAGCTCCGCTCCGTTTTCGCTCATCCACTGGGCCACCTGGCCGCTGTCCCCCTGCCGGACCTGAAAAAAGACCTGAGGATAGCGCTGGCGCAGGGAGGGGAGCACCTGGGGCAGCAGGTACTGGGAGGGAACGGTGGAGGCGGCGATGGACAGGGTCCCTGCAATGGAGCAGGCGGCGGTGCGCACCTCCTGTTCGGCCCGCTGGCACAGGCCCAGGATCTCCCCGGCGTACCGGGCCAACACCCGGCCGGGCGGGGTAAGATGCAGCTGTTTGGTGGAGCGCACCACCAGACGGGTCCCAAGCTCCTCCTCCAGCGCGCTCATGTGGGCGCTGACGGTGGGCTGGGTGAGGTAGAGGGCCTCCGCCGCCTTGGAAAAGCTGCGCAGGCGGGCTACCTGGACAAAAATCTCCAGCTGTTTGAGCTGCATAGCGGACCTCCTCATTGTGTTTTTAAAAGAAATGGGGTATAGTGTAGCCAGAAAAAGCAAAGGGGGTGGATGTATGCCGTATGAAAAACTGCGCCTGACCGCCATGACCACGGCCGGTGGGTGAGGGGCCAAATTAGGGCCGGGAGTCCTAAACGATATTTTGTCCGGTCTGCCCCGGACCGCCGACCCCAATCTGCTGGTCGGCTTTGATTCCAGCGACGATGCTGCGGTCTACCGTGTCAGCCCCGACGTGGCCATGATCCAGACGGTGGACTTCTTCCCGCCTGTGGTGGACGACCCCTATACCTTTGGTCAGATCGCCGCAACCAACGCCCTCTCCGACGTGTACGCCATGGGCGGACAGCCCCGGCTGGCCATGAATCTGCTGGCCGTGCCCTCCTGCCTGCCGCTGGAGGCGGTGGGCGCGATCCTGGAGGGAGGCGCGTCCAAGGTAGCTGAGGCCGGTGCGGTCATTGCCGGGGGCCACAGCATTGAAGATCCGGAGCCCAAATACGGCCTGTGTGTCACCGGACTGGTCCACCCCGACGCCATACTCACCAACAGCGGCGCCCGGGAGGGGGATATCCTGGTGCTCACCAAGGCGCTGGGTACCGGTATTCTCACCACCGCAGCCAAGGCGGAGCTGCTCACCCCCGCGGAGCTACAGGAGATGACCGGGCTGATGACCACCCTCAACAAGGCGGCGGCCGAGGCGGCTGTGCCCCTGCGCCCCAACGCCTGCACCGATGTGACGGGCTTTGGGCTTATCGGCCACGCCCGGGAGATGGCCCAGGGGGCGGGGTGTACCGTGGAGCTCTGGCCCGGACGCATCCCTATCCTGCCCAAGGCACTGGAGCTGGCCCGGGACGGGATCATCCCCGCCGGAGCCTACCGCAACCTGGATTTTGCCGGGGGCGATGTGGCAGTGGATGGGAACTTCCCACAGGAAGTGCTGGACGCCCTCTACGATCCCCAGACCGCCGGCGGATTACTGCTGAGCGTACCCGAGGCCAAGACGGCGGAACTGCTGGAGCGCATGGCCGACCGCGGCGTATCCGCCGTGGCGGTGGGTGCGGTGCGCCGGCGCGGAGAAAAGATGGTGTACCTGAGACAGGTGTAGACCGGGCCCCCCGGACGGCACAGCCGTCCGGGGGTTTTATTATAAAACACTTTATAGAAAAAAGCGATAAAGTATAGAGAAAATATGGAAAAAATCAAGTTCCAATTCCGGACAGGCAAGGGTATGATAGGGACAGAGAGGACCATATGGAAAAGGAGGTCATTTGTGTGACAACGAAACGAGAGCATCTGTTCCTGATCCTGGCCGGGCTGGTGGTAGGCGCGGCGTCGGTGGTGTTGGTGGCCCTGGGCAATCCGGTGAACATGGGCTTCTGCATTGCCTGTTTCCTGCGGGACATAGCCGGCGGCGTGGGACTGCACCGGGCCCCCATCGTACAGTACATCCGTCCTGAGATCATCGGCCTGGTGCTGGGCGCCATGGTGATGGCCCTGGCGGGCCGGGAATTCAAAGTGCGGGGCGGCTCCTCCCCCATGACCCGGTTCGTGCTGGGCTTTTGCGTGATGGTGGGGGCGCTGATGTTCCTGGGCTGCCCGCTGCGCATGGTCATCCGCCTGGGCGGCGGCGACGGCAACGCCATTCTGGGCCTCATCGGCTTTATTGTGGGGATTTTTGTGGGCACGCTGTTTTTGAAAAAGGGCTTCTCGCTGAAGAAGTCCCAGCCCCAGGCCATGGTGGAGGGGCTGCTGATGCCCGCCGTCAACGTGGCCCTGCTGGTGCTGGTAATCGCGGCTCCCGCCTTCCTGTTCTTCTCCACGGAGGGCCCCGGCTCCATGCGGGCGCCCATTGCGGCGGCTCTCATTGCCGGGCTGGTGGTGGGCGCGCTGGCCCAGCGCACCCGGCTGTGCATGGCTGGCGGCATCCGGGACGCCATGATGCTGCGGGACTTCCATCTGCTGATGGGATTTGTGGCCATCTTCGCGGCGGTGCTGGTGGGCAACCTGATCGTGGGCGGTATGGGCCTGCGGGGCGGCTTTACCCCCGGTTTTGCCGGACAGGCCGTGGCCCACACCGACGGACTTTGGAACCTGCTGGGCATGGTGCTGGTGGGCTTGGGCTCCGTGCTGCTGGGCGGCTGCCCCCTGCGGCAGCTCATCCTCTCGGGCAGCGGCAACAGCGACTCCTCCGTGGCCGTACTGGGCATGGTGACCGGGGCCGCCTTCTGCCATAACTTCGGGCTGGCCTCGTCCACCGACGGGCCTACGCTGGCCGGCAAGATCGCCGTCATCATCGGCTTGGTCGTGGCGTGTGCCATCGGCGGGGCCAATACCAAGAAAGTGTGAGGTGCGGATTATGAACCAGATCGACGCCAGGGGCTACTCCTGCCCCGAACCGGTACTCATGACCAAAAACGCCCTGAAAAACGGCACCCCCCTTGTGGTGCTGGTGGACAGCGAGACGCCGCTGCAGAATGTCCGGCGCTTTGCCTCCAACCACGGCTACCAGGTCAGCTGGAAAGCGGTGGGGGAAGACTATGAGATCACCATCTCCTGACATGGACCAGATCGCCACCTTTTACACCCACTTCGGGGCGCTGCAATTTCACAAGCGGCTCAAAAGCCAGGGAGATCAGGCTGTGCTGATGCCGGTGCCGCGGAAGCTCTCCGCCTCCTGCGGGACCTGTGTGCGCTTTACGCTCCCGTTTGATCCGGCATGGGCCGGGGAGGACCTGGAGGCGGTCTATGCCGCTGAGGAGGGTACGTACCGGCTGCTGTTTGAAAACCAAGAGGAATAGCATACAGGGCCGCGGGAGGCTTGTACCCCCCGCGGCCCTGTGTTATACTGAAAAAAACAGCGGGGGGTAGCGCATATGCAGACGATGGTGATCGGCATCGCGGGAGGGACAGGGTCGGGCAAGACCACCCTAACGCTGCGGCTGAAGGAATGTTTTGGGGACGACGTGTCCATCCTGTACCACGACAATTATTACCGGCAGCACGACGAGATGCCCTATGAGGAGCGCTGCAAGCTCAACTATGACCATCCGGATGCCTTTGACACCCCGCGGCTGATCGCCGATCTGGCGGCCCTGCGCCGGGGAGAGACGGTATACAGCCCCACCTATGACTACACCATCCACAACCGCGCCGCCGGGACTGTGGAGGTCCGCCCGGCCAAGGTGATCCTGGTGGAGGGCATCCTCATTTTTGCCGATCCCGCCCTGCGGGAGCAGATGGACATCCGCATTTTTGTGGACACCGATGCCGACGTGCGCATCCTCCGGCGCATCCTGCGGGACGTGAAGAAGCGGGGCCGCTCCCTGGACTCGGTGGTGGAACAGTACCTCACCACCGTTAAGCCCATGCACGAGCAGTTTGTGGAGCCCTCCAAGCGGTTTGCCGACATCATTGTGCCCGAGGGCGGCAAGAACACCGTGGCCCTGGATATGATCGTTCAGCGCATCCGCAGCCATATTGCCCTGGAATGACGGATCAAAAAAGGAACCTGCCTCTGGCAGGTCCCTTTTTTGATGTTCATGCGCCGTCACGTGGTGAGAAGGGCGTCCTCCAGCGAGCAGACCCAGGTCAGTGTCCCGTCGTCATACTGATAGATCCCCGTCTCATTGATCTGTCCGCTGCCGGCTTGTACCATATTGCTGTACTCCTGTTGGAGGTTGCCGATGAGGCCGGTGTACCCGGCAAATTCCACCCCCAGCGTCTGGGCCGGGTTGGTCTTTTGGATCTCATTGTCATAATAATCATAGATGATCAGATTTTGGACGTCCCCTGCCGGCCAGGCCAGCACCTCCTGGAACCCATCGCCGTCCAGGTCATGGAACTCCACGTCCGGGTGTTCCACCGCCGCCATCAGGTAGAGGTACAGCTGGGGGTCCTCTGCCAGGGCGGATTCGTTGACCGTATCGCCCACATAGCGCAGCAGCACCGTGGCGGGCTGGGACAGAATGGCGTAAAGGCTGATGTGACAGTCGCCCGGACCGTCCAGATAGAGGCACAGTCCGCCGTCGGCATCCATATAGGACTCCGGGTCCTGGATGGGCTCCAGCTTGGATGCCGCCGCCCGCATTACCTCGCTCTCTGTGCCGTTGCGGGTCAGCTCTGTCTCCTTGTTGCACTCCACCCGCACCAGCCTGCCGCCCTCCGGGGACAGGTTCTGCAAAACAGCCGTCATAGCAAGGGTTTCCTCCGCCGGGGTGATCCGGCTGTCCAGGGTGAAGCTCTCCGCCATGAGCGCCATTACCTGGGGCTCAATGGCGATATAGGGGTAGTCAGTAATGGCGTCGTCCTGCCACTGGGTAGTGATCTTCCAGCAGCCGCCGTCTGCCGCATCCGTGTAGTAAGTGCGATAGGTCCAGCCATCCGCCTGGGCGGTGAAGATACGCCCGCTGTCGTCCGCGGGGGTCATACCACGGGTGCTGTCTGCCAGGCTGGTTTCGAGGTAGTCCACCGTGACGGCGGAGCCGGTGTTGTATGCGGACACCCATACGCTGTGGGTGGGGTCCGCCGCCCACTGGTTCCAGGCCGACACCGGGATGTAGAGGTACCAGCCGTCCCCGTCGTAGCGGTGGACCGGGAAATTGCCGTGGTATTCCCCGTCCGGGTAGGTGATCTGCTCTGTCCAGTCCTCCACATAGAGGGGCAGGTCCAGACCTTGGTCGGTTACATACCAGTCGTAGATGGCCTCCTCATAGCTGTTGTGATAGCCATAGAAATCTCTGTTGTCGTTGACCGGCTGGTCGTAGAGGACATCATAGGTGCCGTCCGGGCAGCGCAGGGCGACGATGTTGTGTCCACCCTGACCCTCCAGGTCAAACCAGCCGTCCTCTTCGGACATGCCGCCCACCAGAGCGACCTCCTCCGTGGGGGCGTCAATCTGTACCAGGTAACAGAAGGTCCAGAGCTCCAGGATACCCTCGGGGGCCAGTCCATCCATTTCCCCCATCTTGTCCAGCCAGGCTATCTTGGTGCCGGTGACCTGGGCGGTGGCCTCCTCGGTGGTGGCTGTCCCGTTGGAGAGTTTATAGTAAGTCACCTCTTTGGTGTTCTCCATGGTCTGCTGGGCAAAGTCCTCCATGCTCGCATACTGTCCCGTCCTGTTGTGGTCGGGCGTGGGACTGCTCTGCACGGCAGGGTTGGCGGCGCAGGCGGCGATGACCGCCACACAGGCGATACCGGCCGCCGCGGACAGCCATAGTTTGGGGCGTTTCCAGCGCAGCAGGTTGCGGATGCGCCCCTTGGGGTCCCCTTCTCCAAAGGCCAGGGGGGTGCCTGCGATGGTGAGGCGCCCGGTAGCCAGGGTGAGCAGGGAAGCGGAGTAGTCCGCCCGGATGTTTTCGCCCAGCTGCTTCACCACCGCCTCGTCGCACCGCATCTCCATGTCCTTTCCCGCCAGCACAAAGGCGAGCCACACCAGGGGGTTGAACCAGTGCAGGCACAGCGCGGCAAAGGCCAGCACCTTCACCACGTGGTCCAGATGGCGGATGTGATACTGCTCATGGCAGATGATATAGTCCATTTCCTGCTCTGTCAGGGTGGAGGGCAGATAGATCCGGGGCCGCACCAGCCCCAGCACAAAGGGGGTGGAAATGTAGTCGGCCAGATAAAGATTGTCCTTCAGATGCAGACTGCCCACCAGTCTGTGCCGCAGACGGAGCAGGGCGAAGATGCTGTATCCTGCCATGCCGGCCGCCCCCGTCATCCACACCCAGGCGGCTACCACGGCCCAGTCCACCGATGGGGCCGTCTGCACCGGGGATACAGGGGTTACCGGTTCAGGGACAGGTGTGTCCGGCTCCGCCGGCTGCTGCTCCGCCTGGGACGGTGCTTCTGCCGGCTGCTGGGGCTGGAGGTAGGTCACGGTGCTCACCACCGGGGTGGCCTGCCGGGCCGGGGCGTCCAGGGCCCCCAGCAGGGAGAAGCCGGAGGGGAGGGACACCGGACAGAGCAGCCGGAAGAGCACCACCGCCCACAGAGCGTAGGAATATACTTTTGGAGCCTGTTTCAGGGCCAGCCGCACCACCAATATGCACAGGATCACGATGCCGGCCGTGAGGCTCATGTTGAAGAGCGCGGGAAAAAGCGTCTGGGACAAAAACTGTGTCATGGCTGCTTACCCCCTGTTCGCATCGATCAACTGCTGTAACTGCTGGATCTCCTCCTGGGACAGTTTTTTCCGCCGGGTAAAGGCCGCCAGAAATGCGGGCAGGGACCCGGAAAAGGTCTCCTCCACAAACTGCTCGCTCTGCCGGGCGTAAAATTCCTCTCTGGACAGCAGGGAAGTCACCTTCCCGTCCCGGTTCTGAAAGATGCCCCGCTGGCACAGCCGCTTGAGCACCGTGTACGTGGTGGACTTTTTCCAGCCCAGGGCGACCTCCGCCTGACGCACCAGCTCGGTGGAGGTCATGGGCTCCCCCTGCCAGATGAGCTCGGCAAAACGGGACTCCACCGCACCTAATCTCAGTTCCGTCATGATCACACCTCCTTTGGTCTACTGGTTGTCGTCCTTGCTTGTAGTCTACAACCTATAGACCAATTTGTCAATGACAATCCGGTTACAAAAAGAGGCGGCCTGAACTCAGGCCGCCTCCTCGGGAAAACCGTTTCGCAGGACAAAGAGCTGATAGAGAATGAACAGGCAGATAAGAAACCCAATGACAAGCAATCCGCCGTAGAGAACGGTCAGAGAGGCGTTGTCCTCCCAGGGCAGAGGGAGCATCAGAATGACCTGAATGACGGCCTCCGCATTGCGGCAGAACCGCATGCTGTCCGCCCGTACCTCATGGTCCTCCGCCAGTTGGGCCAGGTCGGTGAGCAGCTGGAAACGGAAGTAGATGCCCACGCAGCTCAGCAGGATCTGAAGCAGGAAGAACCGGCCGGTAAGTTCCTGGCCGGTCAGCAGCACTGCCAGCCAGTCCACTGCCGCCACTACCCCCAGCAGGGTGCAGAAGGGCTTGAGCAGGAGCAGGTCCCGCAGCTCTGAGCCCAGCAGGGCGATGGCGGAGAAGATCAGCAGATAGCCCGCCCAGTTGGGCAGTACGTCCAGCATGTGGTCGTTGATCCCCAGATTAAAGTCCAGACAGAGCAGTACATAGCCCCAGGCGATCTTGGTCAAAGCCTGGCGGATTCGGATGTTGTCAGTCATAAGCAGCCTCCTCCGGTAGGGCGAGGCCGGTGTAATCCTGGCCCTGATATCGGAATTTTACCGCGATGGCGGCGGGGGATTGCTGCTGGTCGCAGCCCCTGTGGTCGCTGCCTCCGCCGCCCCCCAGGCCATACTCCTCCGGGGTGTGGAGAGATCTGGGGCCGAATTCCGTCGGGAAGGTCTCACCCTGGGCCAGCGGCTCGTACCAGACGGTGAGAGAGACCTCCTCCCCGCCTTTCCAGGCCCGGCCGCCCACGGAGTGATAGTAGTCGGTAAAAAGAGAATCTGGTCTAGGCACGGTATCCAGTTGGTAAGAGCTGCCGAAAACGCTGTCGGAATAGACCTCGTTGTCGACGCTGAGCAGGTACTGATAGTCCACCTGAATGGTAAAGTCCTCCACATGAGTGGTATAGGTCAAAGCGGGCAGGACGGAATTGGTGTGGGTGGCCAGGGTACACGCCGGATCCACCGCTGTCCAATCATCCAGGGGTTCCACCGCCCAGAAATCCCCCTGCCGGAACACCTGTACCGGCTGGGACACGGCGATGGATTGGCCGTCCTCATAAATACCGGCAAACCAGGTGCGGTAGGCGTCCAGCACCAGCAGGCCGGTGTAGTTGCCATCGGAGCCCTCCAACAGGTTGTACACCACCCAGTCGGCCTGGGCGCCGCTCTCCTCCGAAAGGCCCAGCGGCTCCAGCGGGTAGGAGGTGTTCAGTCCCTCGCCTGCTTGGGCGGCTGAGAGCAGGGGCCCCAGATCCTCCTCTGGGGCGGCCATGACCAGATAGGCGGGACTGTCTGTCAACAGGGCTTTTACGTAGCTGTCCAGGGCACCGGCCACGGTGGTGGCCCGATTCAGCCGGGCCCGAGCCAGGGAGAGCGGGTCGGATGCGTGCTGGTCAGGCAGGTCCACTGCCCCCACCGTCCCCGCCAGGCAGGCAATGGCCAGTACTGCCGCTACGCAGCCAGAGCCCAGGCCCACCCCCTTGGGATAGCGCTTGAACCGGGCGATGGAGGCGATACGGGCCTTGATGTTCTGCCCTCCGTTGGCCATGGAGGTGGTACCAGGTGCGCGGGCGTATTTGTCGTCCGCCATGGACAGGAGAATTACGCCGTACGCCCGGCGCTCTTCCCCCTCCAGCCGCTCCAGCACCCGCTGGTCGCACAGGGCCTCGCTGTCGTTCTGGGCCCGGTCCCAGCAATACCATAAGAGGGGATTGCACCAATGCAGGCACCGCAGGGCACACATGCCCACGCCAGCCCACAGATCACCGTATTTCAGGTGGAGCAGCTCGTGGAGAATCACCTTGTCGTCCACTGCCCGCTCCGGCAGCACCAGCACCGGGGAAAGGGGCCCACACACAAAGGCGCTCTCCACCCCAGGCAGCACGATTACCCGCTTGGGGACCTTCAGACCATATTGAGCGGCTACCCGATTGATCTGCTCCAGCGTGTCAGAGGCGGGTGAGGAGCCCGTTGCCACCCGACGCCGCAGGGCCAGATAGGACAGGAAAAACCACAGCAGTGTGACAACCAACCCGGCGGCGTAGAGGTAGAAGAGCACGTCGGTAACGCTGCCCGGTGCGGTCAGTTGCACCAGAGGAATAGGGGCCAGGACCTCCGTCACGCCGTAAGGGCTGGTGAGGGCGGAGGACAGATGGGATTCCAGCCCGGTTTTCATGGTTTCCAGCAACACGGTGAGGCCGGGAATCAGTGTCCGGCCAAAGAGCCCTGCGGGGAGCAGCAGCCGGACGGCCAGAATGGCCCATACCCCGTACTGCCACCGGGGGGAGAGCTTATCCAAAAAGAGCCGCTTGGCGATGAGCAGCACCGCCGCCGCAATGGAAACGGTGAGGGCCTGCATCAGAAAGGACCAGAGGTTTTGCAAAGCTCACACCTCCATTTCGTCCAGCAGTCGGCGCAGTTCCTCCCGCTCCTGGGCGGTGATCGTCTCCTCCTTCAGAAAAGCGGCCACCAGTTTGCCTGCCGAGCCGTGATAGGCCCGCTCCAGCAGGCCCCGCCGTTCCTGGGCGGCGCAGCTCTCCCGATCTACCCCTGCTCGATAGCGGTGGGGAGTATCCTCTTTCCGAATAACCACCAGTCCCTTATTCTCCATTCGGGTGAGATAGGTGAGTACGGTGTTCCGGCTCCAGCCGGTGATGGGGCGCAGGGCTTCTACCGTTTGTCCCAGAGTCAGCCCCTCCGGCGCTGCCCACAGAACTTCCAGCACCTGCCATTGCTTGTCACTCAGTGTCATGGCCATCCCTCCTACAGCTGTAGTATCTGTATGAATACTACAACTGTAGGAACGATTTGTCAAGGCAAAGGGCAAAATACGACGAAGATGGAAAAAAAGCTATTGCTGGAATGGGAAATGTGGTACAATAACCATCAAGTGAATTTTGTGTGAAGGGACGGGGTCCGGAATGGACAAGATCGGGTTCGACAATCAGAAATATCTAGAGATGCAGTCGGCTCATATTCGGGAACGTATTGGTCAGTTTGATAACAAGCTCTATCTGGAGTTTGGCGGAAAGCTCTTTGACGACTATCATGCCTCCCGGGTGCTGCCTGGCTTTGAGCCGGACAGCAAGATCCGCATGCTCAAGGAGCTGCGGGATTCGGTAGAAGTGGTCATCGCCATCTGCGCCAGCGATATCGAGAAGAACAAGGTACGGGGTGATCTGGGCATCACCTATGATGTGGATGTGCTGCGCCTGATCGACGCGTTCCGCAGTCAGGGCCTGCTGGTGGGCAGTGTGGTGATCACCCAGTACGCCGGCCAGCCCGCTGCCGACGCCTTCCAGCGGCGGATGGAACATTTGGGTGTGCGGACATACCTGCACTATCCCATTGCCGGCTATCCCAATAACATCCCCCTCATCGTCAGCGATGATGGATACGGTAAAAATGACTACATCGAGACGCAGCGGCCCCTGGTGGTGGTCACCGCGCCCGGCCCGGGCAGCGGCAAGATGGCGGTGTGCCTGTCCCAGCTCTATCACGAGTACAAGCGTGGGATCAAGGCAGGGTATGCCAAGTTTGAGACCTTCCCCATCTGGAACCTGCCCCTCCAGCACCCGGTGAATCTGGCCTATGAGGCAGCTACCGCTGATCTGGGGGATGTGAATATGATCGATCCCTTCCACCTGGCTGCCTATGGGGAGACCACGGTGAACTATAACCGGGATGTGGAGATCTTCCCGGTCCTCTCGGCCATGTTTGAGAAGATCATGGGAGAGTGTCCCTACAAGTCCCCTACCGACATGGGAGTCAACATGGCGGGTAACTGCATTGTGGACGACGAGGCAGTGTGTGCCGCCGCCCGGCAGGAGATCGTACGTCGCTATTACGCCGCCCTGTGTGACCGCCGGGTGGGCGTGGCCGATGACGAGCTGGTGTATAAGCTGGAGCTGGTGATGCAGCAGGCCAAAGTGGATGTGTCCATCCGTTCGGTGGTGGCTGCCGCAGCCCAGGTGGCGGAAGAGACGGGGAATCCCGCCGGTGCCATCGAGCTGCCCAACGGAGAAGTGGTCACTGGGAAGACCACCGACCTGATGGGCTCCTCTTCCTCCACACTGCTCAACGCCCTCAAGGCCCTGGCGGGGATCGACCATGAGCACCACCTCATTTCCAGAGAGGCCCTGGAACCCATCCAGCAGGTGAAGGTACACCATCTGGGATCGGTCAATCCCCGGCTCCATTCCGATGAGATCCTGATTGCCCTGGCGATCTCGGCCACGACCAACCCTCTGGCCCGGCAGGCCATGGACCAGCTTTCCCGTCTGCGGGGGTGTGAGGCCCACTCCTCGGTCATCCTCTCCCCGGCGGATTCGGGTACTTACAGCCGCCTGGGCCTGCGCCTGACCTGTGAACCCCAGTATGAGACCAATAAGCTCTATCACCGATGAGCAAACTGACCGGCGCGCCCCTTATGGGGCGCGCCGGTTTTTGTGCGATGGGACAAAATGAAAGATAGGGAAATAAAACCTGCAAAAAGTACCTTGACGCAGGGCGCGCCGGCTCGTAAAATGAAGGATATTTTTTGTTGCATATGAGACGTAAAAAGGAGGACTGGAGCATGACAAAATATGTATTTGTGACCGGAGGCGTAGTTTCGGGGCTGGGCAAAGGGATCGCTGCGGCATCCCTGGGACGGCTGCTGAAGCAGCGGGGGCTGCGGGTACGGGTGCAGAAGCTGGACCCTTACCTCAATGTGGACCCCGGTACCATGAGCCCTTACCAGCACGGCGAGGTATTTGTCACCGACGACGGGGCGGAGACCGACCTGGATCTGGGCCATTATGAGCGCTTCATTGATGAGGACCTCACGCTCCACTCCTCCGTGTCCTCGGGCAAGGTGTACTGGAACGTCCTCAACCGGGAGCGGGCGGGGGACTATCTGGGCGGAACGGTGCAGATCATTCCCCACATCACCGACGAGATTAAACGCAACATCTATACCCTCGATCGCGAGGATACCGATGTGGCGATCGTCGAGATCGGCGGTACGGTGGGCGACATTGAGAGTCAGCCCTTCCTGGAGGCCATTCGTCAGGTGGCCGCCGAGCGGGGCCGGCCCAACGTCATGTTTATCCATGTCTCTCTCATCGTCTCTATCCCGGGCAGCGGCGAGCTCAAGAG
This sequence comes from Flavonifractor hominis, assembly GCF_040095835.1. Taxonomy (NCBI): domain Bacteria; kingdom Bacillati; phylum Bacillota; class Clostridia; order Eubacteriales; family Oscillospiraceae; genus Flavonifractor; species Flavonifractor hominis. The sequence continues at coordinate 42,763 of NZ_JBBMFT010000006.1, forward strand.
CAAGCCGACCCAGCACTCGGCCAAAGAATTGCTGGCGCTGGGGATCCAGCCCGATGTGATCCTCTGTCGCTGCGACGAGGAAATTCCCGAGGAGATCCTGGAGAAGATCGCCCTGTTCTGTAACATCCCGAAGGAGAGTGCCATTCCCAACCGGACGGCTTCGGTGCTGTATGAGGTGCCTCTGATGCTGGAGCGGGCTGGCTTAGCCAGCGTAGTGGTGCGGCGGCTGGGACTGATCTGCCCCATGCCGGACCTGACCGAGTGGGCCACCATGGTACAGAGGGCCAAGCATCCCAAAGGGCGGGTGGAGATCGCTCTGGTAGGCAAATATGTGGGGCTGCATGACGCCTACCTCTCGGTGGTAGAGGCCCTCACCCACGGCGGCATTGCCAATGAAGTACAGGTGGAGATCCGTTGGGTGGACTCCGAGACGGTGAGTGATGAAAATGCCGCTCAGGTTCTGGCCGGGTGCCAGGGTGTAATTGTTCCCGGCGGCTTTGGTGATCGGGGCGTAGAAGGGATGATTTCTGCTATCCGCTGGGCCCGGGAACATGAAGTTCCCTTCTTTGGCATCTGTCTGGGCATGCAGATGGCAGTGGTGGAATTTGCCCGCCACGTGGCCGGACTCGCCGGCGCCCACTCCAGCGAACTGGCCGCCACGGAGTATCCGGTCATCGACCTGATGCCCGACCAGCGGGGGGTTACCACAAAGGGCGGGACCATGCGCCTGGGCGCCTGCCCCTGCCGGGTGACCGGAGAGGACAGCCGTACTTTCCAGGCCTACGGCGCACATGAGATCAGCGAGCGTCACCGCCACCGCTATGAGTTCAACAATACCTTCCGGGAGCAGCTGACCAACTGTGGCCTGCGGCTGGCGGGTGTTTCTCCCGATGGACGGTTGGTGGAGATTGTGGAACTGCCCGATCACCCCTGGTTTGTGGGTGTGCAATTCCACCCGGAATTCAAATCCCGGCCCAACCGGGCCCATCCTCTGTTCCGGGCCTTCATTGGCGCGGCCAAGGAATTTGGTCAGCAGGGATAATAGAAAAACAGGGGGACCGCGCACGCAGGTGCACGGTCCCCCTGTTTTTTGCAGTTAAGCGCACAGGTCGATGATGGCCTGGGCGAAGATCTTAGCAGCGGTGAGCTGATCGGCAATGCAGGTGTGCTCGTCAGCGCCGTGCATGTTCCCGTTAAACCCGGGCATGGCGCAGCCAAAGGCCACACCGCCGGGGATGTCGTGAACATAGGTGCCGCCGCCGATGGCCAGGCACTCACCCTTGCGGCCGGAGTACTGCTCGTAGCACTTGAGCAGTACCTGTACCAGAGGAGTGTCAGCCGGGGTGTGGTGGGGAGCGTCCATTTCGCCCTGGACGGCAAAGCCCTGCCGGGCAAAGGAGGCCTCGGCCACGGCCTTGCAGTTGCTCTCATTGGCGCAGATGGGTACCCGGCTGTCAAACTGTCCCTTCAGGCCGGTAGAGGTGACCTCCAGCAGGGAGAAGGCCAGGGTGAGCGGACCGGAGATCTCGTCGCTCTGGGCGATACCCAAAGCATGTCCGGCGGTGTCCCCGTGGGGGAAAAGAGCGTTCAGACTGTGCAGAGCGGCAGTGCTGGGGGTGTCAGCCAGGGGCAGGGCGCAAAGCAGCTGGAGCAAAGCGGTGATGGCATTGTTGCCCTCCTCCGGAGTGGAGGCGTGTGCTCCCTTGCCATGGCAGAGCACCCGCAGGTCGTCTCCCTCCACGCGCACCTCAAAACGGACCCCCGTCTCAGTGGCTACGGCATCACAGCAGGACTGTACGTGCTCAGCAGACAGCCCGACCAACAGGCACTCGGCCTCAGGGGGCAGCACATTGATGCGGAACCCGCCATGGAGTTCCTTTACCCGGGGCAGGGCGGTCTCCTCCGGCCAGCTCTGGGTAAATACCGGCTTGTAGCTGCCCTTTTCGATGTTGATCACCGGAAACTCTCCATCGGGGGAGAAAGTATAGGGGGCATAGGGCTCCCGGGCGTAATAGTAGGCCAGATCGGAGGAGCCGCTCTCCTCGTCGGTGCCCATGAGCAGCCGCACGTTGCGCTTGAGGGGAACTCCGAGTTCCCGCACCGCCTGCATAGCCAGCAGCACGGCGGCTACGGGACCCTTGTCATCGTCGGTGCCCCGGCCGTAGAGCATGCCGTCCACCTCTTTGGGCTCGTAGGGCTGGGTGACGGTCCATCCCGTGCCCTCGCCCACCACGTCCAGATGGCAGAGAATGTGCAGGGCGGTCTCTTGGTCGTTGAGGTCGGCCGCGCCCACGTAGTTGTCATAATTATGGGTGGTAAAGCCCAGCTCTTCGGCCAGCTTCAGCCCTTCTGCCAGAGCGGCGGCGGGGCCGGGTCCAAAGGGCATGCCGGGCTGGGGATCCTCCCGGACGCTGCGGATGCGTGCCAGGCGGGAAATGGCCTCCACCAGTTGGGTCCGGCGGGCCGGATCATCAAAATAGGCGTTGATCTGTGCTTCGTACATAAAATATCCTCCTTTATTCATCCTCGGCTGAGTCCGCGGCGGCGCCGGACAGCTCCCCCAGGTATTTGTACACCGTGTATCGGGATACCTGCAGGCGTTTGGCCACGAAGGGCACCGATTTGCGGAAGGAAAAAGCATTTTTCTGGTCCAGCAGGGCGATGATCTTCATCCGGTCCCGCTTGTTCAAGGAATTTACCGGCTTGCCCACCGCCGCCAGACATTCTTCAAAAATCTCGCTCAGACCGCTGTCGCCGCCATGCCACATGGCGCTTTGCAGGTCGGCCTCCGCACTCATCAGATCCACCAGGATACGGTTGGCGTATACCAGCGAGCTGTAATCGAAGTTAATACCCAGTGCCAGATTGTAGTCTGCTCCGATGAGATGAAAGGTACTACTCTTGATCTGTTGTCCTGAGGGAGTAGTGGCATAGAGGTTGACAAAGTCAGTGACCAGCGCATCCTCATCCAGTTCACGGGCAGTACCCAGAATATCCAGTGTGGAACCCACGGTGCGCCCGGAGACATGTCCATTGTAAATTGATAGAATAGGATGGCGGGGGTCTCCCATATCATGTACCAGCGTCTCACAGCTGGAGCCGAACATTTCGGCGATACCGCGGGCCGTGCGGTCCAGAAATTCAAAAGCTTCGTCACGCTCCATGGACACACCTCCTTAAAATCCCAAAAACAGATTACCCTTCATTGTAAGCGCCCCGGAAGGAAAATGCAAGGTGAATTGCGCTTGTTTTGCGAACATGCTATACTGAAAAATAACATCTGATCAAAACAGGAGGAGTGGCTATGAATAACGCGCCGACCGGGACGGAGCGCCGCCGTGCGGTGATACAGATGTTGGAACAGGCCGAAGGCCCGGTGAGCGCCACAGCGCTGGCGGAGCGATTTTCGGTCAGCCGGCAGATCATTGTAGGAGATGTGGCTCTGCTGCGGGCTGCGGGAGCAGCCATCTCAGCCACACCCAGGGGCTATGTACTGGATCGCCGGGATGGCGTGAGCCATACGGTGGCCTGTGTCCACACTCCGGAGGAAATGCAGGCGGAGCTCAATACCATCGTGGATGCGGGTGGGGAAGTGGTGGACGTGGTGGTGGAGCACCCGGTTTATGGGCAGCTTACCGGTAATCTTGGGGTACGTTCCCGTTACGATGTGCAGGAATTTTTGCACAGGGTAGATGCACAGGGGGCAAAACCGCTCTCCGACCTGACCAGCGGGATTCATCTGCACACCGTCCGCTGCCCGGATGAGCAGACCTTTCAGCGGGTGTGTGAAGCGTTGCGGCAGGTTGGATTTTTGCTTGATATGTGAAATTTACCACGCTAAAGTGTGGTGGATATGTTAAAATTGCCGAAAAACTATTGCCAAATTGTGAATGATGGTGTATCATACGTATGAATCCTTGGGTTGGGGAGGCTTTTTGGATTCGCAATTTAAAAGGGAGGGTCTTTATGAACTCACCACGGATGAGACGATTTGGTAAATTCCTGCTCGTAGTATTTGCCCTCGCATGTGTCCTTACGACAGTTGCGTTTGCCGAAGGCGACGCAGAGCAAGCCAGTGCAGTATTCGGTACCATCGCATCCCTGCTTCCACCCGTTGTGGCTATCGTCCTTGCCCTGATTACCAAGGAAGTGTATTCGTCCCTGTTCGTCGGAATTATCGTTGGCTGTTTCCTGCAGGTTAACGGTAATCCTGTCGACGCATTCCAGTTCTTTGTGGACCACCTGTGCTCCAACGCCGGCGGCAACATGGGCATCCTGATGTTCCTGGTCATCCTGGGCACCATGGTGGCCCTGATGATCCGGGCGGGCGGCTCCAAGGCCTATGGCGACTGGGCTGTGTCCCACATCAAGACGAAATCCGGCGCCTTGTGGTCTACCTTTATTCTGGCCATCGTGCTGGGCGTGGATGATTATTTCAACAACCTGACCACCGGTAACGTGATGCGGCCCGTCACCGACGGCCACCACATCTCCCGCGCCAAGCTGTCCTATATGTGCGACGCTACTGCGGCTCCGGTTTGTATCATGATGCCCGTCTCCTCCTGGGCGGCGGCTGTCACCGGCGTCATCGGCAATGAGGAGGTCGGCTTCCAGATCTTCCTGCGGGCCATCCCCTATAACTACTACGCCATCCTGACTCTGGTCTTCATTATTATGATGACCTGCCTCAACATCGACTATGGTCCCATGCGTACCCATGAGGTCAATGCCTCCAAGGGTGACCTCTACACCACTCCTGAGCGTCCCTTTGCTGATGCTAAGGAAATGAAGTTTAACCCCGATGGCAAGGTTATCGACCTGGTCATCCCTGTGATCATTCTGGTCATCGGCTGCATCAGCGCCATGATGTATGTCGGCTATCAGGGCATCGCTGGTACGGAGACCCCTGTTACTCTGGTCAATATGTTTGCCAACACCGACGCGTTCTCTGCGCTGCCCTTTGGCTCCCTGATCGCGCTGATCATCAACCTGGTTTACTTCATGGTCCGTCGCTCCATGAAGTTTACCGAACTGATGGACTGCCTGCCCGAGGGCTTTAAGCAGATGGTGCCCGCCATCCTGATCCTCTGCCTGGCCTGGACCATCGGCGACGTGACCAAGGGCCTGGGCGCCCCCGAGTTCGTGGCCGGCATCGTGGACCAGCTGGGCCACAGCCTGTACTCCCTGCTGCCCGCTGTGGTGTTTATCATCGCCGCATTCCTGGGCTTTGCCACCGGTACTTCCTGGGGTACGTTCTCCATCCTGCTACCCATCGTGATTCCCGTGTTCTCCGGCGGTGTTGCGGCGGTTGACCTGAGCGTGGGCGACCTGAACAACAACCTGCTGATGATCGCCATCGCTGCTACCCTGGGCGGCGCGGTTATGGGCGACCACTGCTCTCCCATCTCCGATACCACCATCATGGCGTCCTCCGGCGCACAGTGCTACCACCTCAACCACGTGGCCACTCAGCTGCCCTACGCCCTGACTGTGGCGGCTGTCGCCTTCGTCAACTACATCATTACGGCCTTCATCAAGGTCCCCTACATCTGCCTGCCCATCGCCATCGTTTCCATGGTCGTGGTCATGATCATCATCGGTATGCTCAACCACTCCATGAGCCGGCATTCGCAGCGCGACTGATTCGATGTACATAAAAAGATCCGCTCCATTGGGAGCGGATCTTTTTTGCCTTAGCGTTTGGGGCGGCTGTAGGGGGTGTTCTCCAGCGGAAGGCTGGTGCGGAACACGCCGTCGTAATTGTAATAGGCCAGCTGCACGGCCGGCGGAGTGGGAATGGAGCAAATCTCGCCGATGCCCTTGGCGCCACAAGCCAGTTCACTCTGGTTCTTTTCCACAATGAGGGCGGTGACGTCGGGGGTCTGATTGGCCCGGAAGAGTCCCAGGGAGGCGTAGACCGCCTTGGGCGCACCATCCACCAGAGGAAGATCCTCGGTGAGGGCATAACCCAGGCTCATCACGACACCGCCCTCAATCTGACCCTCTACGCTGATGGGATTGACGGCCCGACCCACGTCATGGGCAGCTACCACCCGGCGGATGCGTCCGTTTTCATCCAGTTCCACCAGATGAGTAGCATAACCGTAAGCTACATGGCTGATGGGATTGGGGCGATCGGAGCCCAGTTTGTCGGTGATGCCGGTGTACTCCTGATGGAAATCCACACCTTCCACCGCGCTTAGTTCCCGTCCCTCCAGAGCCCATTTCAACTCTGTGGCAGCACGACGGGTTGCCTCGCCGGTAAAGACCGTCTGACGGGACGCGGTGGTATTGCCTGAGTTGGGGCAGGTGGAGGTATCCGGGGCGTCCCATACCACCTGGCTGGGGGACAGACCCGTCACCTGGCAGACGATCTGGGTGACCACCGTACCCATTCCCTGGCCGATACAGGCCGCAGAGGTACGAATATGTACCACGCCGTTTTCCACGTGCAGGGTAACCCGACCGGTGTCGGGCACCCCAACACCCAAACCGGAGTTTTTCATGGCGCAGGCAATACCGGCTTTGGGATTGGCCTCATAATAGGGGCGTACCGCGTCCAGGGTTTCCACCAGGGCGGTGCCCTCGTCAGCAATTTGGCCATTGGGCAGTACCTGGCCGGGGCGGATGGCGTTGCGGTAGCGGATCTCAAAGGGGGAGATACCGACCTTCTCGGCCAGCAGGTTCAGATTACACTCGGCTGCAAAGCAGCTTTGGGTTACGCCGAAGCCACGGAAAGCGCCGCAGGGGGGATTGTTGGTATAATAGGCCTTGCCGTCGATGTCAATGTCCTGATAGTTATAGGGACCGGCAGCGTGGGTGCAGGCACGCTGGAGCACCGGTCCGCCCAGACTGGCAAAGGCACCGCTGTCGGTGAGCAGCACAGCCTTCATGGCAGTGAGGTAGCCGTTTTCATCGCAGCCTGTGGTAACTTCCATCTCGAAACCGTGGCGCTTGGGATGACACAGCATGGACTCAGCGCGGGTCATGGCCACCTTTACCGGCCGCTGGGTGAGCAAAGCCAAAATGGCAGCGTGGTGCTGTACGCTCATATCCTCCTTGCCGCCAAAGCCGCCGCCCACGCATTTGGCTACCACCCGTACCTGATCGGGAAGCAGCCCGGTGGCGTCGGCACACTCCCGGCGGGTCTGGTAGATCCCCTGGTCGCTGCTGTATACCACTACGCCGGCCCGTTCGGGATCGGGTGCGGCCACGGCGCACTCGGGTTCCAGAAAGGCGTGCTCGGTGGGCGGAGTGTGGTATTTGGTGGTCACCACATATTTTGAATGTTTAAGTTTTTCTTCCGCGTTGCCCCGGACCAGATGCTCATGGGAGAGCAGGTTGCCGTCCTCCTGGATCTGAGGGGCGTCGGGGGCCATGGACTCCCAGACGCTGAGCACGGGAGGAAGGACTTCATATTCCACTTTGACCAGCGCTTTTGCCTGGTTTAAAATTTCTCGGCTTTCAGCAGCAATCAAAACAATGGGATCGCCCCGATAGTGGATCTCGCCTCCGATGGGAACCAGCACCCACTGATCCCGCTTCAGATGGCCCACCTTGGCAGTACCCGGCAGCTCTGCCGCCGTCACCACCTGTACCACGCCGGGCAGGGCGGCAGCCTCCGATACGTCCACACCGCGAAGAATGGCGCGGGGGTGATCCGAGCGCACTGCGCCGCCATAGAGCATGCCGGGCAGGTGCAGGTCATCGGTGTATTCCGCTGTACCAAGCGCCTTGGCCGGGGCATCCACACGGGGCAGATTTTCACCTAGCTTTCCGGTAAACGCCTCGTGGGGCACAGGAGTATCCTCACGAAACAGGCGGGCGGCCAGCAGCACCGCGTCCTCAATTTTCTTATATCCTGTGCAGCGGCAGATGTTGTTGCGCAGAGCAAATTTGACCTCTTCCCGGGTGGGGTCCGGGTTCTGGTCCAGCAATCCCTTGGCCGAGATGACCATACCAGGGGTGCAGAAACCACACTGTACTGCTCCGCAGGAGGTAAACGCATAGGCGTATACGTCCCGTTCCCGCTGGCTGAGTCCCTCACAGGTCACAATGGACTTTCCTTCGCAGCGGGACGTTTTCTGCACGCAGGCTTTCATGGCTTTGCCGTCCACCAGGATCATACAGGTACCGCACGCGCCCTCAGAACAGCCGTTTTTCACGGATGTGAGCCCGAGATCCTCCCGCAGAAAGTCCAGAAGCCGGACATCCCGTTCGGTGGAAACGGCTCTGCCGTTTACTTGCAGGGTAAACAAGGCGAACGCCTCCTTTTCGATGGTAGGTCAGATTGCTTTCCACTTATAGCTTAGCACTAAAGTTTACGGATAGCAACTGCTTGCATATCGTCAAAATCTACAAATATCTAAAAATGTTTTAGGTAAAACAAAAAATTTTTTGCGAAGGCCTTGACTTGTGCGTTGCAAGTGATATGATGGGTGCAGAACTGATACATTCGGAGGCGTGATAAGATGAAAGACCAGATCAAATGGGTCCTCAATCGGATGCCGCGGAGCGAGGATAAAGAGCTGTCCGTTATGTCCCTGCCCAATGTGGCAAAGGCCCGTTTCTTCCACAGTGGTTTTCCCCAGTATTCCATTACCCCGCTGGCCCGGTTGGAGGGTATGGCTAAGTACCTGGGGCTGGGAGGCGTGTACGTCAAGGATGAGTCTTACCGCTTCGGATTGAACGCATTTAAGGTGCTGGGCGGCTCCTTTGCCATGGCCCGTTATATCGCCAAGGAGATGGGCCGGGATGTGTCTGAGATGACCTATGACTATCTGACCAGCGAGGCCTTCCGCAAGGACTTTGGACAGGCCACCTTCTTTACCGCCACCGACGGCAACCATGGCCGGGGCGTGGCATGGGCGGCCAACAAGCTGGGCCAGAAGGCCGTGGTCCACATGCCCAAGGGCAGCAGCCAGTCCCGGTATGACAACATTGCCAAGGAGGGAGCCCAGGTCACGATCGAGGACGTGAACTACGACGACTGCGTGCGTATGGCGGCCGCCGAGGCCGAGCAGACCGAGCACGGCGTCATCGTTCAGGACACCGCCTGGGACGGCTATGAGGAGATCCCCTCCTGGATCATGCAGGGTTACGGCACCATGGCCAACGAGGCCGCCGAGCAGATGCGGCAGCTGGGTGTGAATCGTCCCACTCACGTGTTTGTGCAGGCAGGTGTGGGCTCTCTGGCCGGTGCTGTGGTGGGTTACTTCACCAACCTGTTCCCCAACGATCCCCCCAAGTTTGTAGTGATGGAGGCACGGGCAGCCGACTGCCTGTATCAGGGCGCTCTGGCCGGGGACGGCAAGCCCCGGATCGTTACCGGCGATCTCCAGACCATCATGGCCGGTCTTGCCTGCGGCGAGCCCAACACCATCTCCTGGGACATCCTGCGCAACCATGTCTCCGCCTTTGTCTCCTGCCCCGACTGGGTGAGTGCCAAGGGCATGCGGATGTTGGGCGTGCCTGTAAAGGGAGATCCCACGGTGATCTCCGGAGAATCGGGTGCTGTAGGCATGGGCTGCCTGGACGCCATCATGTGTGACGATACCTATAAGGAGCTGCGGGAGGCGCTGGAGCTCGACCGTTTCAGCCAGGTGCTGATGTTCTCCACCGAAGGAAATACCGACCCGCAGAAGTTCCGCCGGGTCATTTGGGACGGCGAGTATCCCACCACTGATTCGCCCCAGAACCCCTATTGACCGCCGGTCCGCGCCGGCAAAACCGTAAGGGATCAACCGATAGTGTATGGAGGGTACGACAATGGATTACGAGCAGATCAAACAGGCAGCGGAAGGCTACAAGGCGGATATGACCCGGTTTTTGCGGGAGATGATCTCCCATCCCAGCGAGAGCTGTGAGGAGAAGGAAGTGGTAGCCTGCATCAAGGCCGAGATGGAGAAGCTGGGCTATGACGAGGTGGAAGTAGACGGCCTGGGCAACGTCATCGGCTGGATGGGCGAGGGCGACAAGATCATCGCCATCGACTCCCACATCGACACGGTGGGCGTTGGTAACCGGAGCAACTGGACCCACGATCCCTATGAGGGCTATGAAGATGATGAGGTCATCTACGGCCGCGGCGGCTCCGACCAGGAAGGCGGCATGGCCTCCGCTACTTACGGAGCCAAGATTATGAAGGATCTTGGCCTGATCCCCGCCGGCTACAAGATCATGGTGGTGGGGTCTGTCCAGGAAGAGGACTGCGACGGCATGTGCTGGCAGTACATCGTCAACAAGTTCTTCCCCGCCAAGGGCATCAAGAAGGAGCAGGTGGAATTTGTCATCTCCACCGAGCCCACCGACGGCGGTATCTACCGCGGCCACCGCGGCCGCATGGAGATCCGGGTAGACGTAAAGGGCGTGTCCTGCCATGGCTCCGCCCCCGAGCGCGGCGACAACGCCATCTATAAGATGGCTGACATTCTCCAGGATGTGCGCGCCCTCAACGAGAACGACGACGCCGACTCCACTGAGATCAAGGGCCTGGTGAAGATGCTCAATCCCAAATACAATCCCGAGCACTATGAGGACGCCCGTTTCCTGGGCCGGGGCACCTGTACCACCAGCCAGATTTTCTACACCTCTCCCAGCCGCTGCGCCGTGGCCGACTCCTGCGCCATCTCCATCGACCGGCGCATGACCGCCGGCGAGACCTGGGATTCCTGCCTGGAGGAGATCCGCAACCTGCCCAGCGTGAAGAAGTATGGCGACGACGTGAAGGTCTCCATGTACATGTATGACCGGCCCTCCTGGACCGGCGAGGTCTATGAGACCGAGTGTTACTTCCCTACCTGGATCAACAAGGAGAACGCCGCCCATGTGCAGGCCCTGGTGGACGCCCACCACGCCCTGTTCGGCGACAAGCGGATCGGGCCCGACGGCGCCATGCACCTGCGTAACCGGCCTCTGACCGACAAGTGGACCTTCTCTACCAACGGTGTGGCTATCCAGGGCCGTTACGGGATTCCCTGCGTGGGCTTTGGCCCCGGCGCTGAGAGTCAGGCCCATGCGCCCAATGAGATCACCTGGAAGCAGGATCTGGTCACCTGTGCCGCCCTGTATGCCGCCGTGCCCGGCCTGTACAAGGAAGAGAATAAGACCGGCGATGTCTCTCAGTTCCGGGCTACCCTTACGGATAACGATATCAAATAATCACAAATTGCAGGCGCCAAAGTTTGGTGCCATTCCTGTGTGAGCCTGCGATATAATACTTCATGTAAAAGGAGCGTATATTAGGATGGATCAGACTCTTCAGATGTACATTGACAAGCTCAATAAGCTCAACTTCAAGGAGATGTATGAGGGCGATTTCTTCCTGACCTGGGAGAAGACCGACGATGAGATCGAGGCCGTCTTTACTGTAGCCGACGCGCTGCGTTACATGCGTGAGAACAACATCTCCACCAAGATTTTTGAGTCCGGCCTGGGCATCTCCCTGTTCCGGGACAACTCCACCCGTACCCGCTTCTCCTTTGCCTCCGCCTGTAACCTGCTGGGACTGGAGGTCCAGGATCTGGACGAGGGGAAGAGCCAGATCGCCCACGGCGAGACCGTGCGTGAGACGGCCAACATGATCTCCTTCATGGCCGACGTCATCGGTATCCGGGACGATATGTACATCGGCAAGGGCAATGCCTACATGCATGAGGTGGTGGATTCCGTTACCCAGGGCCACAAGGACGGCGTGCTGGAGCAGAAGCCCACCCTGGTCAACCTGCAGTGCGACATTGACCACCCCACCCAGTGCATGGCTGACATGCTGCACATCATCCACCACTTCGGCGGTGTGGAGAACCTGAAGGGCAAGAAAGTGGCCATGACCTGGGCCTATAGCCCCTCTTACGGCAAGCCTCTGTCCGTGCCCCAGGGCGTAATCGGTCTGATGACCCGCTTTGGCATGGATGTGGTGCTGGCCCATCCCGAAGGCTACGAGGTCATGCCCGAGGTGGAGGAAGTGGCCCGCAAGAACGCGGAGGCCACTGGCGGTACCTTTACCAAGACCAATTCCATGGCTGAGGCTTTCCAGGATGCCGATATCGTCTATCCCAAGAGCTGGGCTCCCTTCGCCGCCATGGAGAAGCGCACCAACCTGTACGCCCAGGGCGACAGCGAGGGCATCAAGGCTCTGGAGAAAGAGCTGCTGGCCCAGAACGCCGAGCACAAGGACTGGTGCTGCACCGAGGAGCTCATGAAGACCACCAAGGACGGTAAGGCTCTGTATCTGCACTGCCTGCCCGCCGATATCAACGGCGTCTCCTGCGTGGACGGTGAGGTAGAGGCCAGCGTATTCGACCGCTACCGTGACCCGCTGTACAAGGAGGCTTCCTACAAGCCCTATATCATTGCCGCCATGATCTTCCTGGCCAAGTGCAAGGATCCCCAGGCCACGCTGAAGGCCCTGGAGGAGCGCGGCACGCAGCGCTGGTTCAACAAGTAATTTCCGCCTCCCTTTGGAGCAGGCTTCTCTTTTCCTGAGACCTGTTCCTGACCTGCACCCCCCTTCATCCACGGCCCGTCCGCAGAGTTCCAACGCCGGTATCTGTGCGGACGGGCCAAACCATTCCTATTGTGACAAAAGGAGGTAACTTTGTCATGGGCAAGCGTATCGTCATCGCCCTGGGCGGCAATGCCCTGGGTAACAACCTGCCGGAACAGCGCATCGCCGTCACCCAGACCGCCAAGGCCATCGTAGATCTGATCGAAGAGGGGCACGAGGTCATCATTTCCCACGGCAACGGTCCCCAGGTGGGTATGATCCAGAAGGCCATGGCCGAGTTGACCCGTGCCGAGCCGGAAAAATACATACCATGTCCCTTGTCTGTCTGTGTGGCTATGAGTCAGGGCTACATCGGCTACGACCTGCAGAACGCGCTGCGGGAGGAGCTGCTGGACCGGGGCATCCAGAAGGGTGTGGCCACCGTGCTGACCCAGGTGGAGGTAGACCCTACCGATCCGGCCTTCCAGAATCCCACCAAACCCATTGGAGCCTTTATGACCAAAGAAGAGGCCGAGCGACTCAAGCTGGAGCGCGGCTACAATGTGATTGAGGACGCCGGTCGGGGTTATCGACGGGTAGTGGCCTCTCCCAGACCCAAGGCCATCGTGGAGATCCAGTCCATCCGGGACATGGTGTCCGCCGGGTTGGTGGTGGTGGCCTGCGGCGGCGGCGGCATTCCGGTCTATCCCACCGAGGGACACCAGCTGAAAGGCGCGGCCGCTGTCATCGATAAGGACTTTGCTTCCTCTGTGCTGGCGCAGCAGGTAAATGCCGATACCCTTATCATCCTCACTGCGGTGGAGAAAGTAGCGGTCAACTTTGGTAAGCCGGATCAGAAGTGGCTGGACCGGCTTACCCCGGAACAGGCGCGGGTCTATATGGGAGAGGGACACTTTGCCCCCGGCTCCATGCTGCCCAAGGTACAGGCAGCAGTAGAATTCGCCGAGAGCGGACCCGGGCGCTCCGCCCTCATTACTTTGCTGGAGAAGGCAAAGGACGGTGTGGCCGGCCGGACTGGTACCGTGATCTGTCAATAAACAAAAAAATACCGCCGGACAAACGGTCCGGCGGTATTTTTATACCCGAAACAACAGGACATAGTAGATGGGAATGCTGAGAAACAGCAGCCAGCCAGGATGCCAGTTGTCCAACAGAAATCCAGTGATCAGGTAGGCCAGTGTGACTACTACGGCATACACCGGGCTCAAATGGAAAACGACACTGAGGATCGGCAGCAGCACCATCAGAGCCAGGGTCAACACCCAGAGCAGGCCCTCTTTGTATTTCTTAAACGCCTTTTTGCGCTGCTTTCGCTCAGCTTTCTCTGCTGCCTCCCACTCTTTGGCGGCGTCAAAGACGTCCCGGGCCTCCTGGCTGGGCTCCGGGTCTGGCGTGTGGAGCAGCAGAGCGTCCAGCGAGACATGATAGAGCTGGGCCAGAGCAATCAGATTGTCGGTATCCGGTGAGGACTCCGCCCGCTCCCATTTGGAGACGGCCTGACGGCTCACGCCCAGCCGGGCCGCCAGGTCCTCCTGAGAATAGCCGTTGGCCCGGCGCAGCTCTACCAGGTGGTTTGCGATCTGAATGTTCATTGAAGTCCCTCCCGGGATAGGATAACAAAGCCGCCGCCGGTTTTCCACCCATTTTACAGTACATGGGCGCAACTATGGGTTGCGTTCCATCAGCAGCTCATATACCGCCCCCTGGGCATAGTCCAGCTCAGCAAAGGTGGTAAAGGGCCCCACGGAAAAGCGAACCGCCCCCTGGGGAAAGGAGCCCAGCGTCCGGTGGGCCAGCGGCGCGCAGTGCAGGCCGCAGCGGGTCTGCAGCCCATATTCCTGCTCCAGCCGGAAGGCCATCTCACCGTTGTCGGCGTGGAGAAAATCAATGGATACCACTCCGGTCCGACGGGCGGGATCACGGGAGCCCAGCACCCGCAGACCGTCTTCCTCCAACTCCATCATCCGGGCCCACAGATGACCGGCCAGCCGGCGCTCCCGCTCTCGCAGGGCGGGACCCTCGGATTCCAGATACCGCAGGGCGGCCCCTAGCCCAAAAATGCCGGGCAGATTCAGGGTGCCTGCCTCCAGGCGATCTGGGAGGAAAGGGGGCATTTCCAATGATTCGGATAAACTGCCCGTTCCACCGGAGACCAATGGCTCCAGTGCCTGGGCCAGCGAATTGGTAAGAGCCAGGACCCCGATGCCCTGTGGCCCCAGCAGCCCCTTGTGACCAGGAAGCGCTAACCCGTCAATCCCCATGGCGGCCATGTCGATGGGCAGCACCCCGGCGGTCTGCGCTGCATCCACCAGGAAAAAAATTCCCCGCGCCCGGCACAGAGCCCCAACTTCTGCCAACGGAAACACCGTGCCCGAGACATTGGAGGCGTGGGTGAGCACCAGTGTCCGGGTATCGGGAGTCAGGTGGTCTGCGACCTGTTCCAGACAGAGCTCGCCCGTTTCGGTGCAGGGAAGGTAATCAATCTCGACACCCTGCCGTTCCAGCTGGGTCAGTGGACGGAGTACGGCGTTGTGCTCCATGGGAGAGGTGACCACCCGGTCTCCGGGCCGCAGCAGACCCTTGAGCAGAAAATTCAGACTGTAAGTCGCTCCGGGGGTAAAGATCACGTTGCGCCCTCCGGGTGCGCCCAGCAAACGGCTGAGGCTCTCGCGCACTTCAAGAACCGTTTGAGCCGCATCGTAAGCTGGCTGATAACCACCCCGGCTGATGTTGCATCCTACCCGCTCCAAATAGTCGGCCATGGCCTGGCCCACGCCCGGTGCCTTGGGAAAGCTAGTGGCTGCGTTGTCCAGATAGACCTGCTTCATACCGGTCGCTCCTTAAAATTGAGTTTCTACCGCCAGATGGAACTGGAAATCATTTCGCCGGAGAGAAGGAAGAATACGGCTGAGGATACCAGCGCTGTCCGTACTGGCGTCCAGGAGCAGGCTGGTCTGTCCGCCACGGCTGTTCAGCCGGTTCAGCAGAGCGGAAGCCTGAGTGCTTTGACTGCGTCCATCAGGGCGAGCGTCGAGATCGGGATTCCAGCATACCCAGCCCGCCTGCTCAAGCTGGCGAAGAGTCCCGCTGGAGGCATCGGGAGCATAAAGAGTGTGGGTGCGCAGATGAGCTGCCCGTTCCAGCTGTTTCGTGCCTTCTTCCAGGGAAGAAAGCAGTTCATCCGTCTTGTTTCCCGAAACGGTCAAACCTATCATATGTCCCGAACCCAGGATTTGCCGGATCTCAGTGGCGTATTGGGAGATATCTTCTGGCTGAAAAAGAAACAGAGCTTGTATTCCGGCGCTGTCCAGTGTACTCAGCAGGGTATCCAGTCCATCTGCCGGGGTGCACAGGAAAGCGAGCATGAGATCTCCACCGGTCTCCTCCTCCGGTTCCTGACTGGACTGGGTTGGGGGGGTGGAAGCGGAAGGAGAGGCAGAGGGCGTGGGGGAAGAGGAGCTGCTGGGGTTGAGCTGGGCCAGATAATTGTAATAGCGTGAGCGCATTGCACTGCTGGCGGTGGCTGCATCCACAAATTGATTGGTGTTCATTCGCTCCTGACCGTTGGTAATGCGAATGAGAGTGCCATAGATGGTTGGGGTATAGGTATAGCTCAGTTCAAAATAACGGCATACTGCTGCCAGAGGGACAAAAGGACGGCCGTTGCGCAGTACGGCTTTCATATCCAGACTTTCTCCCGTGAGACTGTCCACGCAAGTGCCGTCATTGAGATCAAAGACCAGAGTGCCGCTCAGACTGTACAGGCTGAGCTTGTACTCACTGTCTGTCCGGCTCAATCCATAGGATACACCTAGATTGACCAAGGTGACCGAGCGGTCAAATACCAGATATGGTACATATATAATCCCATTGATCCAGGCAGGCATAGCGTCCACCGGCAGCTCCACCATTTTATCGTTTTCTGCAACCTGGTAAATTTCAATTTCATCCGCAGAGGCTGTTCCAGCCAAAACGAGTGCCAGCAGCATTGCAGATACGCATAACGCAGCCAGCAGCCGTCTACAGCGTTTCATATCTCCATCACCTCCAGGCCATTTTTCTGCATTATAACATGGTTTCCGGCTGGGGTAAAGCGTCCGCTTGCGTCCGGTGGTCCACCGTGGTATGATAATACGGAAACCTGATTTAATCCGCTTTTAAGAAAGAATCAATTCCATTTCCACTGAAAAATGGCTATACTAAAACCGATAAAAAGGGGGTGGCAGCGATGGCGATTACGCTGGAACAGGTGGAGCGTCTGCGGGAAAGAGCGGACGTCAGCTACGAACAGGCCAAAGCCGTATTGGAACAGACGGGCGGAGATCTGCTGGATGCGCTTATTCTTCTGGAACGGCAGGGGAAAATACGAGCGGGGCAGGATCGAGGGGCTTTTTTTACCACACAGCCTGGCGCACCATCAGCCACACCGCCGGAGGCCGCGGGTACAGAACGGACAGGGCCTTTGGTCAGGACTGGATTCACTTCGGAAGCAGAGGGAGAATCATCCCGCGGCGGAATAAAGAACCGTCTGCTGGAGTTGCTGGCTGGGGTGGTGGACCTGCTGCGCCACAGTACGGTGAATCAGTTTGAGGTATGGCGTGAAGGAGAGATGATGACCTCATTGCCAGTCTTGGTGTTAATCCTGTTGCTGTTGGTGGCATTCTGGATTTCACTGCCGTTGCTGGTGGTGGGATTGATGTTTGGATGTAAATACCGCTTTTCCGGACCTGATCTGGACCGCAGCCGGGTGGGAGAGGTCGTCAATGAGGTCTCCGAGGCCATGCGGGATGCGGCCGGACAAGTCCGGCAAAGCGTGCAGCGGGAGACACAGCGCTGGAGTAAGCGAAAGGGCAAGTAAGGAGCGAGATGGATGGGAGAGCGGATCCTGCTGGTGGAGGATGAAGAAAAGCTGGCTCGTATGGTGGAGCTGGAACTGAAGTATGAGGGATATGAGGTGGAGAAAGCCTTTGACGGGCGCACCGGACTGGAACGGGCACTGTCGGGGGAATTCGACCTGATCCTGCTGGACATCATGCTGCCAGCCCTGTCGGGGATGGAGGTGCTGCGTCGGCTGCGCCGGGAACAGCAGACCCCGGTCATTATGCTCACTGCGCGGGATACGGTGGTAGATAAGGTCACCGGCCTGGATATGGGAGCGGATGATTATATTACCAAGCCCTTTGCTATCGAGGAACTGCTGGCACGTATCCGAGCGGCCCTGCGTAAGCGGCCGGCTCAGGCTGCCGCACCCACCAATCGTCTGTGTGCCGGACCGCTGGTTATGGATACCGACCGGCATGAGGTGGAAGTGGATGGCCAAGGGGTGGAACTGACCCGCCGGGAGTTTGATCTGCTGCGGTACCTGCTGGAAAACAAGGAGAAGGTCATCTCCAGGGAATCTCTGCTGGACCATGTGTGGGGATTTGATTTTGTGGGAGAGACCAATGCGGTGGATGTGTACATCCGGTTTCTCCGCGCCAAGATCGACGAGCGGTTTGGCATCAAGCTGATCCACACGGTCCGGGGCGTGGGTTATGTGATCCGGGAAGAGTAGAGTCCCGGAGATAGGATGCAATGAAAAACAGGAGGCTATCATGAAGGTATCTGCAATCGTTTATACCAGCAACACGGGCTTTACCGCCTGGTACGCGGAACAGCTGGGGCAGCGCACCGGTCTGCCGGTCTATCCCCTGAAGCAGGCTGTGAGTCAGCTGGGTGCGGGCAGCCGGGTCATCTACCTGGGCTGGCTGTGCGCTGAAAAGATCCAGGGGCTGCCCAAAGCCCTGGGGCGCTTTAATGTGGCGGCGGTGTGCGCGGTGGGTATGTCCCGTACCGACATTGCCAATGTGGAGCAGATCGCACAGCAAAACAAACTCAAGGACAAACCGGTGTTCTATCTGCGGGGCGGATTCAACCGCAAGAAGCTGGACCTGGTCCATCGCTTGATGATCCGTATTGCCTCCCAAGGGATCAAGCGCTCTCCGGCGGGTACCCCGGCGGCCGAGTTGATGCAGGCATTCCGTAAGGGCAGCGACTGGACCAACGCGGAGAGCCTGACGCCGGTGCAGCAGTGGCTGGAGCAGGACGGATAACGCACCGCAGATCCGCATCCGTACAAGGAGGGAGCTGACATGGCCCGCAGTACAAACAAGAAAAACCCCAGCCGTATTCAGTCCTCCATCGTGGCCCGGCTCAACACCCGGCTGTTTTTTCGCCTGTTGGGGATCTATTTCACCATGGATGTGCTGCTCATCCTGCTGTTCTGCGGTGGATTGTTTATCTGGTCGGAACAGCAGGCGGCCCAGATCAGCCAGTTGGTAGAGGAGCGGGGAGTACCCAGCGCCGAGGCCACGGAGTGGATGCAGGCCGGCGATTACATTGTCTCTGCTGGAGAAGAGGTGCCTCAGGGCATTCATTTGCCCAACTGGCTGCCTTCTCCTGAGGCTACCCAGGATGGGGAGCGCTATTTTGAGCCAGGTACGGTGGAACTGTTTTCCCTGCTCAGCTTCAGCAGCGGAGGGGCCACGACCTATTCCCTGTGCATGGAACATGGCGGTACTCCGTATGTGATTCAGCTGGATCTGTCCCAACCTGCGGCTATTTTCGTTTTTGCAGCCCGGGTGCTGGTGTTGTGTCAGCTGGCCAGCTTGGTGACCAACCTGTTTAAAAATGCCGGGTCGATTAAAAAAGTGCTTCGGCCCATTCAGGAGCTGGCTGCCACGGCCTCCCGACTTAACCAGGTGGACCGGATGTCACCTGAGGAGCTGCGGACTTTGGCAGGCAAGCTGGATGAGATCAATGCTACGCATCTGGATCAGCGCATCTCGGTGACCGGTACGCAGAAAGAACTCAAGACCCTGGCGCAGGCAATCAATGCCATGCTGGATCGTATCAACGAGGCCTATCGCTCCCAGATGCGCTTTGTCTCCGATGCCAGTCATGAGCTGCGCACCCCCATTGCGGTCATTCAGGGGTATGCCAACCTGCTTAACCGCTGGGGAAAGGACGATCCCGCCACCCGGCAGGAGGCGATTGACGCCATTCGCCAGGAGGCTGACTCCATGAAAGAACTGGTGGAACAGCTGCTGTTCCTGGCCCGGGGCGATAATGATTCCATGCACATTGAAATGGAGGCATTTGATCTGACGGAGGTCGCCGCAGAGGTGCTCAAAGAGACCGAAATGATCGATCAGAGCCACTCCTTTTCTGCATGCTGGGAGGAGCCGGTGCCGGTATGGGCTGATATGGGCTTGGCCAAGCAGGCTTTGCGCATTTTGGTAGATAATTCTATTAAATATACTCCCGTCGGCGGACATATCACCCTGTCGGCAAGAGTGAGAGACGGTATGGCCCGAGTCTCCGTGCAGGATGAGGGACAGGGAATCGACGCCGACAGCTTGCCCCATATTTTCGACCGTTTTTACCGTACCGATGAATCCCGCGCCCGACAGACCGGTGGCACGGGGCTTGGACTGGCCATTGCCAAATGGATCGTGGACCGTCACGGTGGCTGGTTTGAGGTGCGCTCCTGGCCGGGGATAGGTACCCGAATGACCATGGTGTTTCCGCTGGCCGCCATGTCTGCTTCTGTCGGCGAGATGGAGCCGGACGGACAGCAGTCGGCCTGAGATATACAGGACCGCCGCACAGAATGCGGCGGTCTTTTTTATCACAGGGCGGAACTTTTTTGGCAAGCATGTCGTCCAAGGATACGCAAACCACAAAACATCCGAAAAGGAGCATGACTGATGAAAAAACGTATATTCGCCCTGACCCTGGCCGGGGCGCTTGTCTTTGGCCTGCTGGCCGGCTGCGGCAAGACAGAGCCCGCGCCTGAGACCACGCCTCCTGCTGTAGAGAGCCCGGCGGAAAGCCCGGAGCTTCCCGAGGATTCCGCCCTGCCCCAAGAGAGTCCGGAAGCCATCCCTGAAACTACCCAGCCCGTGGAAGAAGAGACTCCGGAGAGCACGGCGTCGACTGCGCCCTCTGCTAAACCCAGTACCGCACCTACCACCCAGCCTACGGCCAAGCCTACTCAGGCTCCCGCTAAGCCCACCCAGACCCCCGCAGCTACCCCCACCCCCGCGCCGGAGAGCGATCCGGTCCAGGAGACATGGGATGAGATCGCTCAGCTGGATCTCCCCTCCCTGACCGATCTGGATGACAGCACTCTGAACGCTTTGTATGGGATTGATCCGGCCGACCTGGACAGTTACATCTGCAAGATTCCGGTGATCAGCGTTCAGGCTACCGAATTTTTCATCGCCAAAGTCAAGGATGGAAAAATGGATACGGTGAAGGCCTGTGTGGAGAAGCGTCAGGCGGATCTGGAAGCTCAGTGGTCTCAGTACCTGCCGGAACAGTTGGAACTGGTGCAGAATTACAAACTGGTTACCAACGGCAATTATATCCTCTTTGTTATCAGTGACCATGCCGATGAGGCGGTCAACGCATTTAATAGCTATACAAAATAACGAATTGCGGGTATAATAGGAGCGCCCAGCAGGGCTGCCTGCTGGGCGTTCTTTGGCGCTACAACACAGAAGAGAAGGTGGTCCATTGGTCTTTTCCAGTCTGTATTTTCTGTTTTTATATCTCCCCATTGTATTATTATTATACTATATTACACCATTGAAATGGCGCAACCTGTTGCTGCTGGTTGCCAACCTGATTTTTTATGCCTGGGGAGAGCCGGTCTATATCCTTATCATGTTCGTATCCATCGCCATCGATTATACCCATGGCATGCTGGTGGAACACAACAAGCGCAGAGGCAATGACCGGGGGGCGCGGCTGGCGGTAGCCTCGTCAGTTATTTTTAATCTGGCATTGTTGTTTTTCTTTAAATACTGGGACTTTATTGCCGGTTCGCTGGATGCCATTGGGCTCACCTTTATGCCCAAGCTGGGGTTGAGCCTGCCCATCGGTATCTCGTTCTATACCTTCCAGACCATGAGCTATACCATTGATGTCTACCGGGGGGACGCCAAGGTCCAGCGGAATATCATTAATTTCGGGACCTTTGTTACGCTCTTCCCGCAGCTCATCGCTGGTCCTATCATTAAATATAAGGATCTGGGAGACCAAATTGACTACCGCACGCACTCTCCGGAGCAGTTTGCATCGGGTGTGCAGATCTTCGTGGTAGGTCTGGCTAAAAAGGTGCTGCTGGCCAACAACATCGGCAAGCTGTGGGATACCATCCTTGCCCTGCCGACCGGGGAACTTACCACCGCCGGGGCGTGGCTGGGCGTGGTGGCGTTTGCCTTCCAGCTTTACTTTGACTTTTCCGGTTATTCGGATATGGCGGTTGGCCTGGGGCGGATGTTGGGGTTTGAGTTTATGCGCAACTTCAACTATCCCTATATATCCAAGTCCATTACCGAGTTTTGGCGGCGGTGGCACATCTCTCTGGGCACCTGGTTCCGGGAGTACCTCTATATCCCTCTTGGAGGCAACCGGGTGAGCAAGCCCCGGCTGTTTTTCAACCTGCTGGTTGTGTGGGCGGCCACCGGAATTTGGCACGGGGCCAGCTGGAACTTTTTGATCTGGGGCCTGTACTTTGCCGCCCTGCTCATTCTGGAAAAGGCCTTTTTGGGCCGAGTGCTCCAAAAGCTCCCGGCCGTTTTCCAGCACCTGTATACCCTGGTGCTGGTACTGGTGAGCTGGGCCATCTTTGCTGTGGAGGATTTCGGCCACATGGGGGCCTACCTGAGTGCCATGTTTGGCTTTGGCAGCGGGCTGAGCAATGCCCAGGTAAGGTACTACTTCGCCTCCTACCTGCCCACGTTGCTCATCTGCGCCGTGGCCGCCACTCCGCTGGCCGCCGGTGTTTGGAAAAAGCTGCCCCGGCGGGTCATGCAGCTGGTGCTGCCTGTGCTGCTGCTGGCCGGACTGGTGTTCTCCACGGCCTACCTGGTGGACGCCACCTACAATCCCTTCCTCTATTTCCGCTTTTAAAGGAGGTATTGCACCATGTCGAAAAAATATTGTATCTTCCTCACGGCGCTGTTCTGTGCCTTCCTGGGGGTATTCCTGGTGGCCAACGCGGTGTCGCCTGACCGGGAATTCTCCCAGATGGAGAACCGTACTCTGGAGCAGCTTCCCACTCCCTCGGTGGAGAGCCTGCTCAGCGGGGAGTTCATGAAGGACTTTGAGACCTATACCACCGACCAGTTTGTGGGCCGGGACGGCTGGATCGGCCTGAAGGCCGCCACCGAGCGGACTCTGGGCAAGCAGGAGAACAACGGTGTTTATTTCTGCGATCAGGACACCCTGATTACCCGCTTTGACCAGCCGGATGCCCAAAAAGTACAGACGAATTTAACCTATGTGAATAACTTTGTGGAAAATGTGGATATCCCGGTGGTCTTTTCGCTGATTCCCACCCAGGCCTGCATCTGGGCAGACCGTCTGCCGGCAGGAGCACCCAACGCCAGCCAGACCGACATCCTGGACCAGGCCAAGGCGGCCACAGGGGCGACGTGGGCCGACCTTTACACGCCGCTGTGGGCGCACAAGGATGAGGATATCTTCTACCGCACCGACCACCACTGGACCAGCCTGGGAGCATATTACGGCTATACCGGTCTGGCCCAGGCCCTGGGCTTTACTCCGGTGAGCCTGGACAGCTATACTGAGACGGTGCGCTCCACGGAGTTTTACGGCACGGTATTCTCCTCCTCCGGCGTGCGCTGGGTAAAGCCGGACACCATCTCCACCTATGTGCCCGACACCGGCATCACCGTCACCGAGCATACCTATGACAACAAGGGTAACCCGGTGGAGAAGCCACGGGCGCTCTATGACACCTCTTACCTCTCGGTAAAGGACAAATACTCCATGTTCCTGGGCGGCAATCAGTCCCTGGGTGTGGTGACCACCCCCAATACGGATCAGCCCAAGCTGCTGATCATCCGGGATTCCTACACCGATTCTCTGGTGCCTTTCCTGACCGCCCATTACTCGGAGATCCATCTGATCGACCTGCGCTACTACAAGCTGTCCATTCAGGACTACATCAAGGCCAACGACATTGATCAGGCCCTGGTTCTCTATAGCGTGCCCAACTTTGTCACCGACAGCAACCTGCTGTGGATCACAAAATAACATCGGACGATAAAAGGCCCGGAGCCATGCGGCTCCGGGCCTTTTATGCTGTTTTACCCCAGCAGATAGGGATAATGATCGTATACCGCGCAGATCAGCCGGCGCAGAGGATCGTACAGACCACAGGCCGGGTCGGACACATCATAGTCCTTTACAGTACCGTCCAGCCGCACCCGGGTGTTGGTGCCGTCCAGTTTCAGGAAGCCCTGGTTCTCGCTGTTGTTGAAGTCTTCCTCGCTCCAGAACAGGGTGAACTTATCCTTATAGGGACGGGAAGCATAGGGGCAGAACGTGCCGCAGTTGCCGCACTCGTTGCACATGCCGTCCACGTGGATGATCTGACGCTGACGCATGCCGGGCACTGCCACGGCCACATTGGCCCGGTTGGGACAGACCTCGGTGCAGGTCTCACACACAGTGGCGCAGCCCAGGCAGCGGATGTCCTCACAGCTCTTGCAGTCGGTGCACACGTCGCCCCGCTTGGAGAGGGGCTTTTGATAGTCGGGATTCACGTTTTTGTCCACGTAGGTGTCCACGTCAAAGTCCTGGATGGCCCGGGCGGCGCGGGTCGCGTCGGCAATGGCCTCCACCACGGTGCCGGGACCCTTCATACCGTCGCCGATGACGAACACATTTTTCACGGAGGACTCCAGAGTGTCACGGTTTACCACGGCCTTGCCCCGCTTATCGACTTCCAGACCGTTGGCGGTGTACAGAGCGGTATCCACCTTCTCGCCTACGGCGGTGATGACGGTATCGGCCGGGACAGTAGCCGTCCGACCGGTGTCCACCGGGGAGCGGCGGCCAGAGGCGTCGGGAGCGCCCAGCTCCATCACGTGGCAGGTGAGCACGCCGTCCTTTACGCCCACGGGAGCCAGCAGCTCCTGGAACTCCACGCCGTCGGCCAGGGCCAGCTCCAGCTCCTCCTGGTCAGCGGGCATGTACCGCTTGGTGCGGCGGTACACCAGGGATACGGTCTCCACACCGGGGATGCGCTTGGCGGCCCGGGCGGCATCCATGGCAGTGTTGCCGCCGCCGATGACCACCACGTGCTTGCCCAGGTTCAGATGGCCGGGGTCCTTCTTGGCGGTCTCCAGGAATTCGATGACGTTCATCTCCTGACCGTACTCCAGACCGGCGCTGCCCTTGGACCAGGCGCCGGTGGCCAGGATCACGTGGGTATAACCCTGCTGGAAAAGCGCCTGCACGTCCTTAACCTCATGGTTCAGCTCCACCTTCACACCCATGGCGTTCATGAGTTTGACGTCGTTGTCGATGGCCTCGTCGCTGATGCGGAAGGCGGGGATGACATGGCGGACGATGCCGCCCAGGGAATCCTTCCGCTCAAAGATGGTCACATCCACCCCGGAACGGCCCAGGAAGTAAGCGGCCGACATACCGGCCGGGCCGCCGCCGATAATGGCTACCTTTTTGTCCGCCACGGGGGCGCCGGGGTGCAGCTTGGGCAGCAGAGCGTCGAATCCGCCCTCGGCAGCCTTCAACTTCTGAGTGCGGATGTACACGCTCTCATCATAGGCGTTGCGCATGCACTTATCCTGGCAGCGGTGGGAGCAGATGGTGCCAGTGATAAAGGGCAGGGCATTGCGGCGGGTGATGATCTCCAGGGCTTCCTCGTACTTGCCGGCATTCACCCGCATCAGATAGGCGGGAATATCCTGCTCAATGGGGCAGCCTCCGCGGCAGGGAGCAGAGAAACAGTCGATAAGAGGGACCTTCTGATCCGACTTGCGGTTGGGGATGGGCTTCATGGGCTTGTGGTAGTAGGGATCGGTAACCGCGGCCTCCGCCAGCGCAGCGGCCCGGGCTGCGTCTACGCCCTCCCAGGGCGTGTAGGGCAGGTCCATCAGTTCCCGTCCGATCTGGCTCAGACGCTGATAGCCGCCGGGCTTGAGCATGGTGGTGGCCATGGTGACGGGCCAGATGCCAGCCTCCACCAGAGCGCGGATGGAGTGAATGTCCGCGCCGCCGGAGTAGGAGATGCGCAGCTTGCCCTTGAACTCTTTGGCCAGCTTGGCGGCCAGAGCCAGGGACAGGGGGTAGAGGGACCGGCCGGACATGTACATCTCCTCGCTGGGCAGCTCACCAGCCTTCACATCCACGGGGAAGGTGTTGGTTAGCTTCACGCCGAACTCCAGCTCCCGCTCGCCGGTGAGTTTCATCAGCCGGTGGAACATGGGCACTGCGTCGGCCCACTGCAGGTCTTCATTGAAATGGTGGTCGTCAAAGGCGATGTAGTCAAAGCCCAGCTTGTCCAGGGTGGAACGGGCGAACGCATAGCCCAGCAGAGTGGGGTTGCACTTGATGTAGGTGTTCAATCCTTTTTCGGTAATGAGATAGGTGGCAATACGCTCGATCTCATCCGGGGGACAGCCGTGGAGGGTGGACTCGGTGATCGAACGGGAGACGTGGGGGGAGATGGAGCGTACATAGGCCTCATCCACCTTTTGGAACCGGTCCAGGTGGCTCAGGGTCCACTCCATGCACGCCTGCCACACCGCGCTGCCCGAGGCGTCCTTCATCCCCTCAATGTAGGCGTCTACCTTGGGGCTCTGGATGCCGGCCAGGTCATAGCCCACGCTCATGTTGAATACAAAGCCGTCCGGATCGCCCAGCTCCAGCTCCTTTGCCAGCAGCTTGCAGGCAAACCAGGCCTTCACATACTCATCAAAAGCCTGGGGCACATACAGCTCGGTGGACCACTCGCAGTTGTAGCACTCATCCTCTGCGGTAATACAGGGTTTGGCCACACAGCGGCTCAGTTCTTCGCCGTCCATGACCTGGACGGTCTTGACCTCAAAGAAGCGGCTGCCGCCAACATAGGCGGCCACCAGATTTTGAGCCAGCTGGGTGTGAGGACCGGCGGCGGGTCCGTAGGGGGCTTCGATCTTCTCATCAAAAATGGACAGAGCCTCTCCGCTGCTGTGGCGCACCAGCTTGGATACGCCGAAAACCGAGCCCTGGGTCTGATATTCCGTGAGGATCCAGTCCATCAGGTGGCCAAACGGGATGGGACGCATAATATCGCTCATGATTGCAAACCTCCAGTTTCAAAGGGTGGGATGGTCAATAGGTGCAGTGGTTCAGCTCGCCCCACAGTTTTTTGCTCTGCTCCATACACCTGGCGTTGATCTTGTCCTCATCAATGTCCACGAACTCCCGGTCCTTGTAGAGTACCCTGCCGTTGATGATGGTGGTGCGGCAGTTGCGGCCCATCATGCCGAAGAGCATATGTCCGTCGATGTTGGCCTCGGAGAAGGGAGTAAAGGGATTGTAGTCCATGACGATCACATCGGCAGCGGCACCGGGCTTCAGCACGCCCAGGGGCTTTTTGAAGTAGCGGGCGCAGATGGCCGGGTTGTTCCGGAACAACATGCCGGTGGCTTCACACCAGCCTACGTTGGGCAGACAGGCATTGTGGCGCTGCATGGGCAGCAGTACCTTCAGGCTCTCCAGCATATCGTGGGTGTAGGCGTCGGTACCCAGACCGATGAGGATACCCTTGCCGTACATCTGCAGCACCGGGGAGCAGCCCACGGCATTGCCCATGTTGGACTCCGGGTTGTGACAGACCATGGTGCCCGTCTCCTTGATGATGTCCAGTTCGGCGGGGGAGACGTGGATGCAGTGGCCCAACATGGTCTTTTCCCCCAGAATGCCGTTATAGAGCAGCCGGTTGATGGGGCGGCAGCCGTAGTTGCGCAGAGAGTCGTACACATCGTTCATACCCTCGGCCACGTGGATGTGGAAACCGGTCATACCGTCGTTGGCCTTTACCATCTCCTCAAAGGTCTTGTCCGAAATAGTAAACAGGGCGTGGCCGCCGAACATTGCCTTTATCATGTCGTCGTCCTGTTCTTTGACCCATTTAGCAAAGTCGGCGTTCTCCTGGATGGACTGGCGGCACTTCTCCTCGCCGTCCCGCTCGCTGACCTCATAGCACAGATTGGCCCGGATACCCAGCTCCTGACACACGTCCTTAATGGCAAACAGAGAGCCGGGGATCTCACAGAAGGAGGCGTGATGGTCAAAGATGGTGGTCACGCCGTCCCGGATGCAGTCCAGCACCGTGGCATAGGCACAGGCTCTGGTACCGTCCAGGGTCAGGTGCCGGTCAATGTTCCACCAGGTTCCTTCCAGTACCTCAAGGAAATTGGTGGGATTGTTGCCGGCAATGGACAGCCCGCGGGCCAGACCGGAATAGATATGGGTGTGTACATTGATGAGTCCGGGCATGATGACACCGCCCTTGGCGTCCACGAATTCCGCATCGGGATATCTGGCCTTGAGTTCAGAAAGAGTACCTACTTCCCGGACAGATTCTCCGTCCAGAACAACGGCACCGTCCTCCAGATAGGGCAGGGCCTCATCCCGCGTGATCAGCTTTCCGTTTCCCACCAGAAGCATAGTTGATTCCTCCTTTAGTTATGGCCCAGTCACAAAAAAAGCGTCCATTCCTCTGGAATGGACGCACCACCGGCGGCCCAAGCACGGAAACGCCAGGTGAATTCAGGTCCATTCAGCCCGTGCGCAAGGCACTCCGTTGCAGCCGCGATTTTGATTGTACTTTGTGAAACCTACACAGATACCAGCTCTGTTTGACTTGATAATACCACATAATGTACGGAGATGCAAGAGAGGGATTTTGAAAAACTAAAAATTTTTCAGGGCATATAATTTTGTTGAATTTATTTCGGGCTGTGGTACAATAAAAAAGAAAAATAAACCATCGCAAAGGAGGCGCAGATATGCTGGAGGCATCTTCTCTGCAACTGTTGTTCCAGCTGGCAAAAGGAATTGCCGGTCAATTCGGGCCAAACTGTGAGGTGGTGGTACACGATCTGGCATCCAATGTACCGGAAAGCTCTATCGTAGCCATTGAAAACGGCCACGTGACCGGTCGTAAAGTGGGGGACGGACCATCCCATGTGGTGCTGGAGGCTCTGGGGGGCGAGCAGGAAAAGCTGCAGGACCACCTGTGTTACCTGACCCGGACCAAGGATGGCAAGATTCTTAAGTCCACCACCATTTATATCCGGGATGACGATGGAAAGGCTATCGGAATCTTCGGCATTAACTATGACATTACCCTCATGCTGGCCATGGAGGAGATGATCAAGCAGTTTACTGCCACCGAGAAGGAGGAGCGGGAGCCGGAGCCCATTTCCCGCAACGTGTCCGACCTGCTGGATGAGCTCATCGACCAGAGCGTGAAGCTGGTAGGTAAGCCGGTGGCCCTGATGAACAAGGAGGATAAGGTGAAGGCAGTCCGTTTTCTCAATGAGACGGGGGCCTTCCTTATTACCAAAAGCGGCGATAAGGTGTGCAAGTTTTTCGGTATCTCCAAGTACACACTTTACAGCTATATTGACGAAGCGAAGGAATAAGGTGCAAAAAAGCCCGGCCATTTGGCCGGGCTTTTGATTACTTTTTCTCGTCTGGATCTTTGGGCAGCAGCAGGTTGAGCAGGATGGCCATGAGAGTGGCCACTACTACGGAAGAAGACCCGAATACCGTATTGACCCAAGCGGGGAATCCTTCCCCGCTCAAGCAGCCGGACACCTGGGTAATACCGACACCTAGGGCAACGGACAGGCCCACCACGGAGCTTTTGCGGGGAGTAAAGCCCCCTTCGGTGATCATACGGATGCCCGTCATGGTAATGGTGGCGAACACCGAAATGGTGGCGCCGCCGATGACGCACTGGGGAATGGTGGTGAGCAGGGAGGCAAACTTGGGCACCAGTCCGGCCACCAAGAGGATGAGGGCCGCCAGGGCGAAGACCGCACGGTTGATGACCTTGTTTACCGTAACGATACCAACATTCTGGCTGTAGGTAGCGGCGGGCAGACCGCCGAAGAAAGCGCCCAAAATGCTCATTACGCCCTGTCCTACGATGCCGCCGGACAGCTCCCGGTTGGTAGGCATACGGTCCATACCGCCCATGGTGGTGGAGCTGAGGTCGCCGATGGTCTGTACTGCGTTGACCACATAGACGATGCCGAGGGACACACAGGCGGCCGGAACGAATTTAATCTCGAACGGCATGAACCGGGGCAGGGCAAACCAAGCCGAGCTTCCCACGCCGGACAGGTCCACAATTCCCAAAAAGTAGGCGATGATGTAGCCTACAATCATTCCAATGAGGATGGCGCCCAGTTTGAAAATGCCCTTGGTAAAGTTGCTCAGAATCACCACTACGGCCAGTGTGATGAGAGCAACCACCCAGCTTTTCACATTGCCGAACCACTCGGTACCAGCACCACCGGCCATATATTTGACCGCTGTGGGATAGAGAGACAGACCGATGGTAAAGATCACTGTACCGGTGACCAGAGGCGGGAACAGGGGGCGAATCCATTTAACAAAGATGCCGAATACGATGGCCACGATGCCGCCCACGATTTCGGCGCCCAAGATGGTGGCCAGGTCAAATTCTGCGCCGATGGCCTGGAGGGTGGGGATGTAAGCGAAACTAATGCCCATGATGACGGGCAGACCCGCGCCAATGCGTCCGAAGATGGGGAAGAGCTGAAGCAGGGTGGCCAGAGCTGTCAGCACCAGAGAAACCTGGATCATCAGGATCTTGTCCGCTTCAGACAGGCCGCAGGTATTGGCGATCAGGATCGCTGGGGTGATAATGCCGACCACAGCGGCTACCACATGTTGCAGTCCAAGCGGGATCAGTTGTCCAGCCTGGGGGATGCCGCGCCACTGAAAGACCACATCAGAGCCGCGGGGAGTCGTTTTGTCCACTCCAATCACCTCACAAAAAATTTTTAGCACAAACTGTTTTTTTGTTTAATCAAACTATATACCATTTGCGCGTCCGATGCAAGTAAAATGTAATGAGGAAATGGAAAAAAAGACAGGGTATTTTTGTATAAAATGTCTGCCGTGGAGGCATGGCCAGCAGAGGAAAAATCAAAAAAACGCTTGCAATCAAGGGGGAAATGTGATACGATAAAAGCCACGTTTAAGGAGTGGCGCGGGATTTTTGCGCCCGGAGATAGAACAAAAACGCCCTGTAGCGGGGCCGAAAGGACGATGTAGCGTGAGTATCCCTCAGCTGATTTTGAGCATTGTGGACGTAGCTGCCGCGATTTTCCTGATTGCCGTGGTGCTGCTTCAGTCTGGTAAGAGCGCAGGCCTGTCCGGCGCCATCGCCGGTGTGGCGGACACCTTTATGGCCAAGAACAAGGCCAAGACCTGGGACGCCAAGCTGGCCAAGATGACCAAGTGGGTGGCCATCGGCTTTGTGGTCATTACGTTTGTAATGTGCCTGATCTAAACACGCGAACAAAACGCCTTCCCGGCCGGGAAGGCGTTTTTGTTTTTATATTAGTGTGTTATAATAGGAAAAAACGGGGAAAGGATTTCTTATATGAAACAAGAAAAGGAAGTCGGAGGGGTAACTGGCATTTATCAGGCCACCAGCCGCGGATTTGGCTTTGTGACGCCGGAGGGTGCCGTGGGTCGGGAAGAGGACTATTTTATCCCACCCCGGGCAGAGGGAGGCGCCTGGAACGGTGACAGAGTCCGAATCTGTCCCGAGGAAGAACAATCCGAAAGCGGCGCCAGGCGTACCGCACGGATCACCGCAGTGCTGGAGCGAGCCAACAAGACGGTGACGGGTGTGCTCAGCAAGCACAATCGGGAGCTCTGGCTCAAGCCGGACAGTGAACGCCTGCCCGGAGCCATTCAGGTAATGACCAAACGGCGGGGCATCCGGGCAGGGGATCGGGCTGCTGTGGCCATCGTGAGTTTTGGCGGCGGAAAGCGTCCTCCGATGGGGACCCTGCGGGAGGTATTTGGCCCCGCGGGAGACCGGGCCAGTTCCGTGGCCGCCCTGCTTTACCAGTATGAGATCCACCCGGAGTTCCCTGACGCTGTACAGGCAGAGGCCCAGGCGGCACCCCAGACGGTGGAGGCGGGGGCCTTGGATGGAAGGTTGGACCTGCGGGGAGAGACCATCATTACCATCGATGGGGCTGCCTCCAAAGATCTGGATGACGCGGTGAGCCTGAAGCGGGATGAACAGGGCTGCTGGGTTCTGGGGGTCCATATTGCCGATGTGAGCCATTATGTCACCGCCGGTTCTGCCCTGGATCTGGAGGCTTGGGAACGGGGGACCTCCGTGTATTTTGCCGATCAGGTGGTGCCCATGCTGCCCAGGGAACTGTCCAACGGCATCTGTTCCCTCAATCCGCAGGTAGATCGGTTGGCTCTGTCCTGTATCATGACGCTGGGAGAGGACGGAGCAGTGGTGGAGCACACCATTGCCAAAAGCGTCATTCGGACAACGGAGCGGATGACCTATGAAGACTGCAATGTGCTGCTGGCCCACGGGGACGACGCCCTGGCGGAGCGGTACAGAGATATCCTGCCCATGCTGGAGGCTATGGCGGCCCTGGCCAGAGTGCTGGAGAGCCGGCGGCGGAGGCGGGGAAGTCTGGATCTGGACACCCGAGAGAGCTATGTGGTGTGCGATGAGACGGGCACGCCGGTAGAGGTGCGTACCCGCACCCAGGGGGAGAGCGAGGCGCTCATTGAGTCCTTTATGCTGGCGGCCAATGAGTGTGTGGCCGAGCACCTCAACCGTCTGGAGCAGCCCTGTGTCTACCGGGTCCATGAAAAGCCCTCTCTGGACAAGACCGAGACGCTGCGGGCTATGCTGGCGCCCCTGGGCTATGACCTGAAGCAGGCCGACGGACCTTCGCTGCAAAAACTGCTGGATACGGCCAAAGGTACACCTGAGGAGGCTGCTGTGGCCATGATGGTGCTCCGCTCACTGATGAAGGCTCGGTATGATACCCAAAATCTGGGACACTTTGGGCTGGCGGCTCCTTATTATTGTCACTTCACCTCTCCCATCCGCCGGTATCCAGACTTAATGGTCCATCGTATTCTCACTGCTCTGCTGGAGGGAAAGCTTTCTGTCGGGACCGCCAAACGGCTGGCTGCAGCGGCGGAAAAGGCGGCCGTCCAGTCCTCTCAGCGGGAGCTGGCGGCTCAGGCCGCCGAGCGGGAGATCGAAAAGCGCTATATGGCCGAATTTATGCAGAGCCATGTGGGAGAGCACTTTACCGGCACGGTATCCGGCGTGACACGTTTCGGACTGTTTGTCCTGCTCTCCAGCGGAGTTGAGGGGCTGCTGCCGGTAGAGAATTTGCCCGGCCGGGGCTATCACTACGATGAGCTCCACCTTACCCTGAGCGAGGAGGGAGGACAAGAGCGCTATACCTTCGGCATGCCGATGGAAGTGGTTTGCGCTGCCGCCGACCCCTCCAGCGGACAGATCGACTTTGTCCTGCCCGGCAGTACGCTACAGGCACGCCCGACCCGCCGGGAGAGCAAACGGGAGAATCCGCCCACACCACGAAAAGAACGGCAGAAACGAGCCATGCATGTACCCAAAGGGCGAAAGGGACGAAAAAAGCGATGACAAAATGTAATTTTGTATTAGCTTTATTGCTTGGAGTATTTGTTTTTGCTGCCGGATGCAGCGTACAGCCCGATGCTGTTCCAACACCGAGTCCCACACCGGTGGTGACGGTTTCTCCTGAGCCTGTACCCGAACCCGAACCAACGCCTACTCCTGACCCAGCGGAGGAACGATTGGCCGGGCTGAGTGTGGAACAAAAGGTAGGGCAGCTCCTGGTGGCTGGAATCGAGGGGACGCAGCCGGGAGAGGACGCGGTGCAGGCCATACAGAACTATCAGGTGGGAGGCGTTATCCTCTTTGGACGAAATGTGGAGAGCGTCGGGCAGCTGTGTGCGCTTACCAATGGCCTGAAGCAGCTCAACGGGGAACATATCCCTCTCTTCCTTTGTGTCGACCAGGAGGGCGGCCGGGTGGACCGGATGCCGCCGGAAGTGGTTCGCACGCCCAGCGCTTGGCAGGTGGGGGAAACGTTGGATCCAGAGGGAGTTGGCACCGCCTATGGTGCGCTTTTGGCGGAGGAGTGCGAGGCGTTTGGCTTTAATGTAAATTTTGCTCCTTGTCTGGATATCTGGTCTAACCCTGAGAATACAGTCATCGGTGACCGGGCCTTTTCAAATGATGGGGAGTGGACGGCTCTGTTTGGTCAGTGCGCAGTGGAGGGAATCCAGAAGGAGAAAAATGTGGTTCCAGTGATCAAGCATTTCCCTGGCCATGGGGATACGGCGGTGGACTCCCATGAGGCGCTGCCTGTGGTAAGCAAGACGCTGGACGAGCTGAGGCAAAGTGAGTTAATGCCTTTTGAGATGGCGCTCCATCCGGAACGGTACACCGGGGGCACAGCTGCGCCTGCCGTTATGGTAGGACACATTCGGATGGACGGAGTGGACCCCAATGTTCCGGCGACCCTCTCCAACAAGGTGGTCACTAAGCTGCTGCGTGAAGAAATTGGGTTTGACGGGGTGGTGTTTACCGACGATCTGACGATGAAGGCCATCACGGATGCTTACGGTGTGGGTGACGCCGCCGTGCGGGCGGTGGAGGCGGGATGCGACGTGCTGTTGGTGTGCCATGGGGAAGAAAATCTGACACTGGCGCGCGAAGCCCTGCTGGAGGCTGTAGAGAGTGGACGGATCTCCGATGCACGCTTGGATAAGAGTGTGTGCCGCATCCTGAAACTGAAACAGATCTATGGTCTCAACGCTGTACTAGTGGAGACGCCTGATTTGGATGCACTGAATGAGCGGATCGAAACTCTTCTGGAAGCATAAAAGAAGCACCCCACATGTCAGCTGACACGTGGGGTGCTTCTTTGATTTACTGAGCGTCAATATAAACGGACAGCGCATCCAGACACAGGGTAGCGTCCTGTCGTGTAAGTGTGCTGTGGGGAAGGAAGAGATCCCCGCGTACTCCACTGGGGGGCAGCGCATTTGTACGGATACAAAATTCCACAGCCGGTCGAGCCCAGACGGAGATGTCACCGTAATCCAGCAGAGCAGTCAGCTCTGTACCAGTCGTGGGTGTGCTTATCCCAAGCCACCGGGCGTAATTGTAGATCATCACAGCAGCCTGTTCCCGGGTGACCGACTGGGAGGGGAGAAATCTGCCCTTTCCGTCGCCACTGACGATGCCATTTTCTGCTGCCCAGATCACAGCATCACTGCCTGTTACGTCCACAAAGGCAGCAGAGGCACCGGGCTGTGGGCGGCCTGCCAGGTCATAGAGCATAGTAACAAACTCCAGCCGGTTAAGCGAACCGCCATTGGAACTGGTGTAGAGAGTACACGTGCTCTCCCGTGCGGGGGAGAGGGAACCGTACTGTTCCGACTGGGCTTTGGCATAAGCGGCCAGCACGCAGGCGGCCGAGCCGCCTGAACTGCCGAAGCGCTCATCGGTGGCCGAACTCCAGGTTGGGATCACGTCCGGGAAATCAGCGGCGCTGTACCGGCAGGCCGGTACCGCTACCCGCAGAAGTGTCGAATCGTCTATCGGCACACCGTCACGGAGCAGGGGGCTGACTCGCTGGCCGGCTGAACCGGTCAGGTAGAGGTCATAGTCCAATCCATAAAGCAGGTCGGCATTTTTGCCGCCCGAGATGGTCAGATCCTGAGTAGACACAGTGTACTGCCCAGCTGAGGCGTCCAGCAGCGTCCGAAGCTGGTGGGCAGTCAATTCTACGACCACTATGGGGGAGTCGTCGGGCAGCAGGCGCGTGCAGTCACGCAGAGTGAGGCTGGTCTTTCCCGCGGCCATCCACTGTGCCACCGAGCCATTTTCCAGCAGGCCGGGGGAGAGCAGGGCTACATCAGCGCCAGAGGCCCACAGCATGGCACGTGCCACCAGGTCGGTGGTATCGGTCTGGGTATAGCAGGGACCAGCGCTGTCCTCCCAACTGCCGCTCAATACGGCCAGGGGTTGGAGCGCTTGGCGCTCAGTGGCAGCGTGGAAGGAGGAGAGCGTGGCAGACAGCGCCGGATCGCTTTCGTAGGACTCCAGCTCCAGCAGGTTGCTGGAGCCAAGCTTCACGCTTCCATCAGGTGAGAGAGTAACCGTGGTGCGGGTCAGAGCGTGACCGCCACCGTTGACATAGCTGACGGCCTCTCCGGCCGCATTTTGAAAGATTTTGGTATCGGCAATACCATGACCGCCCACCAGAAGGTCTATCCCGGTGGTCTCGGTAGCAAAGGCGGTTAATTCCGCGTCAGACCCATGACAGACCACCACGACCAGATCGCACGCCTCCTGCTCCAAAACGGGCTGCCAGATGTAGGTCCACTCCCAGGCGTAGGAGTTGGTAGTGTTCTGACTGTGGGAAAAGCACAGGCCGTTGTAATGAGAGGCGGGGACCTGCTCAGGGGCGTCCATAGCGCCCAGGCCAAGCACGCCCACACGGATGGTCTGCTCCCCGGCAGTCAGGGAAAAAATCTCATAAGGAGTATAGGCCGGAGCCTGGCTGCTGCGGTTGAGAATATTGGCCGAGAGCACCTTGGTGGTGCCTAGAGAGTGGAAAAACTGGGTCTGGTCTCCAGCGGCAAGCTGAAATTCTTCCCAGCCGGGAATCAGCGCGTCATAGCCGATGCCGGTCAGCGCAGCAGACACTGCACTGGACGAAGTAGTGGTCACTGAGCCTCCGGCATCCAGCAACAACACGTCATCCATGACCGAGCGCTCCTGCGTCATGGCTGTAGCGACCTTCAGATAGTTCTGCGGCGTATTCTGCCCCGTCAGCGGATCTGTATCGCTGGTACGGCCGGCCATATCGGCAGTGGTATAGATACCAAAGGTGACGCTCTCATTTTCAGGAATGACTGCCGCCGCGCCGCTTAACAGCAGGGCGGCGGAAAGTGTACCTGCCCAGATCAGCTTCCAGAATGGGGATTTATGTCGCATATTATATCGCCTCATTTCTCCCAATGGAGGGAACGATGTCTTCTTGAGGCAATTATACGTCCCGGCTTGGCGGGATGCAACCGGTGGGGGTACGATGTTAGGAAAAAGAAACATTCGTGGTATAAATAACCCTTAGAATTGCGAAAATGGGGGGCGACCGTCCGGATTCCGGAACTTCCTGAAAAAGAGACCGTCTAACAGAAAAAAGGAGGGAAGCAGCATGAAACGAACCCTATTGCCTACATGTTTGCTGTGCGTTGCCGTGCTGGCCGGGTGCAGCACGTCTGCCGGGACGGGTGAGATCCCTTCGTCCATGGCTCCGCAGAGCGAACCGCCGGCCAATGAATTGCCCGGCGTGGAGATGTGGCAGATGACCTGCCGCATTGTGGACGGAGCGGAGAGCGGCACCCTGCTGCTGGCGGAGGGTGAGGACGGCGTCTATAACGGCACCGGGATCTACACCTTTGCCGTGGGGGATACCCCGGTGTGGATTGACGGAGAGGAGAAAACCGCCGCCGACCTGGTGGACGGCATGCTGGTGACGGTGTATTGGAACGGCATGGTGGCCGAGAGCTACCCCGCCCAGCTGGGGGAGGTCTACTCCCTGCGGGCGGAGCGCAAGGACACCGACGACCGCTGCGGCCTTTACCTCCAGGTGCTGGAGGACCTGTGGGAGGTGGACTCCGGTCTGAATACCGACCTGGAGGAGCTGGCGGTGGACTTTTCGGAACTCACCGACCTGAGCGAAAGTGAAAAGGATGCCCTGGGCTGGGTCTTCGGCAATGCCCACGGCCTCATGCCCATCACCGGCACCTGGGAGGAGCTGGTGGAGCAGGGCTATATCGATGGGGAGGAACTGCTCTGGAACGGGAACGGCTGCCTGTTTACCCTCTCTGGCTCCGCTGACGATACCTTTCAGGCAGACAAGTGGGCCTCCGGCCTGGGAGCGTATTTCTTCGGCGATTGTACCGCCCAAATGGGAGAGGACGGCAGCTGGACCTACGCCGTGGGCTCTGAGGCAATTTCCTGATGTGATAAATTTCTCACATATTATCTTGACAACAGATTCGGCGTGTGATATATTCCTCACATAAGATACAAATATATCACATGAAGGAGCTGTATTATATGAGCCTGTCCAAACGGCTTTCTCTCACCCGTAACCGGCAGCTAGGCGCCCTGTGCTGGGCACTGATCTTGGCGGCCAGCCTGTGCGCCCGCTTTTTCCCGGTCCGGGGCCTGCCCTTTCCCGCCCGGGTGGCTATCGCCGTGGTACTGGGGGCGGCGGGCGTGGTGGTGGTGTTTACCACCCTGGGCCTGTTCACCGAGAAGGGGGATGAGCGCTCCGCCGAAAATGAGCGGCGGGCGGACGCCGCTTTGTTTACCCTGTTTTTCCTGGCGATGGGTGCGGGACTCTTCCTGCTTAAGGACGGGCGTACCTTCCTTGTGGGCAAAAGCGAACTGCTGGTGATTTTTGCCTCCATCTGCCTGGCCAAGGACCTGCTTTTCCTGGCCTATGAGAGGTGGTCAAACTGATGCTGGAGACAAAGATCAAGACGCTCCGGCAGGAGCGTGGGATGGACCAGAGCCAGCTGGCCCAGCTGGTGGGGGTGCGGCGGGAGACCATCGGCAGGCTGGAAAAGGGCCTGTATAACCCCTCCCTCAAGCTGGCCATGGACATTGCCCATGTGTTCGGACTCACCGTGGAGGAGGTATTCACCTTCCGGGAGGAATAAAAAACCGATTATCCCCCCAACGGGGCCGTCTGTCCGAAAACGGTGGACAGACGGTCCCTTTTTGGCTATATTGAGGGTGAAAGGAGGGGGCGGTATGAAGGTAGATATCCACATTCAGCCAGACTGTGGGGAAGTTTCGGTGGCCATCACCGCTCCCGCCCTCACCGACGAAGTCAAGGCTCTGGCTGCCCGGCTCCAGGGCGGCGGAGTCCTCACAGGCTGGCGGGGGGATATGGCCATCCCCCTGGCGGCAGCGGACATCCTGCGGTGCTATGGGGAGGAGAAGGGAGTGAAGGTCCAGACCACTCGGGAGGTGTACGACCTGAAGGAACGGCTCTACGAGCTGGAGAGCAAATTGGACCGGCACACCTTTGTGCGTATCTCTCACTCCGAACTGGTGAATCTGGAACAGATCACCGCCCTGGACCTGTCCCTCACCGGCACCATCCGCATCACCTTGGCGGGGAACACGGTGTGTTATGTTTCCCGGCGGTATGTAAAGAAGATTAAGGAGGCCCTGGGGCTTTGAACGGAGGGAATTCCCATGACGCACAGACAGAAGCAGTGGCTGGTCCGGATCCTCATTGGCGGGCTCATCGGCATAGCTGTCCTGATCCCGGTAGGCGGGCTGTTCAATGATCTGGTGAGCGGCGGTTTCCTATTTTTTATGGGGAGCCTCACCCACTTCCGGCTGGTGAGTTATGACCTGGAGCGGCTGGCCGGCCCTGCCGCTCTGGCGGTCCAGCTGGGGCTCTACTTCCTGATGGGGGCGGTGGTGGGAGTGTCCACCCTCCCCTTTGCCGACGATGGCGCCACTCTGGTTCGCCGCTCTCTGGCCCACTTTGCCGTCACCGCCGGGGCTTTGGCCCTGATGGTGTGCCTGTGCGGCTGGAACTGGGGAGAGCCGGTCGTCTTGCTGGTATACCTGGTGCTGCTGGCAGGGGTCTACCTGCTGATTTGGGTGGCCCGGTGGGTGGGCTGGTACGCCGAGGTGGCCGTCATCCGGGAAAAGCTGGGGCTGCCTCCCGGTCCCTCCCCGCTGAAGTGGAAGGAGACCCTGCCCTATATCCCCTTTGCCCTGGGCTTGTGTCTGGTGCTCCCCGCCCTGCTGCGGGCGCTTGACGCGCCTGATGTTCCGGTGCTGTCCGGGATCCTCTACCCCATGCTGATGGCGGTGGGATGCTTCTTTTCCGGTATGTTCCTGGCCAGACGCCAGGGTTTCTGCCTCCTGTATCCCGTGCTGTGCGGTCTGTTCCTCATCCCAACAATGTTCTGGCTGTATAATGTTTCTGCTCTGCCCTATGCCGCTGTGGCGTTTCTGGCGGCCCTGATAGGTGAGGTGCCCGGCCTTGCACTCAAAATGGCAAGGGAACGGAAGGAGGAGTGAATGAACAGACTATATCTGATGATGCTAGGAGGTTCTCCGATCCTGGGTGGCCTGCTAGGGTCAATGGCACTCACGCTGTTGATAGGGCGGCTGACCCGGCGGCAGTACCGGTTGCTCCGGCTGCTTCCCCTGGGCCTTTTGGCCATCCCTCTGATCGTTGCCGGGGATCAGTACCTGACGAAAAATTTGTTCTGGGAGCTGGGTGTACTGTACTCAGCCGCCGTGGGCGGGGCCATCTTCCTGGGCTGGCTGATGGGGTGGAGCTTCTGCCTGAGGAAGGGAGTGTGATGAAAGCGTGGAGATACTTGCGCTGATGTTTTGGGGGCCTCTGGTCGGGACGCTGGCACTCACCCTGCTGATCGGGCACTTGACCAAACGGCGGTTCCGGCGGCTTGCCCTGCTCCCTCTGGGTCTTCTGTTGATCCCCCTGGTGGAGGGCATACACGAATGGCGGGCAGGCGGGCTTTTCCGGGAACTGGTTCCTCTCCTGTGGGGAATGATCGGCGGGGCGATCTTTCTGGGCTGGCTGGCGGGCTGGAAATTCTGCCGGGGAAAGGAGAGAGTACCGTGAAAAAGAGCATAAAGCTGTACAATGTCCTGCTGCCCATCTGGATTTTGTATTTCTTTCCGCAAGTGTTGCTCATCACCCTGCCGGGGAACCTGCTGATCGACTGCGCGGTGCTGCTGATCACCCTGGCGGTTTTGAAGCACACCGAGAAAAAGACGGTGCTGAAAAAGCTCTGGTGGAAGTTCTGGCTGCTGGGTTTTCTGGCTGACTTTATCGGGGCGGTGTTCCTTTTCGGCTTCTGGTATCTCTCCCTGCTGCCGGAGCCCGTCGGCCCTTGGGTGGATCAGGTGGTCTCCGATGCCTTCCTCAACCCCTTCCGCACTCTGCCCGGCTTCCTGTATACCCTGGCGGGAGTGGCCATAGCCGGTGTGTGTATCTACTTTTTCGACAAACGGGCCATGAAGTCCTGCCCTCAGCTGGACAAACGGCAGCGGCACATCGTTGTTCTGACCATGGCCATCGTCACCGCCCCCTGGACCTTTTTGATCCCCCTCTATATCGGTTGAATTGTCGGCTCGAGGGACAAGGCTTGAAGCTTTGTCCCTCGGGCATTATAATGAGGACAGATCAAAGAGAACGGGGGATGGGCATGGGCAAAAGCATTAGCTATTTCGGCCTTGTGGCCATGGGTGTGGGGTGTATGCTGGGCACCAGTTGGCTGCTTCTTACCGGTACCTGGCTGGAGACGGCAGGAGGGCCGCTGAATCTGGCGGTGGCATTTCTGCTGTGCATCCTCATCGAACTGCCTTTTGCCTTTGCCTATATGGAGGCCATCCCCATGCTTCCACTGCCCGGGGGCGAGGTGGTGT
Organism: Flavonifractor hominis; assembly: GCF_040095835.1. Classification (NCBI taxonomy): domain Bacteria; kingdom Bacillati; phylum Bacillota; class Clostridia; order Eubacteriales; family Oscillospiraceae; genus Flavonifractor; species Flavonifractor hominis. Next base: position 83,730 of record NZ_JBBMFT010000006.1, read on the forward strand.
ATTCCTGTGCCGCCTTTGGCCCACGGGGCGGGTTTGCTGTGGGCTGGGCGGGCATTTTGATGAACTCCATTGTATTTTGCTGGGTAGATCTGGCGGCCATATCGCTGCTGGACGCTCTGTTTCCTGTTTTGGGGGAGAGCATGGTGCTCTACCGGACGGGGGAGTTTGCTGTGACGCTGCCTAACGTGCTTCTCCAGCTGGCTCTGGCGGGCGGAATTTTGTGGGTTCAGGTCCGGGGAGCCAATGTGTGCGCCTCTCTGGCCAAGTTTGCCACAGTGGTGTTGCTGGTGATGTGCGCGGTGGGGCTTGCCATCTGCATCCCCCATTTTGACCCCGCCGTATACGCCACAGATGGGGGAATGGAATTCAATTTCTCCGGCTCGGCGGCGCTGCTGTCCCTGCTGGTGTTCTCAGTGGCCGGGTGGGAGACGGTGTCCAAGGCCGCAGCCGACGCCACCGGACCCGCCGCACGGAAGGCGGGGGCGGCCCTCATTACCTGCCTGCTGCTGGTGACCGGGCTTTTGTGCCTGGTGTCCACCGTGGTGGCCGGGTGCATGCCCTGGACTGAGGCGGTGGAGTGTACAGCGCCCTTTGCGGATGTGCTGGTGGGCATCACCGGTGTGCCGGCAGTGCGGGTATTGCTGTTGGGTACCGCGTTTGTGGGAGCGGTGGGAGTGATGAACTCCACCCTCTATTCTTCCGCCCAGATGCTCTATGGACTGGCCAAATTCGCTATGGCCCCCCGGGCCTTTGGCCAACTGCATCCAAAGTATGGGACGCCGGTGCGCAGCATCTGCTTTGCTGCGGCACTGGTGTTGGTTATCCCTTTTACCGGAAAGCTGTTTTTCCTGCCGCTGATCAACATTGCATCTCTGGCCACCATTGTCATGTGGGTGATGACCTACGCCGCAGTACTCCGCCTGCGGCGTATCCGGCCTGATCTGCGCCGGCCGGTGTCCATGCCCGGCGGGCGGATCACGGCGGTGCTGGGGGCGGCGGCATCCATCTTCTTGGCGGGCAACCTGCTGCTGCCCATGAGTCCGGGAGGGCTGGACGGGTTGGAGTATGCTCTATCTGCACTGCTGGCCGGGGTGGGCGTGCTGCTTTACCTGGGCCGGGACCGTTCGGTCTCCCGGCAGGAGCAGGAAAAGCTGATTTTTGGGGATGCTTTGCGCCGGTAATTGGCTGCGACCCCTTGCAAAATCGGGGAAAAATGATATACTACTACCCACTGAGGCTATTTTTTACGAATCGAGGGAATAGAGCATGGAACGCACAAAGATCGCACAGCTTTTTGCCGACCGGGAGCAGCTGGGCGGCCAGGAGGTCACCGTCTCCGGCTGGGCCCGCACGATCCGGGACATGAAGGGCTTTGGTTTTATCGAGCTCAACGACGGCTCCTGCTTCAAGAATCTGCAGATCGTCCTGGATGCCAGCGTATTGGACAACTATAAGGAGATTGCCGGACAGAATGTGGGCGCCGCGCTCACGGTCACCGGTACCCTGGTGCTGACCCCTGAGGCCAAGCAGCCCATGGAGGTAAAAGCGGCCTCCGTGGTGGTGGAGGGAACGTCCACGCCCGACTATCCGCTGCAGAAAAAGCGCCACAGCGTGGAATATCTGCGCACCATTCAGCACCTGCGGCCCCGTACCAACCTGTTCTCCGCCGCCTTCCGGGTGCGCTCCGTGGCGGCCCACGCCATCCACACCTTCTTCCAGGACCGGGGCTTTGTGTACGTTCACACCCCCATTATCACTGCTTCCGACTGTGAGGGCGCCGGTGAGATGTTCCGGGTAACCACCCTGGATCTGGAGAACCTGCCCCACACCGAGGACGGCAAGGTGGATTACAGCCAGGATTTCTTCGGCAAGAGCGCCAACCTCACCGTTTCCGGCCAGCTCAACGCCGAGAACTTCGCCATGGCCTTTGGCGATGTGTACACCTTTGGCCCCACCTTCCGGGCCGAGAACTCCAACACCCAGCGCCATGCCGCCGAGTTCTGGATGATCGAGCCGGAGATGGCCTTCTGCGACCTGAAGGGCGATATGGACGTGGCCGAGGCGATGATCAAGTTTATCATCAACACCGTGCTGGAAAAGTGCCCTGACGAGATCAACTTCTTCAACTCCTTTGTGGACAAGGGCCTGAAGGAGCGGCTGGAGCACGTGGCGTCCTCCGATTTCGGCCGGGTGAGCTACACCGAGGCGGTGGAGCTGCTGAAGAAGAACAACGACAAGTTTGACTACAAGGTGGAGTGGGGCTGCGACCTGCAGACCGAGCACGAGCGCTATCTCACCGAGCAGATCTTCAAAAAGCCGGTGTTCGTCACCGACTATCCCAAGGAGATCAAGGCTTTCTATATGCGCCTCAACGACGACGGCAAGACCGTGGCCGCTGCCGACTGCCTGGTGCCCGGCATCGGCGAGATCATCGGCGGCTCCCAGCGTGAGGAGCGTCTGGACATCCTGGAAGCCCGCATCCAGGAGCTGGGCATGAACCCCAAGGACTACTGGTGGTACTGCGACCTGCGGCGGTACGGCGGCTGCAAGCACGCCGGCTACGGCCTGGGCTTCGAGCGGATGGTGATGTACCTCACCGGCATTTCCAACATCCGTGACGTGCTGCCTCATCCCCGTACCGTGGGCAACGCGGATTTCTAAGACAGAATCATTGGATCAAAGAAAAGGACGGCTGAAAATTCAGCCGTCCTTCTTTGTTTACTGCGCAAGAGGCAGGGCCACGGTAAACGTGGAGCCCTTGCCCACCTCGCTCTCCAGCGAAACGGTGCCGCCGTAGAGCTGGGTGATGTGCTTGACGATGGCCAGACCCAAGCCGGTGCCGCCGTGCTTGCGGGCCCGGCCCTTGTCCACCCGGTAGAATCGTTCAAAGACCCGGCTCTGGGCTTCGGGCGGAATGCCGATGCCGTTGTCCCGCACGGAGATAACCACCTGGTGGTCCTGCTGGAGAATGGTGGTATCCACTTTGCCGCCCTTCTCGGTATACTTGATGCCATTGCTCATCAGATTGAGCAGCAGCTCTTTCAGGCGGCTCTGAGGCACTGCCACCTGGGCGGAGGTGCCGGAGACCGTCAGGGTAATATCGGCGGCCTTGGCGCTGGGGGCAAGCAATGCAGCCGCATCGTTGGCCACAGTCAGGGCGTCGGAGCGCTCCTCACACTGGTCAATGGCCACCGACTCCAGCTCGGAGAGCTTGAGGATGTCGTTGATCAAGTCGATGAGCCGGTCTACCTCTACGCCGATCATGGTGATGAAGCGTTTCTGATCCTCCGGAGAAGCCACCATGCCGGAAGAGAGCATATCCGTAAAGCCCTTGATGCTGGTCAGCGGAGTTTTAAGCTCATGGGAGACGTTGGCGGTAAATTCGCTGCGGATACCCTCCGCTTTCTTGAGCTCCGTCACGTCGGAGACAAGGATAGAGGTACCCACGTCCTGTCCCTCATATTGCCGGCCGGATACAGGGGAGACGAACAGACGCAAGCTGCTGGCATCCTCGGTGAGGGCGTCCACATCCAGCACCACCGAGGCGTGCTTTTCCCGGCATTCCTGAATGGCTTCCCGCAGGCGGCGGCTGCGGGTGAGCAAAAGTGCCCCGTCATCCTCACTGTTTTCGGGGAAGCCGAAGAGGGTGCGGGCCGCACGGTTGATGGCCAGCACGTTGCCCGATGCATCCAACAGGATGAGGCCCTCGTCCATACAGTCCAGAATAAGGCTGACCTTATCCCGTTCTGCGGTGATGGATTGGATATAGCCGCCCAAACGCTCCATCAGCTTGTCGATGTAGCGCAGGATGGGACGCAGCTCATCGTCGGTCTGATAGACGTCCAGCCCGGGCGTATTGGTGCCGTCCAGAACGCCTTGCAGGGCATTGCCTACGGCATTCAGGGGTTCCACCACTCGATTCGCGGTACGCCGGGCCAGCACCAGAGCCAGAAGCAGCGCGGCAGCCGAGGCAATGAGGAAGCCCCATACGCCGTTCCAGACCAGACCGTCGATAGAGGCAAGCGGCATGGAGGCCCGGCCTACCATGCCGTCGGCAAAGCGCTTGGCCACATAGAGCATGGAGGTGTTCAGCGTGTCTGAGTGTCGCACCGCCTCTCCCCAGCCGGTGGCAGAGGCTTCCGCCACCTCGGGACGGTTGTTGTGATCTTCCAGATTCTCAGGGTTGGCCTCGGTGTCCGCCAGTACCGTACCGTCGGTGTCGATGATGGTCAGACGCTTGTCCGGCGCGGCCTGACTAAATTGCCGGGCAAGTTCTTGAGGATCCGTGTCAGCGCTCTGGGCATCCATCAGAATAAGCAGTTCCTGCAGCGTGCTGCGGGCGGCCTCCATTTCCCGGCTGCGGAACAGGAAGATTCCCATTACGTTGGAAATCAGGAGGGCGCACACCACCGTCAGCAGTGTGGCGCCGATAATACGCTTTTTCATGTAAGTTCCTCCAACTAGGACATTTTATAGCCCACGCCGCGGACGGTGGTGATAATGTCCTCGCCCAGCTTCTGACGCAGGGCCTTCACGTGCATGTCCACTGTACGGGTCTCACCGGTATAGTCATAGTCCCACACGGCCTGCAGGATCTCGTCCCGGGTGAGGGCAACACCCCGACGGGTACACAGCAGGCGCAGCAGCTCAAATTCCTTGAAGGTAAGTTCCACCAGTTTGCCGTCCTTACGTACTTCACGGGCAGCAGGGTCGATTTCCACGTTGCCCCAGGTGAGCACCCGGTCGCCCCGGCGCTCCGTGCGGCGGAGCACGGCTTTGACCCGGGCCTGCAGTTCCATGATGCCGAAGGGTTTGACTACATAGTCATCTGCGCCGCTCTCCAGGCCGGAGACACGATCCATCTCCGCGGAGCGGGCAGTGAGCATGATGACGGGAATGTCCGAAGTATCCCGGTCTTCCCGCAGGCGGCGGAGGATTTCCAGTCCGTCCATACCGGGCAGCATAATATCCAAAATATACAATGCGGGTGAGGGCTGACCGGGCTCTCCGGAAAAAAGAGCCTCGCCCGATTCGTAGACCCGTACACCGTAGCCTACCGACTGAAAATAATAGCGGAGCATCTCACGGATGCTCTCATCGTCCTCCACGACCACGATGGCCTTGGACATTGGATCACTTCCTTACCCCAGAATTTCACCTGTCACACAGAAAATAGCCCACTGGGCGATGTTCACCGCGTGATCGGCAATACGCTCCAGGTACTTGGCAATGATGATAAGGTCGATGGCCTGGTCCGCTTCCTCACGGTTTCCTACGATGAGCTCCACCAGTTCGCCCTTGATGGTGCGGAACAGTTCGTCCACTTCGTCGTCCAGGCTGATGACTGCACGGGCCGCGTCGGTATCCCGGTTTACATAGGCGAAGATAGCACGTTTCACCATTACGCCGGCTTTCTGGCTCATGGTACGGATGTCGGCCAGCGTGCGGGTCTGCTTTTGCTCCTTGAGCAGCAGAGAGATTTCAGCGATGTTGGAACATTGGTCACCGATGCGCTGCAAGTCCGTGACCATCTTCATGGCCGCAGAGATGGTGCGCAGGTCCCGGGCCACCGGCTGCTGCTGAAGCAGCAGACGCAGGCAGCGGTTTTCGATATCCCGCTCCATCTGATCCATGCTGCGGGTCATCTCAATGGCGTTTTTTGCTGCGGTATCGTCGGCGGAGGCCAGGGATTCGGTGACGACGTCGATGGCGTCCTCCGCGGCGGCGGCCATGTCGATCATTTCATAGTTGAGCTCCTGGAGCTCTGCGTCAAAGGTTTTTCTCATAGCCTGCTCCTTTTTAACCAAACCGTCCGGTGATGTAGTCCTCGGTGCGCTTGTCTTTGGGCATGGAGAACAGCTGAGTGGTGTCGCCGAACTCGATAAGCTGACCCAGCAGGAAAAAGGCGCATTTGTCGGACACACGGGTGGCCTGCTGCATGTTGTGGGTGACGATCACGATGGTATACTGATTCTTCAGATCGGCGATCAGATCCTCAATCTTGGAGGTGGAGATGGGGTCCAGAGCGGAAGTGGCCTCGTCCATGAGCAGAATATCGGGCTCCACCGCCAGGGCACGGGCAATGCAGATACGCTGCTGCTGGCCGCCGGAGAGGCCCAGAGCGGACTTCTTCAGCCGGTCCTTCACCTCGTCCCAGATGGCCGCACCCTGGAGAGACTTCTCCACGATATCGTCCAGTTGGCTCTTGTTTCGAATGCCATGCGTACGGGGACCATAGGCAATGTTGTCATAGATAGACATGGGGAAGGGATTGGGCTTTTGGAATACCATGCCGATCTGTTTGCGCAGCCAGGTCACGTCCACACTGGGATCGTAGATCTCCTGGCCGCGGTATTGTACGCTGCCGGTGATCTTGATGCCGGGGACCAGGTCGTTCATCCGGTCCAGAGTCTTGAGGAAGGTAGACTTGCCGCAGCCGGAGGGGCCGATCAGGGCAGTCACTTGCTTTTCCGGAATATCAATGCTCACATTTCTCAGCGCCTGAGCCTGACCGTACCAGAGGTCCAGATTTTTGGCCGCGAGAATGGTCTGCTCCGTGCCGGCGGAAGAGGTATCCGGCTGGGCCTTGTTCAGGCGAATGCTGTTGTCATCCATATCGGATCTCCTTATTTCTGTTTCAGTTTTGTGCCCACCAACTTGGCCGTCAGATTGATGACCAGGGTGAGCAGCATCAGGATGGCGGCAATGGCAAAGGCCACGTCAAATTCCGCCCGCTCCTTGGCGTAGACGTACAGAGCCACGGTGAGGGTGGCGCCGGAAGAGTGAATAAAATTATCAAACGAGGAGAAAAAGTGGTTCAGCGACATGCCCATGCCGGCGGTAAAGAGCAGTGCGGCCGATTCGCCCACAATGCGGCCCACCGACAGGATGCATCCGGTGACGATGCCGTCCACCGAGGAGGGCAGCACCACCGTGCGGATCATGCGCCATTTGCCGGCGCCCAGACCGAGGGCGGCCTCACGGTAAGACTGGGGCACGGTCTTGAGCGCCTCCTGGGTAGTGCGCACGATGGTGGGCAGAGTCATAATGACCAGCGTCAGCGCGCCGGCCAGCAGGGAGGCTTTCAAGCCTAGAAACTGGCAGAAAAACAGCATGCCCACCAGACCAAAGATAATGGAAGGAATACCGGTGAGGGTCTCGGTGGCAAATTCAATGGCGGCTACCAGTCGGCGGTTGCGTGCGTATTCGGTAAGATAGATTGCTGCACCGACGCCCAGGGGCAGGATAAAAACCAGGGTGACCAACACGATGTAAACCGTGTTGAGAATGTTGGGCAGGATACCGATGGTATCCTTGATATAGCTGGGCTCAGAGGTGAGGAAGTTCCAGGAAATATGGGGCAAGCCCTTAATAAAGATATATCCAATGACGAACACCAACAGTGCACAGGTCAGGATGGCACAAAAATAAAGCAGGAAACGGAGGGTGCGGTCGTAGGCCTTCCGCTTTCCGGAGAGCGGTTTCATTTCCATATCAGTATATCACCCCTTCTTGCGCTTGAGAAGCGTATTGAGGATTACATTGATGAGCATGATGAAGAGAAACAGGACCAGGGCGATGGAGAACAGCGCCTGACGCTGCAGGCCGGAGGCATAGGACATCTCGCTGGCCACAGCGGTGGTAAGAAAGCGGACAGAAGAAAAGAGGGTAGGCATATTGGCCACGTTGCCGGCCACCATGATGACAGCCATGGCTTCGCCGATGGCACGGCCGATGCCAAGAACAATGGAAGCGGCAATGCCGCTGGAGGCGGCAGGGACGGATACCCGGAACACCGTTTCGATGTGGGTGGCGCCCAGGGCCAGGGAAGCTTCCTCATATTCCTTGGGGACTGCTTTCAGCGCAGTCTCGGAGACAGAAATGATGGAGGGCAGGATCATGATGGCCAGCACAATGATGGCGCAGAACAGGCTGGCGCCGTCAGGCAGGTTAAATGCCACCCGCACGGCGGGGACCAGAACCATCATACCGATGAGGCCGTATACCACGGAGGGGATACCGGCCAGCAGATCCACAGCGGTACGTACTGTGGCAGCCAACTTGGGGGGCGCTACCTTGGCCAGAAATACCGCCGTCATAAAGCCGACCGGTACACCCAGCACAATGGCACCGGCAGTGCCGTAGATGGAGGTCAGAATAAAAGGAAGGATACCAAAGGAGGGCTCCGACGCGGTAGAGGCCCACTTGGTGCCGAACAGAAACTCCACCAGTCCGATCTCCTTGATGGCAGGCAAACCGGAGATGATGAGATAAATGCTGATAAAAAGAACGAAGACGACCGCAATGAAACCGCACAGGAAGAACACCAGGTTCATCAACAGTTCCAGCGGCCGGAGCTTTTGTTTCATGGCAAATGACCGGCCTTTCGTAAAAAGTTGATATCATGCCGAATGCCCCCTCGTGTCCGAGGGGGCGATTCGGAGGGCGTAGTTACTCGGCCACAGGTACCGCGCCGGCGCCGGCGATCAGGTCAGCGGCGTCCGCAGAAGTAGCCCAATCGACGAAAGCCTGAGCGGCATCGGAGAGAGAATTGCTCTCGTTGACAATGAAGTTGAAGTTACGCTGAATGGCGTAGGTGCCGTCCAGAACGGTCTCCTCGGTGGGAGCCACACCGCCCACGGTGATGGCCTTCACGGTGTCATCCACAGCGGACAGAGAGGCATAGCCGATGGCGTTGGGGTTGGAGGCTACGTTGGCAATCACCTCACCGGTGGAGGTCAGCTCGTTCTGGTACTTGCAGGCATCCTCGGTGCCGGTGATGGACTCAAAGCCGTCGCGGGTACCGGAACCGGCCTCACGGCCGATGAATACGACCTCGGCGTCGTTGCCGCCCACCTCGGACCAGTTGGTGATCTCACCGGTGGCCAGCTGGGCGATCTGCTCCACACTCAGGTCAGCCACAGGGTTTTCAGGGTTGATGATGATGGCGATGCCGTCCTTGGCAACGGTGATCTGAGTCACGCCGGTTTCGTCATCCTTCAGGTCGCGGGAGGCCAGGCCGATGTCGGCAGTGCCGTCCTGAGCGGAGGTGATGCCGGCGCCGGAACCGCTGCCGGTGTACTGAACGTTCACATTGGGCTGGACTTCCTTAAAGGCCTCGATCAGGGAACCCATCACGCTCTCCATGGAGGTAGAGCCGTTGGTCACCACAGTGCCGGAGAGCTCGGTGGTGCTGTCGTCAGCAGGAGCAGCGCTCTCGGTGGAAGGGGTGCTGGTATCGCCGGTATTGGTGGACTCGGTGCTGCCGCAGCCAGCCAGCAGGCCGACACACAGAGCGGCGGAAAGAATCAGGGCAATGGTTCTCTTTTTCATTGAATTCGATCTCCAATCATGCATTGTTTTCGAACCTCTTGGGAACGATACTCAGTATATCGGCCAATTGTAAAGTTGTCCTTCACGACTTTGTAAAGACTGTGTAAAGTCACTGCGCCCCATAGCATTCCCGACTTTACATAATAAGATACAGCCCCGGCAGGGATGCTTTACTTCCAATGAAAAACATGTTACAATACCTCCGACTGGTTTCCACACCCGGTCCAAGCACGGCTGTGCCGTGTTCGTTCGGTGGGACTCACCGCCGTTCTCTAAATACCAAAATGGAGGTAATGGAAAACAATGCGCAAATTTACTACGAGAGATCTGACCCTGGCGGCATTGATTGCCGCGCTGTATGCCGTACTGGGCTACTTTGGCAATATCTTTGGCCTCACCTTCGGCGTGGTGCAAATCCGTTTTGCCGAAGCGCTGACCGTACTGCCGTTTTTGTTCCCTGCTACTGCGCCCGGGCTGATTCTGGGCTGCCTGATCACCAATCTGCTTTCCCCTTATGGTCCTATTGATATAGTAATGGGAACCCTGGCCACCGCCATTGCGGCCTTCCTTACTGTGCGGATGCCCCGCTGGTACCTGGCCGCCCTGCCTCCCGTGCTGGTCAATATGGTCATTTTGGCCCCCATGTGGTCCTGGGCTGAGGTGGGCGCGGTGAACAGCGCTTTCTGGGCCGCCTGTGGTTTTAACGCAGTTACTTTTGCAGTAGGCGAGGTGGCGGCCTGTTACGTACTGGGCACCGTTCTGCTGACAGCACTGCCCAAGATCCGTTATTTCAGAACCATGATCCCGGAGCAACGCCTGGCACATTTTTAAGGTGTGACGCTCCGGCGTTTGACAAGGAGGATATGTTATGAAAGTCCGTAAGGCTGTTATTCCCGCTGCGGGGCTTGGTACCCGGATGCTTCCGGCCACCAAGACTGTGCCCAAAGAGATGCTCCCCATGGTGGACAAGCCGGTGATCCAGTACATCATTGAGGAGGCAGTGGCCTCCGGAATTGAGGATATCCTCATTGTCACCAACCGCGCCAAGTCCGCCATGGACGACTACTTTGACTATTACCCCGAGTTGGAGACCCGTCTGCTCCAGGCCGGGAAAGAGAGAGAGTTGGTGGAGGTCCGCCGGGCGGCGGATCTGGCTAACATCTTCTATGTCCGGCAGAAGGAGACCAAGGGATTGGGCCACGCCATTTCCCGGGCCCGGCGTTTTGTGGGGGATGAGCCCTTTGCGGTGCTGCTGGGAGACGATATTATGCGGGCGGAAAAGCCGGTTACCCTCCAGCTGGTGGAGGCGGCCGAGAAATACGGAGCGTCCGCGGTCGGGGTACAGCGGGTGGCGACTCAGGCCATCTCCCGCTACTCCTCGGTAAAGGTGGCTCCGCTGGAGGATCGGATTTTCAGCGTTTCAGATATGAATGAGAAGCCGACCCCCCAGCAGATGTTCTCCAACTATGCTATCCTGGGGCGGTATGTACTTACGCCTGATATTTTTGACATCCTGGAAAATGTCAAGCCGGGCTATGGCGGGGAGATCCAGCTTACGGACGGTCTGCGGGAGCTCTGCCAGCGCAACCGGATGGTGGCAGTGGACTTTGAGGGACGCCGGTATGACACCGGTAACCTGTGTGGATTTCTGGAGGCGACCATCGACTTTGCTCTGGAAAACAAAGCCACGGCTTCCTGGCTGCGCGGTTTCCTGAAGGAAAAGGCGGAGCAGCTCAAGTAAAAAGAACAAATAACAGGGGCGGGAAGCAGACATGCTTCCCGCCCCTGTTATTTTGTATGAGTCAGTCGTCGTAATCCACATCCCAGTCCACGATGACGCCGGTAACAGCGTTGATCTCGCAGTCGTACTCTGTACGGCCGGAGCGCAGTTCCAGTTCATAGACATAGCGGCCGTCATCCCGATCCAGCTCGCATTTTACCACAGTAGCGCCCGATGGAGCCTTGGCCAGGGCGATGGACTTGGCCTTTTCCTCGCTGATCAAGTCATCCTGGGATACGCTGGTGCCGGAATTGCCCGGCCGGGAAAGGGAAAAATCATCCCAGTCCTTGTCAAAGGAGCGGATGGTGCCGGTTACCGCATCGATGTCGTAATCGTACTCCGTATTGCCGGCATAGAACTCCACTTCATACTCCACTTTGCCGTCGTCCCAATCCAGACCGGCCTTGACAAACACAGCGTCGTCAGCCTTGACACCGGCATGCTCCAGGGCGATGGATTTGGCCTTTTCCACCGTGATATAGTCGGAGGCGGTGGGAGTGGAGGCAATATATTGGTCGTAGGTCGTGAGTACGGCGGTGTAATTGGCGGAATCAAAGTCCACCTTCAGGCCGGCGGCCTCACAGATGGCACGCACGGGGGCATAGGTAGTGCCGTTATAGGAGAAGAGGGGGACATCCTTGCCGTTGGCATCTTTGGGGGAGAACGTGGCGCCGTTGAGGGTGATGCGGATGTTGTCATCCACTGTAATGGTACGGGTGGCCGCCATAGCGGAAACGCCCAGTCCTGCTACCAGTGCTGCTACCAGAATACCGCTGAAAAAGCCTTTGCCGAAACCTCTCTTCATAGTAAAAACTCCTTTTCCGTTGATGATTGTACTAGTGTTCTCGGGCCCTTCTGTCTTAGAAATGAACGGAAGGGGTTTTTTATTGCATCCAAAATAAAAAAACTTTTTTTCTTTTTTTGAGATGCAAAGACTTGACTTTCCGTTGGATTCCTATATAATAATATAGCTTGTTTCTAATAAACAGGCACATCCTTGCCCCCGCAAAGGGCGGGGGCCATACGTCCATAAGGAGGTGCAAACAAAATGGCAAAACTCAGCGGTAATTATGAGGTGGTCTACATCCTCGATCCCAACCTGGGTGAGGAGGCCACTGCTGCCATGGTGACCAAGTTCAAGACTCTGGTGGAGCAGAACGGCACCCTGGCTGAGGTTGACGAGTGGGGCAAGCGCCACCTGGCCTATCCCATCAACGACCTGACCGAGGGCTACTATGTGCTGATGACTTTTGAGGCCAAGCCCGAGTTCCCCCGCGAGCTGGATCGTATCCTGCGGATCACCGACGGCGTGATGCGTTCCCTGATCGTCTGCAAGGACGAGAAGTAAGAAGGGAGCGGCAGTCATGCTGAACCGGATTATTCTAATGGGTCGTCTGACCCGTGATCCCGAGCTGCGCCACACCCAGACAGGGACCCCCGTGGCCTCTTTCTCTCTGGCGGTGGACCGGGATTTCAAGGACAAGACCACTGGCGAAAAGTCTACCGACTTCATCGATATTGTGGCTTGGCGTCAGACTGCCGAATTTGTCTCCCGTTTCTTCACCAAGGGCCGCCTGGCTGTGGTGGAGGGCCGGCTCCAGCTGCGTGACTGGACCGACCGGGACGGCAATAAGCGCCGTACTGCGGAAGTGATCGCCGACAATGTGTATTTCGGCGACTCCAAGCGGGATGCCGAGGCGGGTGGTTATGCTGCTCCCGCGCCCGGCGGTTTCGGGGCCCCTGCGGGTGGCTATGCGCCGCCTCCGGCCGCGCCCCTGGGCGGCGGCGACCAGTTCGCCGAACTCTCCGACGACGACGGGGAGCTGCCCTTTTAATTGATTTTTGGCGCGCAACGTTCGGCGCGCTGCATAAACAAGCCGGGCTGTAGGCCCGTGGAAAAAGGAGGTTCCCTGTTATGGCTATGGATAGAGAGCGCCCCCGCGGCCGCAAGCGCCGCAAGGTCTGCACCTTCTGTGTGGACAAGGTGGAGCACATCGATTATAAGGATGCTGTGAAGCTGCGTCGGTTCCTGTCCGAGCGGAGCAAGATCCTGCCCCGCCGTACCACCGGCACCTGCGCCATGCATCAGCGTCAGCTGACCGAGGCCATCAAGCGTGCCCGTCAGATCGCGCTGCTGCCCTTCGTGACCGACTAATCGAATCACAATTGAAAAACGGCAGATACTGTTTTGCAGTATCTGCCGTTTTTTATTTTATAAACATTTAGGCCATTTTGGACTTGATATCACTTAGACGGTTCAGAGCCTCCAGCAGAGTCTCGTCCTTCTTGGCAAAGTGGAGGCGTACGATGTTGCGTACATCTTCCATAAAGAAGGAGGTGCCGGGTACGGCGGCCACGCCGACTTTTTGCGTCATCTCCTCACAGAACTCCACATCGGTCTGCCCCTTCTTCAGATAAGGGCCGATGTCCGCCAGGACGAAGTAGGTTCCCTGAGGATCGGTGAAAGGGATCCCGATGTTTCGCAGTCCATCGGTAAACAGCTGCTTCATATGCGCATAGTGAGCGCCGAACTCCTCATAGTAGCTGTCCGGCATCTCCAGTCCGGCAATGGCGGCCTCCATCAAAGGAGAAGGAGCCCCCACGGCGTTGAAATCATGGTACTGCTTTATTTTATCCATGATTTCCTTGGGCGCGATGGCGTAGCCCAGTCGCCAGCCGGTGATGGAGTAGGTCTTGGACAGAGAGGAGCAGGAGATGGTCCGCTCCCACATGCCGGGCATATTGCACATGTACAGGTGCTTGTGAGGGGCGTAGACGATGTGCTCATACACTTCGTCCATGATGGCGTACACATCGTATTTGACACACAGCTCGGCAATGAGCTTCAGCTCTTCCTCTGTAAATACTTTGCCGCTGGGGTTGGAGGGGTTGCAGATCAGAATGGCCTTGGGGTGCTGTTTGAAAGCGTCCTCCAGCACATTGGGGTCGAAGTGGAACTGGGGAGGGACCAGAGGCACGTAGATGGGTTCGCAGTCGGCAAAGAGGATCTGGGCGTGGTAGTTCTCAAAGTAGGGGGAGAAGAGTACCACCTTGTCCCCGGGGTTAGTGAGAGCGAAGATGGAGTCCACCATAGCCTCGGTAGAACCGATGGTTACCACCATCTCGGTCTCCGGATCAATGTCCCGGCCCATGAAGCGCTTACATTTTTTAGCCAGGGCCAGGCGGAAATTGGGGGCGCCCATGGTGATGGGATACTGGTGGGGGCCCTCATGGCTCACCTGGGCCAGCCGGTCCAACAGGGCCTGGGGCGGGTCGAAATCGGGGAACCCCTGGGCCAGGTTGATGGCGTTGTTGGCGATAGCGATACGGGTCATCCGACGGATGACCGAGTCGGTAAAATACTGGGTTTTGCTGCTCATCGGCTGCATAATGTGCTACCTCATTTCTGTTCGTCTAGGATCCCCAACTCCCCATGGAGAGCGGGAGGCATCCCGTTGTCCTTCAGCAGGGTGGCCAGTCGTTCAATATCCCCCACACGGAAGATCATGCAGGCCCGGCCCTGAACCTGTCCGAACACGGAGTAGACATACTCCACGTCGATATTCTCTTTGGCAAGCAGGGTGAGAATTCGTCCCAGGGCGCCCGGTTCATCGGGTACCACCACTGCCAGCACGGGAGTCATGGACAGGATAAAGCCGTGTTCCAGCAACAGGGAGGCCGCCCGCTGGGGACGGTCCACGATCATGCGCAGCACGCCGTAGTCGCTGGTCTCGGCAATGTGCAGAGCCCGCATGTTGACCTGATGCTCGGCCAGAATGGTGGTGATCTCCGCCAGCTGACCGGCGCGGTTCTCCAGAAAGACGGAAATTTGTTGGATCGTCATATGCTCGCTCCTCCCTTAAATCTTCCGCTTGTCGATGACCCGGACCGCTTTGCCCTCGCTGCGCTGGATGGACTTGGGGGCCACCAGGCGCACCTTGGCATAGATGCCCAGCATGGCCTTCAGGGCGGCTACCACCTGCTTTTCCTTCTCGGCCACCTGGCTCAGCTGGTCGGAGAACATCTCGGGGGTCATCTCCACCAGTACCTCCATGGTGTCGGTGTTGTTGACCCGGTCCACGATGATCTGGTAGTTGGGGGCGAAGCTCTGGCCCAGCAGTACCGTCTCGATCTGGGACGGGAACACATTGACGCCCTTGATGATGAGCATGTCGTCGCTGCGGCCCATGGGCTTGCTCATCTTCACATGGGTGCGGCCGCAGGGACAATCCTCGTGATGGAGCACACAGATATCCCGGGTGCGGTAGCGCAGCAGGGGGAAGGCCTCCTTGGTGATGGAGGTAAACACCAGCTCACCCTTGGACCCCTCGGGGAGCACCTCACCGGTGTTGGGGTCGATGATCTCGGCGATGAAGTGATCCTCATTGATGTGCATGCCGCTCTGGGCGGAGCACTCGAAGGACACGCCGGGGCCCGACAGCTCGGTGAGGCCGTAGATGTCATAGGCCTTGATGCCCAAAGTCTCCTCAATGTTCTGCCGCATCTCCTGGCTCCAGGCCTCGGCGCCGAAGATGCCCGCCTTCAGGGGGATCTGGTCGGGGGTGAGACCCATCTCCTTCATGCTCTCGGCCAGGTAGGCGGCGTAGGAGGGGGTGCAGCACAGAATGGTGGCGTTGAGATCCCGGATAAACATGATCTGACGCTCGGTGTTGCCGGAGGAGGTGGGGATGGTGAGGCAGCCCACCTTGTGGGAGCCGCCGTTGAGGCCGGGGCCGCCGGTAAACAGGCCGTAGCCGTAGGAAACCTGGCACACGTCCTCATTGGTGCCGCCGGCTGCCATAATGGCCCGGGCGCAGCAGTCCTCCCACAGGTCGATGTCGTGCTGGGTGTAGAAGGCCACCACCCGCTTGCCGGTAGTGCCGGAGGTGGACTGAATGCGGACGCAGTCCTTCAGGGGACGGGCCAGCAGGCCGTAGGGATAGGCCTCCCGCAGGTCGTCTTTGGTGACGAAGGGCAGTTTGTGCAGGTCGTCCACGCCCTTGATGTCCTCGGGGGTGAGGCCCTTCTCCTCCATCTTTCTGCGGTAGTAGGGCACGTTGTCCCAAACATTATGGACTTGCTTGACCAGACGCTCGTTCTGCCAGGCACGGATCTGCTCCCGGCTGGCACACTCGATGTCTTTCTGATAGTAACGCTCCATGTTCTCTCTCTCCCTTGTGCCTCAGGAATTTCTGCCCAGGTGGAAGGCGGTCCGGTTCAGCTCCAGGAACTTCTCCGGCACGCTGTTGGTGATGGCCTTCTGCCATACCTCTTCCGGCAGATCGAAGTACCGGGAGAGCCGCCCCATCAGCACCAGATTCACCGCCTTGCTGCTGCCGGCCTCCTCGGCCAGAGCCAAAGCGTCCATGGCGTCTACGTTTGCTCCGGCGGCAGTCATCTTCTCCACCAGGTTCTGGGGATACTCCGCCGCACCGGTGATGACCGGCATGGGGTTGGTCTGCTGGGTGTTGGTGATGATCCGGCCGTCGGGGCGGAGAAACTCCAGCCACCGGGCGGCTTCCAGCAGTTCAAAGGAGACAATGAAGTTCGCCTCTCCCTTATCGATGACCGGGGAATACACCTTGTCGCCGTAACGCACATAGGTGACCACGCTGCCGCCCCGCTGGCTCATGCCGTGGACCTCGGATACTTTCACATCATAGCCCTGGTCCAGCAGCAGACGGCCCAGAAGTTTGCTGGCCAGCAGGGTACCCTGGCCGCCCACGCCTACGATCATGATATTTTTGGTCTGCATACCTTACACCTCCTGGGGCGCCTGGAGCGCATCGAATTTGCACAGCTGCTGGCACACGCCGCAGCCCACGCACAGGGTAGCGTCTACCCCGGCCTTGCCGTCCCGGACGGAGATGGCGGGGCAGCCGATCTTCATGCAGGCCTTGCAGCCCACACACTTGGAGGTCTCGACCGTCAGAGGTGCCTTGTGCTTGACGTATTTGAGCAGGGCGCAGGGACGACGGGAAATGACCACCGATGCCTCGGGAGCTGCCAGCTCCTCCTTGATGACACTCTCGCACTGAGCCAAGTCGTAAGGGTCCACCACCCGCACCCGGCGAATGCCAACCGCTTTGCACAGGGACTCCAGATCGATCTTGGTGCAGGGGTCCCCCTTCAGATTAAATCCGGTAGTTGGGTTCTGCTGGTGACCGGTCATGCCGGTGATGGAGTTGTCCAGGATGATGACGGTGGCGTTGGACTCGTTGTAGGCGATGTTGACGAGTCCCGTGATGCCCGAGTGCATGAAGGTAGAGTCGCCGATGACTGCTACCGTCTTTCCATCCATCTCCCCGCCGCTGCCCTTCAGAAAACCATGCAGACCGGATACCGAGGCGCCCATGCAGATGGTGGAGTCGATAGCACTGAGGGGAGCCACTGCCCCAAGCGTGTAGCAGCCAATGTCGCCCAGCACGGTGAGCTTCAGCTTATTCAAGGTATAGAACAGACCGCGATGGGGGCAGCCGGCGCACATCACTGGAGGCCGGGCGGGGATGTTTTCCTCCAGAGCCTTGCCGGCAGCGGGCGCGACCCCAAGCTTTTCGGCCACCAGGTTTTGGCTCAGTTCTCCGATGGGGGAGAAGTAATCCTTCCCCGCCAGGGCCAGGCCTAGGGCGCGGCAGTGGTCCTCGATAAAGCCGTCCAGCTCCTCTACCACGGTCAGCAGATCCACGGAAGCGGCGAAGTCCCGAATTTTCTGGTCCGGCATGGGCCAGACCATGCCCAGTTTGAGCACCGGGTATTTATCGCCGCATACTTCCTTCACGTACTGGTAGCTGGTGGAGGAGGTGATGATGCCGATCTTATGGTCGGAACCCTCTTCTACCCGATTGAGGGGGGAGGTTTCCGCATACGCAGCCAGAGCGGCCAGACGATCCTCGACCACTGGGTGGCGCAGCTTGGCATAGCCGGGCATCATGATGTACTTGGCGGGCTTCTTTTCATAAGGCACCGGAGCGGGTTCCAAGCGCTCGGCGGTCTCCACCACACTCTGGGAATGGGACACCCGGGTACACATCTTCAGCAGAACCGGGGTGTCGAACTGCTCGGACAGTTCATAGGCCAGCTTGGTAAAAGCCAGGGCCTCTGCGGAGTCGGCTGGCTCCAGCATGGGCAGCTTGGCAGCCTGGGCATAGTGGCGGGAGTCCTGCTCATTCTGAGAGGAGTGCATCCCCGCGTCATCCGCCACGCCGATGATCATACCGGCGTTGACGCCGGTGTAGGCGATGGTAAACAGGGGATCGGCGGCCACGTTGAGGCCCACATGCTTCATGCCGCAGAAGGAGCGCCGGCCGGCCAGACTGGCGCCGAAGGCGGTCTCCATGGCCACCTTTTCGTTGGGGGCCCACTCGGCGTAAATTTCCTGGTATTTGGCGGCGGCCTCGGTGATCTCGGTGCTGGGAGTGCCGGGGTAGCTGGACACAACGGCGCAGCCCGCCTCATAGAGGCCCCGGGCCACGGCCTCGTTGCCGAGCATCAGGGTTTTCATGGTACATCTCTCCTTTTCAGAGGCCGGGAAGATAAAAAACGTCCTCTGCATCCCTGCAGAGGACGATGAATTCCGGCGAAACGGCCTCTACCTGGTTCCGTTCTCGCAAAACTTTGAACGGTTTTACTTTATCACTTTGTGATAATAAAGTCAACGTGTTTTTCCGGGATTCTCCAGGGCGTTCCTGGGACCAATGGAGTCGGTGACCGCTACAGTTACGGTGCGCTGATAACAGGAAAAAATCGCCTCCACCCGCTCTGGAGCAGGGGGTGGGGTGAGAAGGCTCACCACCGGTACGATCACCAGGCCTGCCAGCATGCAGAAAGCGCCGGCATTGATGGGGGACTGGAGGGGAGCGGGAAAAGAACTGCCCACAAAAATATTGGCCAGCATGACCACAGTGGAGAATAGAAAGCTGCACACGCAGGCGGTCTTGGTGGTGCGCTTCCAGTACAGCCCGTACAGGAAGGGTGCCAGGAAGCTGCCCGCCAGCGCGCCCCAGGACACGCCCATCAGCTGGGCGATAAAAGTCAGGTTGGAACGGTACTGAACGATTGCCAGCACCACCGAAATAGCGATGAACACCACCACCAGTGCCCGCATCCAGCGCACCTGCTGTTTTTCACTCATATCCTTGATCATGGTGCCCTTGATAAAGTCTAGCGTGAGGGTGGAACTGGAGGCCAGCACCAGAGAGCTGAGGGTGGACATGGAGGCGGAGAGTACTAGGATGACCACCACCGCAATGAGAAGGGTGGGCAGGCCGGAGAGTATGGTGGGGATGATGGAATCATAACCGTTGGCGGCCACCTCCTCCGGGGTGGAGAACAGCCGGCCGAAGCCACCCAGAAAGTAGCAGCCCCCTGCCACGATAAGGGCGAAGACGGTGGAGATGATGGTACCCTGGGTAATAGCGTCCTCGCTCTTGATGGCATAGAACTTCTGCACCATCTGGGGCAGCCCCCAGGTGCCCAGACTGGTGAGTACCACCACACCCGCCAGACTGAGCAGGTCGGGACCAAAGAAGGAGGCGAAGATGCCAGGGGTATCGGATACGGTGGGGTCGCTTACCCGGGCCAATCCGTCCAGAGCGGCCTGTAAGCCTCCCTGGCTGCCCAGCACCGCCGCGATAACGGCGATGATGCCGAAGATCATAATAATGCCTTGGATAAAGTCGTTGATGGCAGTGGCCATATAGCCTCCGGCGATGACATATACGCCGGTGAGCACGGCCATCACTACCACGCACACGGCATAGTCGATGTCGAAGGCCATGGCAAACAGTCGGCTCAGACCGTTATACAGACTGGCGGTATAGGGGATAAGAAAAAGAAAGATGATCACCGAGGCGGTGAGTTTCAGAGGCTTGCTCTCAAACCGCCGGCCAAAAAATTCCGGCATGGTGGCACTGTCCAGATGCTGAGTCATGATGCGGGTGCGCCGGCCCAGCACCACCCAGGCCAGCAGGGAGCCAAGGAAGGCGTTGCCCAATCCTGCCCAGGTGGAGGCGATGCCGAACCGCCAGCCGAACTGGCCAGCGTAGCCCACAAAAACCACTGCGGAGAAGTAACTGGTACCGTAGGCAAAGGCGGTGAGCCAAGGACCCACTGACCGGCCGCCCAGTACGAAGCCTGTTACATCGGTAGCGTGGCGGCGGCAATACAGGCCGATACCGACCATAACAGCAAAAAAAATCAGTAGCAGGGAGAGCTTGATCCACAGGTCGGTCACTTGCAGCCCTCCTCTCAGTTGGTGATCTGAGCCTCTACCAGGCGGCCGTGGCAATACTTCTCCCGCAGAGCCGGCTTTTCGATCTTGCCGGTGGGATTGCGGGGCACCTTGTCAAAGATGACCTTCCTGGGCCGCTTGTACCGCGGCAGCTCCTGGCAGAAAGCATCGATCTCCTCCTTCGTACAGGTCATGCCCTCACGGACTTCGACGATGGCGGCGGCAATCTCGCCCAACCGGGGATCCGGCAGACCGATGACCGCAACGTCCTTAATTTTTTCAAAGCGACGAAGAAAGCCCTCGATTTGAACCGGATACAGATTTTCACCGCCGGAGATGATGACATCCTTTTTCCGATCTACCAGATAGATAAAGCCGTCCGGGTCGACCTCGGCCATGTCGCCGGTGTATAACCAGTCCCCTTTCAGAACTTCGGCGGTGGCCTCCGGATTCTTGTAGTAGCACTGCATGACGCCGGGGCCGCTGACGATCAGTTCGCCCACCTGGCCCTGGGGCACTTCCTGTCCCTGCTCGTCCACCACTTTAGCCTGCCATAAATAGCCCGGTTTGCCGATGGCACCAACCTTTTCAATGTTTTCCACGCCCAGGTGGACGCAGCCGGGACCGATGGATTCACTGAGACCGTAGTTGGTATCGTAGAGGTGGTGGGGGAAGAATTTTTTCCACCGGTGGATCAGGCTGGGCGGCACCGGCTGAGCGCCAATATGCATCAGCCGCCATTGATCCAGCAGATAGTCATCCAGATTGACCGCCCCGCTGTCGATGGCGTCCAGGATGTCCTGGGCCCAAGGCACCAGCAGCCAGACGATGGTACACTTCTCTTCCGTGACTGCCCGGAGGATCCACTGGGGGGAGACGCCACGCAGAAGCACCGCCTTGCCGCCGGTGGCCAGGGAGCCGAACCAGTGCATTTTGGCTCCCGTGTGGTACAGCGGCGGGATACACAAAAAAACGTCCTCATGGGTCTGACCGTGGTGATGCTGTTCGGTGAGACAGGCGGAAAGCAGAGCCTTGTGGTTATGTAAGATGGCCTTGGGGAAGCCGGTGGTGCCGGAGGAGAAATAAATGGCGGCCAGATCGCTGAGCTCCAAATGGACCGGCGGATTTTCAAAGGAGCAATACATCACCAGCTCCCGGTAACTCTCAGCAAAGGCGGGGACCTTATTGCCTACGTAAAACCACTGCCGCACTCGTCCCAGAGTGGGCAGAATAGGCTCCAGCCGGTCGATGAACTCCGGGCCGAACACCAGGGCCTCCACATCCGCGAGATCCAGACAGTACTGAATCTCATCGGAGGAATAGCGGAAATTCAGAGGCACCGCCAGACACCCGGCTTTCAGAATGCCAAAGTAGATGGGCAGCCACTCCAGACAGTTCATCAGCAGGATGCCCACTTTGGCCCCCCGCTTCAGTCCCCGGCTCAGCAGGAGATTTGCAAACCGGTTGGCCTTCTTGTCAAACTGCCCCCAGCTCATCTCCCGGCGGTAGGGCTCATCCGGGCGGTTGCGCTCGATCAGGCTATACTCCCGCCAGGTGGCGGCCCGGTCCCGTTCCTCCGAGGGGTTAATCTCTACCAGTGCTGTCTCATCCCGGTACAGCCGGGCATTGCGTTCCAAAAATTCTGTAATCACCATCGGATTCTCTCCCTCTCTCCCAGCGGCGGTATGGGCCGGGGAAAATATGGTTTTTATGCCGATTATTTTACCGCTTTAAATGGGCGAAGTCAAGAGCGGGATGCAAAGACAGGGAAATACTTTTATGCTGCGTACCCTGTATGGATGGCGTGTGCAGCATAGATCTCTGTCAGATCCACAGAGTACGCCGTATCGGAAAAGGGTCGGGGAGGATTAGCCATCCAAGCGTCAGCGCTTTTGCTTAATATAGGAGCCGTGGCGGCAAAATATCCACTCCTTTCTCTTGACAACTTTACTTGTCAATGGTATCCTATAATTGACAAGCAAAGTTGTCATTATGACAAAGATAATTGTCGATTAGGAGGCGAGACGATGCCACTCTATAACCGGTTGAAAGAGCACCGAGCCCGGTTGGGAGTCAACCAGCAGGAACTGGGCCGCATGGCGGGGGTATCCCGGCAGACCATCAGCCAGATCGAGCGGGGGGACTACTCCCCCTCCGTCACTCTGGCCCTGAAGCTGGCCAAACTGTGCGGTGTCACCGTAGAGGATATTTTCTGCTATAAGGAGGATGAATGAGATGAAGGATCAGGTCACACGGGAAAATCGCAAGGCACTGCCCAAGTTTGTTGGTACGGTGCTCCTGTTTGCGTTCCTGGGAGGAATCGGCGGCTTTATTGTGACGTTTGCGGGAGTCTCCGGGGTGGCTGACTGGGCGGAGACGGGTCTGAAGGGGCTGCTGGCGGCGGTGGTACCCTGGGGCATTCCGGTGAGTTCACTGGTACTGCTGGGCATCGGGCTGGGGCTATACCGCTCTGCAAAGGGGCGGTACAGCCGCTGGGACGGGGAGGACGAGGACCTGGCGGATGGCATAGAGACTACTCTCAGCTATGTGCTGCTCTTCACCTCCCTGGCAGTCATCCTGGATTTCTTCTTCCTGTCAGCCGCCTTTTTGACCTCCCTGCCCCTGATACCCGTCCTCTGCTTTGTGGTCTCCGTGGTGCTGAGCATGGTGCTCCAGCAGAAGGCGGTGGATCTGACCCGGCGGATGAACCCGGAAAAGCAGGGCAGCGTGTATGACACCAAGTTCCAGAAAAAGTGGATGGATAGCTGTGACGAAGCGGAAAAAGCCCAGATCGGTCAGGCGGCTTATCAGGCTTTCCGGGTGGCGGCTGGTACCTGTCTGGGGCTGTGGGTGGTGTTCACGATACTGAACTTCTCCTTTGATATTGGCCTGCTGCCCGCTCTGGCGGTGTTGGTAATCTTCGGGGTGCTCCAGGTCACCTACTGCTTGACCTGCATCAAACTCAGCTGCTCCAAATAAAAGAAACGGCCGGTCCCAAAGAGGACCGGCCGTTTTATTCGGCTTACACCCGGTAGCGTTTCTGTTTGATATAGGAGCAGTGGAGCAGGGAATGTGCCTTGTGGCTGCCGGGATGGCCCAAGAAGTCACGGTAGACCGTCTGGACCACCGGGTTATCATGACTGCGGCGGTAGGGCATTCCCTCATCCTGACGATAGAGGGCAGCGGCCCGCAAAGCCTTAATGTCGGTGAAGTTACGCACGTCGGCGTGCTGGATGGGCTGGCCGCCGCCGTTGATGCATCCGCCGGGGCAGGCCATGAATTCCACAAAGTCATAGTGCAGCGAGCCGTCCCGCATGCCATCCAGCACCAGCTTGACGTTGTGCAGACCGGAGGCGACGCACACCTTCACCGTACGTCCGGGCAGCTCATAGCTGGCCTCCTTGATGCCCTCCATACCGCGCACTTCATGGTACTCCAGCGGGGCCATACCCTTGCCGGTGAGTTCTTCCACCACGGTGCGCAGGGCGGCTTCCATCACGCCGCCGGAGGCGCCGAAGATAGTGGCCGCGCCGGTGGATACGCCCAGCAGCGGGTCAAACTCCTCGTCAGGCAGGTGGTCGAAGAGCAGCCCGGCCTGAGTGATCATACGGCCCAGCTCCCGGGTGGTGAGGGACACGTCCACCGGCATGCAGCCGTTGGGCAGGCGCTGTTCCTCCCGCAGGACCTCATATTTCTTGGCGGTACAGGGCATGATGGACACCACATAGATGTCGTGGGGATCGATGCCCGCCTGCTCGGCGTAATAGGTCTTGACCAGGGAACCGAACATCTGCTGGGGGGATTTGCAGGAGGAGACATTGCGGAGCATGTCGGGGGCGTGCTGCTCCATGTAGCGGATCCAGCCGGGAGAGCAGGAGGTGATGAGGGGCAGGGGTTCCTCCTCCCGCAGACGGTTGAGGAACTCTGTGCCCTCTTCCAGAATGGTGAAGTCGGCGGCCGTGTCTACGTCGAATACCTTATCAAAGCCAAGCCGGCGCAGAGCGGTGACCATCTTGCCCTGTACATTGGTGCCGATGGGCATGCCGAAGCACTCGCCCAGGGTAACCCGGATGGAAGGGGCGGGGCCCACCACCACGTGCTTCTTGGGATCGGCCAGAGCGGCCAGCACCTTACCGGTGTCGTCCTTTTCACTCAGCGCGCCGGTGGGACAGGCCACAATGCACTGACCGCAGGAGACACAGTCCACCTCGCTCAGATCCCGGTCGAAGGCGCAGCCAATGTGGGTGGAAAAGCCGCGATCATTGGGGCCGATGACGCCAACCTCCTGCACGTTGCGGCAGACGGCGGTGCACCGGCGGCAGAGCACACACTTGGAATTGTCCCGCACCAGATGGGGGGCCGAGGCCTCAATCTGGGGAGGCATGTTGTCGTTGGCGTAGCGCACGGCGTCAATGCCAAGGTCGCTGGCCAGCTGGCGCAATTCGCACTGGCTGTTGCGGGAGCAGGTAAGGCAGTCCATCCGGTGGTTGGAGAGAATGAGCTCCAACGTGAGCTGGCGGGAGCGGCGGACCCGCTCGGTGTTGGTGAAAACCTCCATACCCTCGCTGACCGGATAGACGCAGGAGGCCACCAGAGTCTTGGCCCCTTTTACCTCCACCACGCAGATACGGCAGGCGCCGATCTCATTGATGTCCTTCAGAAAACAAAGAGATGGGATATTGAAACCCGCGGAGCGGGCCGCTTCCAGCACCGTGGACCCAGCGGGAACGGTGACGGGGATGTTGTTGATGCGCAGCGATACCATTTTTTCGTCCATGTCCGTTCCCTCCCTTACTGCTTATAAATAGCGCCAAAGCGGCAGTGGTCCATACAGGCGCCGCACTTGATGCATTTGGACTGGTTGATGATGTGGGGGGCGCGCACCGCGCCGGAGATGGCGCCGGTGGGACAGCCCTGGGCACAGCGGGTACAGCCTTTGCACTTGGCCGGGTCCACCACGTATTGGATGAGGGCCTTGCACACCCCGGCAGGGCAGCGTTTCTCATACACGTGGGCCTCAAACTCCTCCCGGAAGTGCTTCAGAGTAGAGAGCACCGGGTTGGGTGCAGTTTGTCCCAGACCGCACAAAGCGGACTGCTTGATGTGGTTGCACAGCTCCTCAATGGTGTCCAGATCCCCCGGTTCGCCGTTGCCCTCGGTAATCTTGGTCAACAGGCCCAGCAGACGCTTGGTACCGATGCGACAGGGGGAGCACTTGCCGCAGGACTCATCCACGATAAACTCCAGGTAGAACTTGGCGATATCCACCATACAGTTGTCCTCATCCATGACGATGAGGCCGCCCGAGCCCATCATGGAGCCGATGGCACCCAGGGATTCATAGTCGATGGGGGTATCGATGAGGGACGCGGGGATGCACCCGCCGGAAGGACCGCCGGTCTGGGCAGCTTTAAATTTCTTGCCGCCGGGCACGCCGCCGCCGATATCCTCCACCACCGTGCGCAGGGTAGTGCCCATGGGAACCTCCACCAGGCCGGTATTGGTGATCTTGCCGCCCAAGGCAAAGACCTTGGTGCCCTTGCTCTTTTCCGTACCGATGGAGGCAAAGGCCCCGGGGCCATGGTTGAAGATCCAGGTGATGTTGGCGTAGGTTTCCACGTTGTTGAGGAGGGTAGGCCGGTCAAAGAGACCCTTGACCGCCGGGAAGGGGGGACGGGTCTTGGGCTCGCCCCGGTGACCTTCAATGGAGCGCATAAGGGCGGTCTCCTCGCCGCAGACGAAGGCACCGGCGCCCAGCCGCAGTTCCAGATCAAAGTCAAAGCCGGAGCCAAAGATATTTTTACCCAGCAGGCCGTATTCCTTGGCCTGGCCAATGGCGGTTTCCAGGCGCTGCACTGCGATGGGATATTCCGCCCGGACGTAGATGTAGCCCTGGTGGGCGCCCACGGCGTAGCCGGCGATGGCCATGGCCTCCAGCACGCTGTGGGGATCGCCCTCCAGCACGGAGCGGTCCATGAACGCGCCGGGGTCGCCCTCGTCGGCGTTGCAGCAGACATACTTGATGCCGTCCGGGCTGACGGCGTCGTGAGTGAACTGCCACTTCATGCCGGTGGGGAAGCCTGCGCCGCCCCGGCCGCGCAGGCCGGAGGCCTTGACAGTGTCGATGACCTGCTGGGGCGGGATGTGTTCGGTGAGGATCTTGCCCAGAGCCTCATACCCGTCCACACCGATGTACTCATCGATGCTCTCAGGGTTGATGACGCCGCAATTGCGCAGGGCGATGCGTTTTTGATGCTTGTAAAAACGGGTCTCATTCAAAGAGGTGGCGGGCGCTTCATTCCCCTCGTTCCGGTTGAGCAGCCGTTTGACGATGCGTCCCTTCACGATGTGTTCGGAGACGATCTCCTCCACATCATCCACCGTGACATGGGTATAGCAGGCTCCCTCGGGGTAAATGGTGACGATGGGGCCCAGGGCGCACAGACCGAAGCAGCCGGTGCGTACCACCTTGGCTTCCTTGTCCATACCCTGAGCGGCCAACTGCTTTTCAAATTCCGCAATGATCTTGGGGCTTTCCGAGGAGGAACAGCCGGTGCCGGTGCACACCAGGATATGGGAGCGGATCAAACTCATATCATACCCTCCTCATTCCGCCGCGCCGATGGTGTACTCTTCCACCACGCGGCCGTTGACCAGATGTTCACTGACGATGGAGGCCACCTTGTCGGGAGTCATCTTTACATAGGTGACCTTTTCCTGCCCGGGTACATAGACTTCTACAATGGGCTCCAGCCGGCACACGCCGATGCAGCCGGTCTGGGACACGGTCACGTTTTTCAGTTCCCGCTTGGCCACTTCTTCCAGAAAGGCGTTGAGTACCGGGCGGGCGCCGGCGGCGATGCCGCAGGTGGCCATGCCCACCACCACCCGGATGCGGTCCTCGCCCGCGTCCCGCAGGTCGATCTGGCTGCGCATCCGGTCGCGGATTGCCTTGAGTTCTTCCAGAGTTTTCATTCCTTCATCCCCTTTGTTCGTTCAAAGCAAGCTCCTGTTCCTGCAGATAGTCGCGGACCCAGAGGACTACCTCCGGCTCGGCGAGGGAAATGCCGTCGCCCAGCTGTTCCCGTACCAAAGCGGTATCGAAGGTGAGACAGGTTCCGCCGGCGCGGTGGAGGTACCGGACCTCCAACTCCGGCGCGCCCTGCAGCAACAGGGAAATGGTTCCGGCCATGTCCCCTATGGGGGGACAATCGATGTGGTCTGTGCAAAAACGGGCGGTGACTGTAGTGCCCACGCCCAGTGTGCTGGCGATCTCCAGTGTGCCGCCCGTCTGCTCGGTTGCCAGGCGCAGCAGGGGCAGACCCAGCCCCATCTTCCGTGTGGTGCGGGTAGTGGTGAAGGGATCGCTCACCTGCGAGAGCAGCTCGGGTGACATACCCGTGCCGTCGTCGGTGATGGTCAGGGTGAGGACCCCGTCCTCCTCGGCCAGGGTGATGTCCAGGTGTTTGGCCTGGGCGGTGACGGAGTTTTGGGCAATATCCAGCGCATAAAGGGCAATCTCTTTCAAGAGAAGCTTCCTCCTGATGTTACGCTGCGCACGCCGCACGGCCGGGTCGCTTTCACTTTGCCTCGGGCTGGCCTCGGGCCGCAGTACGGCCCTGCGCTTGCCTTCCCTGCGCTCCAAGCTCCCCTGAGCGGCGGCTCCACGCTTGTTATTTATACATATCCAGGATGGGTCCCACTTGATCGGGCGTCAGACGGCCGTACACATCATTGTTGACCATCATGACCGGCGCCAGGCCGCAGGCACCCACGCAGCGGCAGGAGTCCAGGGAAAACTTCCCGTCCGGCGTGATGGAGCCCGGGACGATCCCCAGCTTCTGCTCCACGGCGGCCAGTACGGCAGCGGCGCCCTTGACGTAGCAGGCGGTGCCCAGACAGACCGAGATCTGATAGCGGCCCTTGGGGTTCATGCTGAACTGGGCGTAAAAGGAAGCGACTCCGTAGACCTCGGACAGGGGAATGTCCAGTCCTTCAGCCACCATGATCTGGACCTCTTCCGGCAGGTAGCCGAAAATAGCCTGTGCGGCCTGGAGCACGGGCATGGTTGCGCCCGGCTGTCCCTTATGAGCTTCGATCACCTGACGCAGGCGCTCCTCCTGCTCGGGCGTGCCCCGGTAGGGAACGACGGTTTTGCAGTTTGGCATGGAAACGTCCATCCTTTCTTGTCGGTATCAGTTCCAATTATAACAGTTTCTGGGATGATGTAAAGCGTAGCTGATTCGTTAGCCGCGGCGCAGCCAACGCAGGACCGCCTCGGCGCTGCGCTCAGGCAGGTCCATGGAATACTCGGCACTCCACACCTGGTCCAGGTAGTGGGCGTCGGAGTTGACGATGAGGCGCACATCCTTCAGGTCGGGGCGGACGGAGAAACCAGGCGGGCACTGACGGGATACCTCCGCCACCGGAAAGGGCAGCGACGGGTCCCACAGTCCAAGTACGCCCAGCAGGGAAAAGGCGTCCCGGTCGATGTGGGCGGGGAAGGCTACTCCGCCGTACAGGCCGGCCAGGTGGGGTAGTTCCTCCAAAGCCAGGTCGGTGTGCCCAATGAGTAGCCGCGTGTCCTCCCCCAGTACCAGGTCTCCTTCGTCCATATAGAGTTGACGGCCAAAGAGAGCGGGGTCGTTGGCCAAAGGGAACAGGTGCTGGGAGAGCAGTTGGTCAAACGCTTCGGCCAGCCGGGGGGTGGGGAAGAGGCAGACCACGTGAACGTCTTCCCGGGTACATACCTCTATCCCGGCCAGAGCGAGCAGGCCGCGCTCCTGTGCCGCCCGGCAGAAGGCGGCACAATTGCCAGCGGTGTTGTGATCGGTAAGCGCCACGATGTCCAGTCCTGCCAGGGCGCACATGGCGGCCAGATTGGCGGGAGTCATATCCTCGCTGCCGCAGGGGGACAGGCAGGAGTGAAGGTGCAGATCATAGTAGAAGTTCAATCCGTTTGCCCTCCTTTTTCCGGAGCGGCTCAGGTGCCGCCGGAGAGAATCTGCCCCAGACGGCCGGCGGCGGAAAAGGTGTCCTGAGCCGTGCCCAGGAGATTAACGCCCTTTTCCCTGGCCCGGCGCAGCAGATCGGGGTCGGGCAGGACGTCCTCGGTGAGGATCACACAGGAGACGTCGGCCATCAGGGCCACGGCCGCTACATTCTGATTGGACATAATGGTCAGCCAGGCGTGGTCCTGTCCGGCCCGGCTCAGCACCCAACTCAGCAGATCCCCGGCATAGCCCCCTGTGACCGGGCGCTCAGGCTCGGCCAGGTGGAAGACCTGCAGGGAAAGCAACGGA
The DNA here is from genome assembly GCF_040095835.1 of Flavonifractor hominis. Taxonomy (NCBI): domain Bacteria; kingdom Bacillati; phylum Bacillota; class Clostridia; order Eubacteriales; family Oscillospiraceae; genus Flavonifractor; species Flavonifractor hominis. Next base: position 113,374 of record NZ_JBBMFT010000006.1, read on the forward strand.
CACAGCTGTTGTACGGTCATAACAATACCCCCTTGTTGAGCGTATGAAACAGCCGCCGCGACACGCCGGGGGCGTATCTGCGGCGGCTGGGTGTTACGGTTTGGCCGCCTTTTCCCGCTGGCCGCGGAAGGGAGGCGGCAGGTAGTCGTCCGCCTCTTCCTTGCCGGCCATGGAGCGCATGCGTTCACGGACCTTGAAAATGCAGTCATCCTCGCAGGCCCGGCCCAGGACCACATCCTCGGCAAACGCATGACAGGAGGGTGCCCCGCAGGAGCCGCAGTGCAGACCGGGCAGATGCGCCTCCAACTCCTGAATACGCATTTGCTTATTCAGCGCTGCCTCCACATCCTGATCCAGCACCAGTGCGGGCAGATATTGCAGCTCCTTATCCCGCACCACCAGAGTGCGGTCCGGTCCATTCAGCGGAAAGCGGTTGCGGGAGACGGGCAGACCGCGGGTCAGGCCCTTCAGACGCATTTTGGCGGCATAGGGGTTCTCCACATTGAAGCATCCGCCCACGCACCCCTGGGTGCAGGCCGACAACTCCAGAAAATCTGCCTCGGGCAGGCGGCCGTCCTCAATTTCATCCAACATACGGATAACATTTTCGATGCCGTCCACTGCCACACTGCGCTCACCCAGCCGGGCGGCGCTTTCGCCGCCGCAGGAAGCCCAGCCAAGGCCCAGGATCCCCGCGGAGGAGAGCGGTTCCAATGGGGTCTCTGCCAGACGCTTCATGGGGCCAAGAAGGCGCAGATATACATCACGGATAGGAATGGCGCCGTCCAGCACCGGCCGGCTTAGATGTTCCGGCGAGCGGGCGGCGGTGACCTTGGAGGAGCAGGGGACCAGAGCGAATACTCCGATTTGCTCCGCCGGCAGACCGGTAACGGCTTGTGCCTCACGCCGGGCCAGAATGGCTGCCAGCTCCATGGGCAGGATTGTGGTGGCCACGTGGGGGATCAGTTTGGGAAAGCGCATCCGAATCAGCCGCAGCACCGTGGGGCAGGAGGCCGAGATCTGAGGCGTGGGTGTGGGTACACCGCTGCGGATACACTCGCGTTCAAAGTCGGAGATCATCTCGGCTGCCTTGGCCACCTCATATACCCGGTGGAACCCAATCTCCAACAGGGCATTTAATACCAAATCCAGGTTATCCAGATGCTGGAACTGCCCGTAGAGTGACGGCTCGGGCAGGGCCACGCAGTAAGTATAACGCTTCAACACGTCCAAACTGTCACCCACGGACTTGATGGCCCGATGGGGACATACGCGGATGCAGCTGCCGCAGTCAATACACCGGTCGGGCAGAATGGTGGCCCTGCGTCCACGGACGCGGATGGCCTCTGTGGGACAGCATTTGATACAGGAGGTACAGCCCCGGCAGCGCTTGTCGTCCAGTACGACGGAATGTCTCATAACCATGGGCCTGCCTCACCTCGATTCGCCAGGATCATTGTTCTTTCTGCGGAAGTTTGATCTTCACCGTGACGGTGGTACCTTTGCCCACAACGGTGTCGATGGTCATTTCATCGGAATAGCGCTTGATGTTGGGAAGTCCCATACCGGCGCCGAAACCCAGTTCCCGGGCGGTCTGCCCGGCGGTGGAGTATCCCTCCTGCATGGCCAGGGCCACATCGGGAATGCCGGGGCCGGTGTCGGTCATGCGGATCACGATCTGATTCGGGTCCACCTCTACCTCCGCCTGGCCGCCGTCGGCATGGATGACCATATTGATCTCACCCTCATACATACAGATAGAAGCGCGGCGGATGATATCCTGCGGCAGGTTCAGCTTCTTCAGGGCCAACTTCATCTTACTGGAGGCCTCTCCGGCTTCGATCAGATCGCCGCCCTCCACTGGATACACCAGTCTACTCGTTTCCATCGCAATTCCCTCGCAATCCATTGGAGTATAACAGTCCGCATGCCTCATACATGCGTTTGGGGCATGTCATAATGACGATATCACGCTCCTCCGCCAAAGCCAGAATATCCCGGCCGGGGATCTTGCCGCGGACAAAAATAATGCACTTCATCTCCACCATGTCCGCTGTGCGCACCACCTGGGGATTGACCAGTCCGGTGAGCAGCAAAGCCTGGTTTTTGACGAAGGCCAGCACGTCGCTCATAAAATCGCTGCCGCAGGCGGAAAAGACCTCACGGTCCAAATGATCCTCCCCACAGAGTACCGTAGCGCTCAGAATACGTTTGATGTCGGAAAGCCTCATAGGCCGCCCCCTCTCCCAGTGGGAAAACTAAACTCTCGGTTCGGAAGTATTGTACCACAAAACCATTCAAAGTGCAAAGGGCAGGTTTCAATATAGACAAACTTTTTTCTTTCTGGACGGCTGTTTTGGGCAAACCACTCAATTGACAGGGTGCGCGCACGTCAACTATAATAGGCTTTATCAAGATAAAGTGACACTATGTCGCAGAATCTGATGTCAAATTATCCATCAAGGAGGCCATCTATCATGGGAAACCAGCGCGTGTATAACTTTTCCGCAGGCCCGTCCATGCTGCCCCTGGAGGTACTGGAGCGGGCTGGAGCCGAGATCACCAACTATCAGGGCTCCGGAATGTCCGTTATGGAGATGAGCCACCGATCTAAGGTGTTCCAGAAGATTTTTGACGATACCAAGGCCAAGCTGCGCACTCTGCTCAATGTGCCGGAGGAATACGAGATCCTGTTTTTGCAGGGCGGTGCCTCCAGCCAGTTCTCCATGGCGCCCCTGAACCTCATCGGCAAGACCGGCAAGGCTGATTATGCAGTCACCGGCAACTTCTCCAACATCGCTTATAAAGAGGCCCAGAAATACGGCCAGATCAATCTGGCTGCTTCCTCGGCTGACCGCAACCATACTTATATTCCCACTCAGGACCAGCTGAAACTGGATCCGGAGGCCAGCTATTTCTATTACTGCGCCAACAATACCATCTATGGTACCGAGTGGCAGTATGTCCCCGAGACCAACGGCGTGCCCATCGTGTGCGACATGTCTTCGGACATTCTCTCCCGTCCGGTGGACGTGAGCAAGTACGGCATCATCTTTGCCGGCGCGCAGAAGAACATGGCTCCTGCGGGTCTTACCGTGGTCATCATCCGCCGGGACCTGGCCGGTCAGGAGCTGCCCTACACCCCGCTGATGATGAACTACAAGACCATGATCGACAAGGATTCCATGTACAATACTCCGCCCTGCTGGTGCATCTACATGCTGGGGCTGGTACTGGACTGGCTGGAGAGTAAGGGCGGTGTGCCCGGCATGCAGGCCATCAAGCACGCCAAGGCCCAGATGCTCTATGATGTAATTGACAGCTCCAAGCTGTTTACCTGTGCCGTGGAGCCAGGTTCCCGCTCCGACATGAATGTGGTGTTCCGTACTGGAAACGATGAGCTGGACGCCAAGTTTGTCAAGGAGAGTGTGGAGGCCGGCTTTACCAACCTGAAGGGTCACCGCTCTGTGGGCGGCATGCGTGCGTCCATCTACAACGCCATGCCCACCGAGGGTGTGGAGAAGCTGTGCGACTTCATCCGCGCCTTTGACCAGAACAATTAAAGAAGGGGAGGGACCGCTATGTATCGCATCAAGACCCTGAACAAGATTTCCCCCGCCGGTCTGTCGGTGCTGGATCAGAACCGGTTTGCCGTCAGCGGCGATGTGGAGAACGAGGACGGCATCCTCGTCCGCTCCGCCGATATGCATGACTATGTGTTCCCCGACGCCCTGCGGGCCGTGGCCCGGGCAGGGGCAGGCACCAACAACATTCCCATTGACCGCTGCTCCGAGGCAGGTATCGTGGTATTTAATACCCCGGGTGCCAACGCCAACGCGGTGAAAGAGCTGGCAGTGTGCGCTCTGCTGCTGGCCAGCCGGAAGATCACCCAGGGTGTGGAGTGGGTGAAGGCCCAGGCTGCTGCCGGCGAAGATGTGGAAAAAGTGGTGGAAAAGGGCAAGAGCCAGTTTGTGGGACCTGAGCTGAATGGTAAGGTACTGGGCGTTATCGGTCTGGGGGCCATCGGCGTGCAGGTGGCCAACATTGCCACCAAGCTGGGAATGACCGTATATGGGTACGACCCGTTCCTGTCGGTGGACGGGGCGCTGGCCCTCTCCCGCATGGTGCATCGGGCCATGGATCTGGAGACCATCTATAAAAACTGTGACTACATCACCGTCCACGTGCCTCAGACCGCTGAGACCAAGGGAATGCTCAACGAGGATGCCTTCCATATGATGAAGGGCGGTGTGCGTATCCTGAATCTGGCCCGGGGCGGCCTGGTGAATGACGACGATATGCTGGCCGCTCTGGACAGCGGCAAGGTGGCCTGCTACGTTACAGACTTCCCCAACGCCAAGATCATGGGCGGACGAAATGTGGTGGCGATTCCCCATCTGGGCGCCTCCACCCCCGAGAGCGAAGAGAACTGCGCCGTCATGGCGGCCCAGCAGCTGCGGGACTATCTGGAAAACGGCAATATTGTCAACTCTGTCAACCTGCCTACTCTGGTGCAGCCCTGGAGCGGAGTGTGCCGCCTGTGCATCATCCATCGCAACGTTCCCGGTGCCATTGCCAACATCACCGGTGTGCTGTCCAAGGACGGGGTCAATGTGGAAAACATGACCAACAAGTCCAAGAAGGACTATGCCTACACCGTGGTGGATGTGGGCAGCCGGGTGAGCGACAGTGTGGCTGATGAGATCCGTGCACTGGATGGCGTACTGCGGGTGCGTCTGCTCAATCACTAAAAAGCAGAAAAAGGCCGCTGTGAGCGATGCTCACAGCGGCCTTTTGTTGGATCAGAACTCCTTCTTTTCGTAAATGCCGCAGGAGATGAAGTAAGAAAGAACAAAACTCCCAACGGAAACCAAGGCCAGCAGGCCGGGAAGGGCGGCGGTCAGCCAGGGGGCGGGGGCGGGAAGGACGAAGCCGTTGCTGACAGCCCCGCCCAGCAGAACAATGGAGCCGAAGACAATCAGGAAGAGGCACATATTGACGATGCGGGCTTTCTCCGCACCATACTTAAAGAGCAGGGGGAGAAGTACAGCATCCATTACCAGGGAGACGCCGGCACAGGCCAGAGTGATCAGCAGACAGTCCAGGGGCGTAGTTTCGCTCACCCTCAACAGGGAAAGGACGATCAAGAGCAGGGCCACCGCCACGGTGCTGACAGCCAGAGCCAGCAGGGTGAAGAGATACTTGCCACCCACGACGCCGCTCCGGCCTGCGGGGGAGACTACAGCGAAACGAGCCCAGCCGCTGGCATCATCCATGCTGATGGAGGACATGGGTACCATCATGCCCAGCAGGGCCACCATTCCACCCAGAATGCTGATGTCAAATACGCCCGCGATGGCCAGACCGCCGTAGATCAAAAAGAAGATCAGATAGCTGCCAGCCAGCCTGCGCATGGACAGGATATCTTTATAGATGAGCCCTTTCATCTCACATCCCCCTTTACCGTGAAGATCATGATATCCTCCAGAGTAACCGGCTCTATTGCCAGCGCGGGCCAGGCGCGGGCCAGGGCGCGGCGATCCTTCACCAGTGCCTCGCAGCCGAACTGCCCGGTGCGCACGCCTACCAGCAGGGCGGGATCCACCCGCTCCAGATCGGCCCGGCCGCACTTGAGCTTGCCATAGCGGTCCAGCAGCTCGTCCTTGGCCCCGGATACAGCCACCCGTCCCTTGTGCAGGTAAGTGACATAGTCGGCCACCTTTTCCAGGTCACTGGTGATGTGGCTGGAGATGAGGATGGCGTGCTCCTCATCCTGGATGAAGGCGAGAAACTCATCCAGGATCTCGTCCCGCACCACTGGGTCTAGCCCGGAAGTGGCCTCATCCAGGATCAGCAGCCTGGGCCGGACGGCGAAGGCAGCGGCCAGGGCCAGTTTCATCCGCATACCCTTGGAGAACTCTTTTACGGTTTTCTTCTCCGTCAGGCCAAACTTGTTCAGGTATTGCTGGAATAGAGCGCTGTCCCAGCGAAGATAGAGCCCGCTCTGGATCCGGTTTACCTGGGCGGGGGTGAAGGAATTATAGTAGCCGCTTTCATCCAGCACCACCCCGATCTCTCCTTTGAGCGTGCGGGCTTCACGGTCCATGTCATGGCCCAGTACATGGACCTCACCGCTGTCCCGTCGGACCAGGTCGAGGATGCACTTAATGGTGGTGGATTTACCCGCCCCGTTTTCTCCGATCAGGCCCATGATGGTCCCGCCGGGGACAGTAAACGATACGTCGTCCAGTTTAAAACTGCCATAATCTTTGGTGAGATGGGATACTTCCAGTACGTTGTTCATGATGATTCCTCTCCATACAAAAGGTTGAGGGTCTCAGTGAGCTCGGCCAGAGTGACACCGCCGGTCCGGGCGATATCCACGGCCTGAGACAGATGTTCCTCGGCACGGCGCAGGGTCTCCTCGTGGACAAGCTCCAGGTTGCGGGGAGCGACAAAGCACCCCTTTCCCGGTACGGTGGTGATAAAACCCTCCCGCTCCAATTCTTCGTAGGCCCGCTTGGTAGTGATGACGGAAATGCGCAGATCCCTGGCCAGCAGGCGCATGGAGGGCAGGGCCTCGCCCTCCTTAAGTTCGCCCCGGAGGATAAACCCTTTCATCTGCTGGGTAATCTGATCGTAGATCGGCACTCCGCCGGAGTTTCGTATGATAATATCCATGGTGCACCCTCTTGCTGTCATACTGTATATACTTGACATATACAGTAATAACACATAGTACGGGTCATGTCAAGTCGTATGTGCAAAATACTTGTGATTTTTCTCATGCGGCGCTATCATAAAACAAATTGTAAAGACACAAAGGAGGAACTAAAGCCATGTATGCTCCTGTATTGGAGATCGATACCCATAAGATTACGGAAAATGCCCGCCGACTGAAAACGATGTGCGATGCCCGTGGGATTGAGATCGCTTTTGTAACCAAGGGGTTCTGTGCCCGTCCGGCTGTTATTCGGGCGGCCAAGGCGGGAGGACTTACCCACTTTGCCGACAGCCGGATGCAGAACATCATTGCGGCAAAGCAGGCCGATCCGGAGCTGCACTATCTGCTCATCCGAATCCCGGCCCTGGATGAAGTGGAGGAGGTGGTCCGCTGGACGGATTGGAGTATGGAGAGCCAGATCGAGACCATTTGTGCCATCTCTGACGAGGCCCTGCGGCAGGGCAAAGTTCATCCGATTATTTTGATGCTGGATGTGGGCGACCTGAGGGAAGGCGTCTTTGGCCGGGAACAACTGGACGAGATCGCGCCCCAGATCCTGGCCTGTCCGGGGGTGGAGCTGGTGGGCCTGGGTACCAATGTGGGCTGTTACGGCAGTGTGCTGCCCTCACCGGAAAACATGGGCAGCCTAGTAAAGGCGCGGGATTACCTCAATGCCGCTTACGGCTTCCATATCCGCACCCTCTCTGCCGGCGGCACCTGTGTACTCAAGCTGCTGGAGAACGGAACGCTGCCTGATGGGATCAACCAGCTGCGGGTAGGGGAGGCTGTCCTTTATGGAGAAGATTCCACGGGTAATCGCCTTCTGGACGACTTCCATCAGGATGCTTTCCGCCTGTCCGCGCAGGTAGTGGAGCTGCGGCGCAAGCCCTCTGTCCCAGTGGGCGAGCGGGGCAGGGACTGCAGCGGCAATGTGCAGGAGTATCCCGACCGAGGGGTGCGGCTGCGGGCCATTTGTGCGCTGGGGAAGCAGGATGTGGACTGGACTGCCCTTACGCCCATGCTGCCGGGGGCGTATCTCATCGGAGCCAGCAGCGATCACCTGATCGTGGAGGTGGAGGAGTGCGGCGGAGCGGTGCGGCCGGGGGACCGGCTGTGGTTCCGCTGCGGGTATATGGCAGCGCTTCATGCCACCACTTCCGCCTATATCGAAGTGCGGGAGCTGGAGTAAACAGAACCGGGCCTGGGGCGTTCGCCCCGGGCCCGGTATTCTTTTCACGATTTGCTTGCAACGGCCTGCGCAGGAAGCGCCCTGTTCTGGCGGTACAGGACCAGACTAAGCAGCAGAGCCAGCCCTTCCGTGGCAGGGAAAGCCAGCCACACCCCTATTTGCCCAAAGAGCAGGGCGAAGAGCAGCACGACCAGTACGATGCCGATCCCGCCTCGGAACAGAGAGAGGAGAAAGCAGGCGCGGGCCCGCTCGGTAGCGCCGAAAAGGGCGGCGGTGATGAGGTTGAGCCCCGCCAGCGGGAACCCGAGAAAATAGAGGCGGAGACCCGTTTCGGCCATCTGCTGGAGCTGGAGCCCGCCGTCTGCATTGAACAGAGCGGTGAGGCCAGGTGCGGCCACCAGGGCCAGTATCGCCAGGACACAGCCGGAAAAGCCGGCTGTACCCAACGCCAGGCGGGAGAGAAGATGCACCTGCTGCTGCTCCCCCCGGCCATAGGCCTGGCTGAGCAATGGCTGGCAGCCCTGGGAGATGCCGGTGAACAGAGCCAGTGCCATCAGGGCCAGATTGGCCACAATGCCGTAGGCAGCCACGCCGATGGTGCCGGACAGATGCATCATCAGCAGGTTATAGACCACCAGTACCACCCCGGAGGAGCACTCGTTGATAAAGGCGGCGCTCCCCAGACCGGCCAGGTCGGCCAGCGCAGCGGGGCGGGGGGTGCAGGGGCACAGGCGAAAGCGGTTACGCCCGGTGAGAATGTGCAGACTGGAGAGGGTCAGGCCGATGACGGGGGCCACCCCGGTGGCCAGCGCTGCGCCGAAGATCCCCAGATTCAGGGGATAGAGGAACACATAGTCCAGCACGATGTTGGCCAGGCTGCCGGTGAGCATGGCGGCCATGGCCAGCTTGGGGTTGCCGTCGTTACGCACGAAGGCGATGAGGATATGGTTCAGAATGAAGCAGGGGGCAAAGAGCATCGCCGTGCGCAGATAGACGGTACACATGGGCAGGGTGGCCCCTTCTGCCCCCAGCATTCCGGCCAAGGGACCGGCCAGCAGCAGGCCAATCAGGGCCAGCGCCAGCCCCAACAGCGCCCCGCAGCCCACCGCCCGGGTGAAAGCCCGGTTGGCACGTGCCTCATCCCCCTGGAAGCGGCAGATGGAGTAACGGGTGGCACCACCGATGCCCAGCAGCATGCCCAGCCCATTGATCAGTCCGAAAACCGAGATGGCCAGATTGAGGGCGGCCAGTCCGTCGGTTCCCAGCCGGTTGGCCACAAAAAAGGTGTCGGCCAGAATGTAGCCCGAAAGACCGAGCGCGCCCAGTATATTGAGACTCACATATTTGAAAAAGGTCCGCTGCATAGTGCTTCCTCCCGCTGTGGTAATTGCTCCAAGAAAAAACGTGCCCAAATATATTCCTTCTAAGACCTACGGAATATATTCAGGCACGTTTACAACATCTATCCGGTGATAGACGGTAAGCCCAAAGGGCATTCACTTGTCGTATTTCATACGATAACAGAACTGTGCGCCGATGTCAACCCCCTGTGCCCAGCCGTTCCCGCAGGATCTGGTTCACCACCGCCGGAGCGGCCTGGCCCTTCAGCTGGCGCATGACCTGACCCACCAGGAAGCCGAAGGCTTTTTCCTTACCGGCTTTGAAGTCTGCCACAGATTTTTCGTTGGCGGAGAGCACCTGATCCACCACCGACTGCACCAGTCCGGCGTCGGATACCTGTTCCAGTCCGTGCTCCTTTACATAGGCATCCACGTCGCCGTTGGTCTCGAACACCGCCTCAAAGACCTTGACGGCGGTGTTGCGGTTGAGTTTGCCCTCCTTTACCAGGGCGATGAGCCGGGCCAGGGTGGCGGGGGTCAGGGCCATGTCCTTGGCCTCTATGCTGTGGGCGGACAGTTGGCCCAGTACCTCGCCCATAATCCAGTTGGCTCCCTGTTTGGGGTCGGTACCCAAGTCTACCAGAGCCTCGAAGAAATCCGCCAGTGCTTTTTGGGAGGTGATCATCTGTGCGTCATAGGCCGGCAGACCCCAGTCCCCCTGGTAGCGAGCCCGCTTGACCTCTGCCAGCTCGGGGAGGGAGGCTTTCAGATGGTCCAAGTACGCCTCGCTCAGCTCCACCGGAGGCAGGTCAGGGTCGGGGAAGTAGCGGTAGTCCTGGGCGTTCTCCTTGGAGCGCATAGCGTAGGTGGCGTCCTTGTTTTCGTCCCACCGGCGGGTCTCCTGGATCACCCGCTTGCCCTCCTCCAGCCGTTCGATCTGCCGCTTGGCCTCGTAGACGATGGCCCGGGAGATGGCCTTGAAGGAGTTCAGGTTCTTCATCTCGGTGCGGGTGCCGAACTCGGTGGAGCCCGCCGGGCGCACCGACAGGTTCACGTCGCACCGCAGGGAGCCCTCCTGCATCTTGCAGTCCGACACGCCCAGATATTGCAGGGTCTCCTTCAGTTTCTCCAGGTAGGCGATGACCTCCTCGGCAGAGCGGAAGTCGGGCTCGGTGACGATCTCGATGAGGGGCACGCCGCAGCGGTTGTAGTCCGCCATGGTCTGATCCAGCCAGGGGTCGTGGACCAGCTTGCCCGCGTCCTCCTCCATATGCAGCTCATGGATGCGGATGGTCTTGCCGCCGCCGATGTCCACCGCCCCGTCCCGGGCAATGGGGAGGTAGAGCTGGGAGATCTGATAGGCCTTGGGCAGGTCGGGGTAGAAGTAGTTCTTCCGGTCAAACCGGCTGACGGGCGTAATGCTACAGTTGAGGGCCAGACCAGCCGTGGCCGCCAGCTCCACCACCTTCTCATTGAGTACCGGCAGGGTGCCGGGCATGCCCATGCACACCGGGCAGCAGTGGGTGTTGGGGGCACCCCCAAATTCGGTGGTGCAGGAGCAGAAGATCTTGGTTTTGGTGGCCAGCTCCACGTGGGTCTCCAGGCCGATGACAGTTTCCCAGGTCATTGCTCGTCCCCTCCTTTCGGGGCCTGACGGTGATAGTTCGTGTCCAGCTGGAAGCCATAGGCGGCGTTGAGCACGGTGGCATCTCCCAGAGCGGGACCGATGAGCTGGGCCCCGATGGGCATTCCTTTGGAATCGAAGCCGCAGGGCATGGACAGACCGGGCAGGCCTGCCAGGTTCACTGATACGGTATAAATGTCGCTGAGGTACATTTTCAGCGGGTCGCTGAGGCTTTCTCCAAGCTTGGGGGCGGTGGTGGGTGCTACCGGGGTGAGCAGCAGATCGTACTGCTCAAAAGCCTTATCAAAGGCGGCCTTGATCACCGCCTTGGTCTGGAGGGCCTTTTTATAGTAGGCGTCGTAGTAGCCGGAGGACAGCACGAAGGTGCCCAGCAGGATGCGCCGCTTCACTTCGGTGCCGAAGCCCTGGGTGCGGGTCTTGGTGTACAGCTCCCCCAGGTCCTCGTAGCCTTCGGCCCGCCAGCCGTACTTCACCCCGTCAAACCGGGACAGGTTGGAACTGGCCTCGGCACAGGCGATGATATAGTAGGCGGGCACCACGTACTCCATGACGGGGAGCGAGAACTCTTCCACCTTAGCCCCCCGGGCCTTCAGTACGTCGGCGGCGGCCAGCACAGCGGCACGAACCTCGTTGTCCAGACCCTCGCCGAAGCAGTCGGCGGGCAGGCCGATCTTCTTGCCCCGCAGATCGCCGGTGAGGGAGGCCAGCAGGCCCCCGGCAGGGGCGTCCAGGCTGGTGGAATCCCTGGGGTCCTTCCCCATCATCACGTCCAGCACCGCCGCGCAGTCGGCTGCAGAGCGGGCGATGGGACCCATCTGGTCCAGGGAGGAGGCGTAGGCGATAAGGCCGTACCGGGACACAGTGCCGTAGGTGGGCTTCATGCCGGTAACCCCGCAGTAGGCGGCAGGCTGGCGGATAGAGCCGCCGGTGTCTGAGCCGATGGCGTACCACACCTCACCGGCCGCCACCGCCGCCGCCGCACCGCCGGAGGAGCCCCCGGCGGCCCGGGTCAGATCCCAGGGGTTTCTCACCGGGCCAAAGCAGGAGGTTTCGGAGGTGGAACCCATGGCGAATTCATCCATGTTCAGCTTGCCAAGGCTCACCGCTCCGGCGGCACTCAGCCGCTCCACCACCGTGGCGTCGTAGCAGGGGGTGAAGTCCCCCAGAATCTTGGAGGCGCAGGTGGTGCGCACCCCCTTGGTGCAGATGTTGTCCTTGTAGGCCATGGGTACCCCCGCCAGCGGGGAGGCGGACAGCTCTGCTGCCGGAAAGACAGGTCCGCCCATGGTGATAAAAGCGTTGTTGCCCGGCTGGGCGGCGGCGATCCGGCCCAAAGCGGCCTCCATCGCCTGCTGCTGGGTCACTTGGCCGGAGCGGAGTTTTTCCCCCAGCTCCAGGGCAGTCAGTTCATACAGTTCCATTTTCTCACCTCACTCCACCGTCTTTGGTACCAGGAAGGCCCCGTCCTTTACTGCCGGGCCGTTGGCCAACAGCTCCTCCCGGTCTCCGGAGGGTACCACCTCATCCGGCCGGGTCACATTTTTCAGAGGGAAGATGTGACTCATTGGCTCCACGGCGGAGGTGTCCAGGCCGCTGAGCACATCCATATAAGCCACGATGCCCTCCAGCTGGGCGGCCATGGCGGCCTTTTCCTCCTGGGGCAGCTGGAGGCGGGAGAGCACGGAGATATAGTCCACCATTTCTTCGGTAATCTTCATAGCAGTAACAGCATCCTTTCAACCCCTCGGAGAGCGGAGGGGGTATCGCGCCGAAGGCGTGTATCTAGGGGGAACTGGTTCCCCCTGGAAGGCGCATACCCTGCCGCAAAGCGGCAGAGATTTTCCGCAGAAAATCGATGCGCCTAGGGTTCCAGACGGGTGCGATCTCTGGGGAAGAGGCAGGCACGGCGAATGTTGTCCAGGCCGCACAGCTGCATGGTCAGCCGCTCCAGGCCGATGCCCAGCCCGCCGTGGGGGGGCATGCCGTATTTGTGGATCATGAGATAACTCGCGAATTCTGCCGGGTCCATGCCGCGCTCCTCCATCTTATCCACCTGTTCGGTGTAGTCGTGGATGCGCTGGCCGCCGGTAGTCACCTCCAGCCCCCGGAAGAGCAGGTCAAAAGACAGGGTAAACTTGGGGTCAGCGGGGTCGTCCATGGCGTAGAAGGGGCGCTTTTTGCTGGGATAGTGAGTGACGAACACGAAGTCGCTCCCCCACTCCTCCTTGACGTACCGGCCGATGGCGTGCTCCTCCTCCGGTTCCAGGTCGTAGGGGTCCCGGATCTGGTAGCCGTACTTTTCCGCTGCCAGATGCTTGATCTCATCAAAACGGACAGCGGGGATACGCTCCACTTCGGGCAATTCCACACCCAGCAGAGCCAGCTCGGCGGCGTACTCTTTTTTCAGCAGCTCCATGGCATACCGCAGGAAGCCCTGCTCCATCTCCATCAGGTCCATGAAGGAGTCAATATAGCCCATTTCGAAGTCCAGAGAGGTGTACTCGTTCAGGTGGCGCTGGGTGGCGTGCTTCTCCGCCCGGAATACCGGGGCCACCTCATACACCCGCTCGAACACCCCCACCATGGTCTGCTTGTAGAACTGGGGAGACTGGGCCAGAAAGGCCTTTTTGCCAAAGTAGTCCAACCGGAAGATGTTGGCGCCCCCTTCCGCCCCGGCGTGTACGATTTTGGGCGTGTGGATCTCGGTAAACTCCTGGCTCTGTAGAAATTCCCGGAAGGCACGGCAGATGCCTGCCTGAATGCGGAACACCGCCTGCTGGCGGGGTATGCGGAGCACTAAGGGCCGCAGACCCAGTTCGGTGTCCAGGTGCAGGTCCAGTTTCCGCTTGGCCAGGGGTACCGGCATGGGGGCCGCCGGCCGGGAGAGGACGGTGATCTTGGCGTCGGTCAGCTCTTTGCCGCCAGGGGCCCTGGGCTCGATGCGCCACATGCCGGATGCGGTGACGGTGCAGCCCTCCAGAGCGTCGTCCAGGTCTGCCTTATCGGTACAGACACATTGGACCAGCCCTTTCCGGGTCCGCAGGGTGAGAAAGGTGATGCCGCCCATGTCCCGAAGGGCGTGGACCGCGCCGTGCAGTGTAACGGCCTGGTTATTCCGGCCACCCACCGCTGTTTCAATTTGTTTTGTCAGGAATACCATACCGTTCACAACCTTTCTGCAAAAAAATAAAAAAAGTCCCGAAGCTGCCTGTTACAGCTTCGGGACGGAAACACTCCGCGGTACCACCCGTTGGTTGCTCTGTCGCCATTGACAGAGCCACTCGCTGCCCTTAACGCGGACGGTACGGGCGGACCTACCTCCCACACGGGACTCGGGCCGCCGGCTCAAACGTGTTGCGCCACCCCATCCTGCCGGACCGGGCTCTCAGTCGGTGACCCGGATTCTCTGGCGGCCCTCACGGGGGACGGTCGTTCTCATTGCCTTTGTTGAGGGTAGTATATGCGCTTTTCGAGCGGATTTCAATTGTAACTTTTCACAGAATTTCAGCGTTGTGTGCCGGGAGTACGTATGGTACAATGTCAAAAACAGAGGTGATGTGACATGAAAAACTGGGATGCCTTATATGAGGAATGCATGCACTGCCAGAAGTGCGGCCTGGCTGAAACCCGACATAATGTGGTCTTTGGCGAGGGGGCCAGAGATGCAGAAGTCATGTTCATCGGTGAGGGCCCGGGCGAGCAGGAGGACCTGACAGGCCGGCCATTTGTAGGCCGGGCCGGGCAGCTGCTGGATGATATGCTGGCCATGATCGATCTGAAACGGGAAAAAGTGTTTATCGGAAACATGGTCAAGTGCCGTCCGCCCCAGAACCGGGATCCGCTGAATGTGGAGCAGGAGGCCTGTATCGGCTATTTGCGTAATCAGGTAGCCCTCATCCGCCCGAAAATCATTGTATGTCTGGGCCGTATCGCTGCCATGAAGCTGATGCGGGAGGACTTCAAGATCACCCGGGAACACGGCCAGTGGATGGAAAAGGCGGGAGTATGGATGATGGCAATGTATCATCCCTCCGCCCTGCTGCGGGACCCCCGCAAGCGTCCGGAGAGCTTTGAGGATCTCAAGAGTCTACAGGCCAGGATCCGGGATGTGTGCGAGCATACCTATTAAGCGGCGGGCCTGCTTTACGCAGGCCCGCTGATTTGTTTATGCTACAGCGGTGCGGACGGCATCCACCGTCAACCCCTGCTGAGAGGAGAGCGAACAGGTGTACTCGCCCGTGGTCCACAGGGCAAGAAGTACCGCGCCATCCCGGCCACGGCAGGTCACCGTGGTATCGCCAACGGTAATGGACTGTTCCTCGGGGTAGACGGTATAGTCTCCACTGTTGTCCTCGGAACCGCGGCTGACCCGGTAGAGAAGCGTGTCTGTGCCATTGGAGAAGCGCACCTGTGCCAGTGAGCCGGAGAGGTCCTGATAGTCCACAGCCTCATATCCTTGGGGCAGCTGAGGCAGCGCGACCGGGAAACCAACTGCGTCGCTCAAAGCCTCCAGAGAGGGCTGTTCCCGCCAGGGGTTGGGCAGATGAGCGGAAGAGGATTCTGTGCGCAGTTCCACAGTGTCCTCCGAGCGGGTGACCGCGTCTGCGGGATTGCCCATGAGTACCACGAACAACTCCAGAGGAGCGTAGGTAGTGCCATCCACGGCATAGGGGGCGCAGGCCAGAGTAAAGGGGGCCGTCATACCCACCATGCCCTCCAGACTGGTGGCGGCGATATAGCGATTTTCACCCAGAGTGAGGGTAGAATGCATAGTGCCGCTGTCCAGGGTTACGGTGCTGTCTTCGGCGTGCCAGGCCACCTCATAGCCCAGATACTCTGCCAGCTGGCGTACAGGTACCAGATAGTCTTCCCCTATGGGAGTGACCTGGATGCCCGTGTCCTGACCGTTGACACTCAGGGAGAGTGTACCGCTTTCTTCTGCGGCTAAAGCGCCGCCGCCCAGCACCGTCATGGTTACCGCCGCAGCGGCTGCGGTGGCCAGAAGACGTGTTTTCAGATCCATAGAAGCATCATCCTTTCTTTCGCTGGCGGACGGAGTGTCCGCTCTGCCCTGTATACAAACTGGCCCGGACCATTGTTGCAGAAAAAAGAAAAAATTTCTGCAACAGTCCGGGCTGCCCGTTTGTACTTTGTATAAAGGGGGAATTCTATGCAAGCCATTCTGCACCGCGGCAGGCCGGGCCTGCTGGCCCGTCTGCGGGCGCTGCTGTTGGGAGAGCCGGATGTTGAAGCTACAGATCCGCTGGCGGACGCCGAGCTGGTAATGCGCCGGCATGGCAGCGCCATTTTGCGCCTGGCATATTCTTATCTGCACGAAATGGGAGAGGCGGAGGATGTGCTCCAGGACACACTGCTGCGTTATCTGCAAAAAGCGCCCAGCTTTGCCAGTGCGACCCACGAAAAGGCATGGCTGCTGCGGGTCGCGGCCAATTTGAGCAAAAACCGCCTGAGCTACCGGCAGAGGCATCCGCAGCAGGAGCTGGATGAGAATTTGCCGATCCCGGAAAGCAACGGGGAAGAGAGTCTGGTCTGGGAATGCGTGCATGCGCTGCCGGTTGCCTACCGGGAGGTCGTGCACCTGTATTATTACGAAGAATATACCACACGGGAGATCGCGGGGATTCTGGGCAGGCGGGAAGCCACCGTGCGTTCCCAGTTGTTCCGGGCCCGGGAGAAGCTGCGCCAGATGCTGAAGGAGGAGTACGACTTTGAAGAATGAACAGGCCTATCGGGCGAGAATGGACGCCATCGTAGTGACGCCGGAAATGGAACGCCGGGTGCTGGCCGGCCTGAGTCGGGCCCTGAGCCGTCAACGGCAGGTCCGCTGGCGGGCGCTGGCAGCCTGTGCAGCGGTATTGATGTGTGCGGCGGCGGCCGGGACCCTTCCAGCTTATCTGGAGCGGGAACCGGAGCGTACGCCTCCAGCGGTGGGGATGCATGGGCCGGTCCGCTATACCGATGTGGCGGAATTGGCTGGGGCACTGTCCTATCCACTGGCTCTTCCCGGAGCGCTGCCGGAGGGGTATACGCTGACGACGGTCCAGACACTGGGCGAAGAGGTGGCGGAACTGTGCTGGTCCGACGGCACAGATACGATTCGTTACCGTATGGCGCCTGGCTCAGGAGACATCAGCGGGGACTATACCGAATACCCCCAGTCCCAGGAATGTACGGTGGGGCAGTGGAGCGTAACATGCCGCGGGACAGAGGGACAGGTGTTTGTGACAGTCTGGAACGGGGATGGGTACAGCTATTCCATCCAGTCGAGCCAGGGGCTTTCGCTGGATGCGGTACTGGCGTTGGTGGAATCCGTAGAGCCTTATGCGTGATAGTTGAGCTGGCCCAGCAGGCGGGCCAGCACCGCCATCCGCTCGCCCAGCAGCTCCCCATCCCGGGCCAGCGCCTGTTGGAAGAGCTCCAGATCCTCCGTGATGTGCTCGTTACCGGTACATACCTTCACCGTCATTGCGTCGCCCTGTAGCCCTACCCGGTCGATCTGGGGCTGCTCAGGGTCGTAGCCGCCGGGATAGCGGTAGGCTTCCTCCCGAAAGTAGAGCGTGGCCCGACAGGCCAGAATGGCCAGATCCAGTACCCGGTGGAGAGGCAGTTCCTCCGACTGGCGGGACCACTTCTCACCGGTGTAGCGCCATACCTTGGCGGAAATGTCCACCTTGCCCCGGTCATTCCACTGGGCCAGACCAAGGGAAAGTCCCTTGGCATCCGAACCATAGGCAGTGCGTCCGTCGATATGCTCATAGTCTTCCGCCACGATAACCGGCTTGTGTTTGAGATTGGTTGGAATATTCATTTATAACGCCTCCATTACTAAATTAGTAAATTACTAAATTACTAAAAAGAAAATAGCACGCATAAGACGGCCTGTCAAGGGAAAGCTAGCCGGGAAAAGGAGGCGGGCATGGGATGGATATGACCAACCAGGAATACAACCGCTATGTGGAGGGAAAGGCAAAGCCTTCTCCGATCTGGAAGAATATGCTGTGGGCGTTTGTGACGGGGGGAGTCATCTGCACGGCGGGACAGGGACTGCGGAATTTGTACCTTGGAATGGGACTGACGGAAACAGATGCCGGTACTGCGGTTTCGGTGACGCTGATTTTTCTGTCCGCATTGTTTACCGGGCTGGGGCTGTTTGACAAACTGGCCAAACACGCCGGAGCGGGTACACTGGTGCCCATCACCGGCTTTGCCAATGCGGTGGTTTCTCCCGCGCTGGAGTTTAAGAGCGAAGGATTGATCATGGGGGTGGGGGCAAAACTGTTTGTCATTGCCGGACCCGTACTGGTCTATGGCATCAGTGCATCGATTGTCTATGGCATATTGCTGCAATTGTTCTCCCGTTAGAAAATGAAGTTGGAGAACATCACAAAAAACACTTGACAAAACAGTGGGATCATAGTACAATGTAGCCAGAACGAAAGAGGTGAGTCCGATGGGCTGAAGGCTCATAGGAACGCTTAAAGCGTTTCGAATGATCCCCTTATTAAAACGATCGAGGTCAGAGATTCCAGAGAAAAATCTGTTCCCAACCGGCTCAATGAAGTGAGATGCACTGAATGCCTCAGACGCAAAGTATTGCCGAAGAAGGAAACCTGTGCGGATGTGTTGTAGGAGACAGGAAACATCAGGGATTTCAGATTCTGTTGATCCAGGTGGGGAAATCTGTAGAAAGAAGAGGTAAGCAATAGTGACGGAACCCCAGATCGAAAAGTAGCCCCCCGGTCACGATGGATGGCCGGGGGGTTGTGCTATGCTTACCCTAAATATAACAGGAAAGGGGCCGCCCATTTGGGCGGCCCCTTTCCTGTTACAGTAGGTCTAGACCGTTGATGTCCAACTTGAAGCGCAGGGACAGAAACTCCGCTGCCCGCCGGCACAACAGCATACGCTCCAGAAAGATTTCAAAATAATCCATCACAGCGCAAAATTCCGGGTTGATGCTCAGTGTCAGCTGGATGGTATGGGCTTCCGTGTCCAGAGATAACTCGGAGCGCTCAGCGGCGTAGTTGACCCGGTCGTGAATATCAAAACTCTGCAGGTCTTTGGTTCGTACCCGGCTACGCCGTACGTCGGTCTTGTCGGCCAGAATGAGCGCTGCCGCCACCGGGCTCACCGGAAAAGCAGTGGAATCGTCGTGGTGGCCGATGGCTGTGATAACGGCTGCCACATCGGCCGGAGCCATGCCCATCTTGTCCAGAATACGGAAGGCCATGACCGCGCCTGTCTGAGCATGGTCGTGCCGGTTGACTACGTTGCCGATGTCGTGCATATAACCGGCGATTTTGGCCAGCTCCTGCTGGTGCGGATCGTATCCCAGCTGGGACAGGATGCGGGCAGCATACTCAGCACAGCGGGTCACATGGGGAAAACTGTGCTCCGTAAAACCCAATGCGGAGAGAGATTGATCCGCCTGTATAATATAGGTGCGGATCTCTTCGGATTCCTTTACGCGCTGATAGGTCACATCCATGAGGCATCCTCCCGGGTTAAAGCTGTTTCAGGTCGTAGGGCGTGGTCTGATAGACATAATAATTGAGCCAGTTGGTGTAGAGCAGCTGTCCGGCGCTGCGCCAGCGCACCACAGGGGCCTGATGGGGATCGTCGCCGGGGAAGTAATGGGCCGGAACCGCAATGTCCAGCCCCTTATTCACATCCCGCCAGTATTCCCGGGCCAGGGTGTCGGCATCATACTCCGGATGGCCCATGACGAAGAACTGACGGCTGTCCTCTGTTTTCACTGCATATACGCCTGCCTGCGGAGAGGTGGCGATGAGTTCCAGTCCGGGCGTGCTTCGGATATCGCTTTCCCATACTTCAGTATAGCGGGAGTGAGGGGCATAAAACCGATCGTCAAATCCGCGGAACAGGGGAGAGCTGGGTTTGAGCACCTGATGTTCATAGACACCAAACAACTTTCGGGGCAGGGAGCGTTTCTGAATTCCGTGGTGGAAGTAGAGTCCAGCCTGTGCGCCCCAGCAGATGTGCAGCGTGGAGTGTACATGGGTGCGGGTCCAGGCCATGATTTCACACAGTTCCGGCCAGTAGTCTACCTGGTCAAACTCCAAGTTTTCTACCGGAGCGCCTGTAATAATCATACCGTCAAAATTACGGTCCTTTACTTGGTCGAAAGTCGTATAGAAGGAGGCTAGGTGATCCTCATCGGTGTGCTGCGACTGGTAGCTGGCCGTACGCAGTAGCTCCACCTCGATCTGCATAGGAGTATTGGATAGTTTACGCAGGATCTGTGTCTCCGTCACGATTTTGGTGGGCATCAGGTTCAGGATCAATACGCTCAGAGGACGGATATCCTGGTGCAGCGCACGGTATTCGGTCATAACAAAGATATTCTCGCTCTCCAGTACGGCAGTAGCGGGAAGTGAGTCAGGGATCTTAATGGGCATTGCTGGGATTCCTCGCTTCCAATTTATATTTAAATAGGTAATTACAAGGGTAGCATATTTGCACGGGGACTGCAACTGAAGTTTTTTCTCAAAAACTGAAAAAAGGTGTTGACAAAGGGAGAAAAAGCTGGTATTCTATCTGAGCGCCTCACGAGAGGGCACGAAAACAGAACGAAATCCGGTAGATACCGAGGGGAACCTGGACGGCCTTCCGGAAAAGATCTGAAAAAAGTGCTTGACAAACTCGAGAGCGTGTGGTAAACTAAATGAGTTCGCGTCGGAAGACACGAACGAGTTTGAAAAGGACAGAAATCAAGCGATTCGGAGCGAAAAGCTCTGAAAAAACTTGAAAAAAGTTCTTGA
>NZ_JBBMFT010000007.1:0-115808 GCF_040095835.1 Flavonifractor hominis
GAGCAGCTGGCCGTCATGCTCTACCGCTACGCCGGCTCCCCCGCCACGGAGGGCAGCCTGACCGGCTTTGCCGACGCTTCCTCCGTGTCCGCCTGGGCGCAGGACGCTATGGAGTGGGCGGTGGCCGAGGGTATCCTCACCGGCAAGAACGGCTCGGCTCTGGATCCCCAGGGCACTGCCAGCCGCGCCGAGGTAGCCACCATGCTCATGCGCTTTACTCAGAGCGAAAAGAACTAATCTGCATTCTTCCTTTCCTTTTCTTTCTTTTGGGGCAGCCGCTGGAAGTTCCGGCGGCTGCCCCCGTTTTTTGCCTGAAATACATGTGCTCTTGCATTGCAGCGAAAAAATGAATAAAATGAAAGAAAAAGGAGAGGGGGGAAACCATGATCCGTATAACCATGCTGGAGGACGACCCGGTACAGGCGGAGACCCTTTGTCGGTTCCTACACACCTATGAAGCGGACCACGCCGATGTAAATTTCTCCATTCGCCAGTATGAGCGGGGATTTCGGCTACTGGAGGAGTACGACTGTAGCGCGGATATATTGATGCTGGATATCCAGGTGCCCGATATGCTGGGTATGGAAGTAGCCCGACGGGTGCGGCAGATGGATCAGCGGGTGCTTATCGTGTTTGTGACCAGCTTCAGCCGGTATGCCATCGAGGGTTACTCTGTTCATGCCTTTGATTACATGCTCAAGCCCCTCTCCTATGCGCCGTTCTGCGCCAAACTGGATCGGATTGTACGTGTGGTGGCCCACAATGGGACCGGGCCATCCATTCTGCTCAAGACCAAGCAGGGACAGCTGCGCCTGTCCACGGCAGACATTCTCTATGCCGAGGTGGTGGATCACGACGTCTCCATCCATACGGGACGGGACGGAGTGCTCCGGCAATGGGGGTCCCTGGCAAAGCTGGAGGCCCAGTTGGATCCGGAGCAATTTGTGCGCTGTAACTCCTGCTATCTGGTCAATTTGCAGCATGTCACCGAGATCCGGGGAGATCATGCGGTGGTGGAAGGCCAGGAGCTGTCCATCAGCAAGCCCCGGCGGAAAGCCTTTCTGCAGGCCTTTGCCCAGTATAAGGGAGGGAGCCGGTAATGGGATATCTGGTGGTATTGTACTGGTGTGTGCGAACACCAATGCTGTACCTGCAGGCCTATGTTGGCATGTGTGTGTTTGCCGCCGGGGCGCACCGGCGGGCCGGATGGCTCCCCATCCTGCTGCTGGGAGCGGCAGGGTTTCTGCTGACCTGGGGACTGGACAGTTTGATGGGAGTTTACAGGCTCGCTTTGTTGGGGGTCTTCTTGCTGCTGGCGGCGGCGGCCTGGGCGGGCTGGCGGGTATCACTATGGGATGCACTGCTGCTGGCAGGCAACGGATATCTGGCCCAACACATGGGCGGCAGCCTCAAGTCTCTGGTACGGATGATCCCGGCGGTGGATGCCTGGACCTGGGACAATCTGGGGCTGGTGGTAGTGGATGTGGCGTGCTACGGCGGGATGTATCTGGTGCTTTACCTCCTCTTCCGGCCGGACACCGGCCGCGCAGCTCAGCTGGATGACCGCGACAAGGTGTCCTTCTTCCTGCTGACGATTCTGCTTTGCCTGGGCATGTCCCAACTGACCAAAAGTGGGGGAGCGGCGGCCCGCTTTTCCGACGATCTATATGCCATCGGCAGCGGTTCTCTGCTGCTGTTTCTCCAATTTGGTTTGGCCAAGCGCAATGTATTGGCCCATGATGTGGAGGCCATGCGGGAAATTGTGCACCAGCAGCGGGTGCAATATGAGAGCAGCCGGGATAACATTGCGCTGGTCAACGAGAAGTACCATGACCTAAAGCAGATGCTGCGTGCGTTACAGGGCGGCGCGGTGAGCCAGCAGGCTTTGGAAGACCTGGACCGAAGGATCTCCGATTATGACGCGCCGGTACGCACCGGAAACGACATTCTGGATGTGCTGCTCACCGAAAAGCGTATGTTGTGCAAGAAGCAGGGCATCCGCATTACGACCCTGGCTCACGGGGCGGACCTGGCCTTTGTAGAGGATATGGATCTCTATGCGCTGCTCAGCAACGCCCTTACCAACGCCATCGAGGCGGTGAGCCAGCTTCCCCAGGGGGAGGAGCGTTTTATCCACCTGAACTTGACCCGCGAGGGAAATTCGGCGGTCATCCACATCGAAAATCCCTTTTCCGGTTCGCTGGAATGGCGAGACGGTTTGCCCCAGACCCATAAGGACCGTCGTTACCATGGCTTTGGCATGCGCAGCATGGAGCGCATCGCCGAGCAGTATGACGGGGCCCTTTCCGTGACCCAGCGGAACGGATGCTTTTTACTGGACATTTTGTTGTGTGCTCCTGTATCTGGAAGAATTCGATGCCAAACCGGCAATTTGCGCGGTCCCGATTGAAACGGGACCGCGCTTTTTGTTATCTTTGTATACAACAGCGGCGATTACCGCCGTGCAATACAAGAAAAGGGGGAACACCAATGAAAGGACTTGGAAAGAAGCTGGTTGCGTTGGTTTGCACCTGCAGCCTGCTGAGCTCCATTGCCCTTGCCGCAGCTCCGCAGACTGACAGCGACGCTGCTCAGGACCAGGCTTCGGCCGTGAGTGTCTCTGTTGCGCAGGAGACCGGCAGCGTTATGGAGAAGATCAATGACGACTGGAAGTACGCAGAAGATGTAGAGGATGCCTCTGCAGAGGAGTACGACGACGCGTCCTGGCAGGACGTCCAGCTGCCCCACACCTGGAACGCCGAGGACGGCGCTGACGGCGGCAGCTATCGCCGGGGTACCAGCTGGTACCGCAAGAGCCTGGAGTGGAAAGAGGAGTATGCCGGCAAGCAGCTGTTTTTGAGCTTCCTCGGCTCTTCCATGGAGACCGATGTGTATGTCAACGGCGTCCACGCCGGTAACCACAAGGGCGGTTATACCGCGTTCCGTTTTGACATCACTGATCTGGTGGAGGAGGGCGAGCCCATCCAGATCGCGGTGAAGGTCAACAACGAGCGTCAGGATGACATCCTGCCCCTGGGCGGCGACTTCACCGTGTTCGGCGGTATCTACCGGGATGTGTATCTCATCGCCTGTGAGCCGGTGCATCTGGACATGATGGACTACGGTTCCAGCGGCGTTTACCTCACTCCTACGGTGGAGGAGGACGGCACCGGCACCCTGTCCATCCGGGCCAAGCTGGTCAATGAGGAGGACAGCCAGAAGGACGTCACGGTCAGCGTGACCCTGAGCGAGCCCGACGGCTTTACCGGGATTGATGCCATTGAGACCACTCGTTTTGATCCCGAGGAAATGGGCGACGGCTCTGAGGTGGGTACCACTTCTTCTCAGATCACCCTCTCCCCCAACGGTTCCGGCGAGTGGACTGGCTCCATCAAGGTGGAAGATCTGCACCTGTGGAACGGTGTGGAGGACCCCTTCCGCTATGTGGCCGAGCTGACCGTGCAGGTGGATGGCCAGACCATGGATACCTGCACCCAGTACATCGGCTTCCGCACCTTCGAGGTGGACCCGGATAAGGGCTTTATCCTCAACGGCGAGCCCTATGCTCTGCGGGGCGTCAGCCGCCACCAGGATGGCTACGATGTGACCGGCGAGACCTATCTGGGCAGCGCCCTCACCCCCGCCGAGCACGAGCGGGACATGGGCCTGATCTACGAGATGGGTGCCAACTACATCCGCCTGGCCCACTATCCTCAGGATCCCTATTTCTATGAGCTGTGCGACCGCTACGGCATGGTTGTCTGGGCTGAGATTCCCATGGTGGGCGGCGTCACCGAGAGTGAGGCCTTCCAGGAGAATGCCGAGCAGCAGCTCATTGAGCTGATCCGTCAGCAGTACAACCACCCCTCCATCTGCTTCTGGGGCGTGGCCAACGAGATCAGCAGCACCGACTTCGTGGTGGATATGATCAGCGATCTCAATGACCTGGCGCATCAGGAAGACCCCACCCGCCTGACCACCTATGCCGCCGAGCGTAACGGTGTAGGTACCTGGGATACCGACCTGATCTGCTGGAACATCTATCCTGACTGGTACTATGAGGGTACCGTGGAAGGCATGATGAGCGAGCGCCGTGGTGAACTCTCCGGAAACAAGCCGGTGGGTATCTCCGAGTACGGCGCCGGCGCTAACATTAACCAGCATGAGGATCCCCCGCAGTTTTCCATCGGTCAGTCCCGTGGTCAGTGGCACCCCGAGGAATACCAGAGCGTCTGGCATGAGGATGCCCTGCGCGAGATCAAGCAGCTGGATTACCTCTGGGCCACCGCTGTGTGGAACATGTTTGACTTCGGTTCCGACGGCCGTGATGAGGGCGGCCAGAAGGGCGTCAACGACAAGGGCCTGGTGACCATTGACCGCCAGACCAAAAAGGATGCTTTCTACCTCTATAAAGCCAACTGGAACAACTGGGATCCCTTTGTGCACATCAATGCCAGCCGCCTCAACCCCCGTGAGGATGCGGTCATCACTGTCCGTGCTTACTCCAACTGCGACGAGGTCAGCCTGGAGGTCAACGGCCAGTCCTATGGCACCGTTAAGAACGACGGGCTGGGCGTGTTTGAGTGGCCTGATGTGCCCCTGCAGCTGGGCGAGAACACGGTAAAGACCGTGGGCTACAAAGATGGGGATCCGGTGAGCGAGGATACCGTCACCTGGACCCGTCAGGAGGGCTCCACCGCCCGTCTGGCCAGCTCCTCCGACCAGGTCGTAGTGGATAACCCCAACTACACCATCACCCTGCTGGATACCGTGACTGCCGACGAGCTGAACACCATCCTCAGCGGTGTCAACGGCACCACCTGGGGCCTGTATGAGGCCAATCAGACCACCCCTGTGACCGGTTCTACCGAAGTGACCATGGATATGGTCATCAAGGCGGTCTCCCAGAACGGCGAAGACAACCAGGTTTATCGCTTTGCTTCTTCCAACCTGGCAGCCTATAAGGATGTGACAGCCTCCACGCAGCTGGCCGACTACCCCGCCTCCAACGCGGTGGATCTGGACGGCACTACCTTCTGGTCTGCTGACCGCGGCACCAAAGCGGAGTTTGTGGTGGATCTGGGCGAGGTTTACCATCTGAACAACATCACCGTGGAGTGGTACAACACCGGCTCCAATGCCCGTACCTATCGTTACACCGTGGAGGTCAGCGATAACGGAGAGGACTACACCGTAGTGGTTGACCGCAGCAAGAATGACCAGGTGGTGGATACCGACAGCCGTCGCCTGCGCATCAAGGACGAGATGGACCAGGTCACCGGCCGGTATGTGAAGATCAACATCTCCGGCGGTCCCAGCTGGAGCGAGTGCGCCGAGATCAGCGAGATCGTGCTCAATGGCTGGCGCATGAGCTCGGATACCTACCAGATCAATGAGCAGGACCACACCATCCTGGTGCCCCGTCCCCAGCCCGGCGTGGAGCTCACCTGGACCGAGTTTGCCCAGAACCTGAAGGTAGAGGGCACCCACCGCAGCGCAGTGGAGCACAACACCTCGGCCTATTTCGTACTGGACGGCGACCAGTGGATGGTCACCGATTCCGATGGCAACGAGACGCTGTACACCGTCCGCTTTACCGATGAAGTTTTCCAGCCTGCTACTGGAGTAAAGCTGGATGAAGAAAGCGTCTATCTGTACAACAACTACGGACCTTCCAGCGTACAGCTCACCGCCACCGTGGAGCCTGCCGAGGCCAGCCAGCATGTTACCTGGACCAGCTCCGATCCCAGTGTAGCCACGGTCAGCGACACCGGCCTGGTCACTGTGGTGGGCGAGGGCATGACCACCATCACCGCCACCACTGCCGATGGCAACTTCACTGCTGACTGCCTGGTGCAGGTGGGTGTCTACAACACCGGCGACAACTCCGGCGAGAGCGGCAGCTCTACCGGCGGAAGTACCACCGAGCCCGAGCAGCCCGGCGAGACCACTGAGCCTGAGCAGCCCGGTGAGACCACCGAGCCCGAGACGCCCGCCTTCTCCGACGTGCCCGCCACCCACTGGGCCAGCGAGGCTGTGGACTACGTGGTGAGCGAGGGCCTGTTCAACGGCACCTCCGACACCACCTTCTCCCCCGACGCCTCCATGACCCGCGCCATGTTCTTCACCGTCCTGGCCCGCCTGGACGGGGTGGATACCACCGGCGGGGCCACCTGGTATGAGAAGGCCATGACCTGGGCGGTGGCCGAGGGCATCACCGACGGCACCAACCCCGAGGCCACCATCACCCGGGAGCAGCTGGCCGTCATGCTCTACCGCTACGCCGGCTCCCCCGCTACTGAGGGCAGCCTGACCGGCTTTGCCGATGCCTCCTCCGTGTCCGCCTGGGCGCAGGACGCCATGGAGTGGGCGGTGGCCGAGGGCATCCTCACCGGCAAGGACGGCTCCGCTCTGGATCCCCAGGGCACCGCCAGCCGCGCCGAGGTAGCCACCATGCTCATGCGCTTTGTGCAGAGCGCAGAATAATTAATTGTGCGTTTCTTTCCTTCCTTTTCCTTTTTTCCAAAGCGGTCGCCGGAATCTCCGGCGGCCGCTTCTTTTGTCCTTTGAGAGAAGGTTTTGAAAACGCGCCGAGTCCATGGTATACTGTGAACAATGCGGTCGGACAAGGAGGAAACGAGCATGGACGTAAAGCAGGAGGAAGCTCTGCGCTGGCTGAATGAGAACCTTAATTATATTGACTCAGTCACCATCGTGGACAACACTGGGCGTATCATCGCCAAGCAGCGCTTCAATCCGCGCTATACAGATGAAGAGAACCGGGCCCACAACCAGTGGGCGCTGGGGAAAAACCTGCTGGAGCTCTTTCCTTCCCTTCGTCCGGAGGATAGTACACTGCTGCGGGTGTTGAACACCGGGCGGATCGTCTATCTGGAGAACCAGGAGGCATGGAACCTGCAGGGACGGAAAACGGTGTGCAACAATCTGAACTTCCCCATTATTTTTCGAGGACAGATTGTGGGAGCGGTAGAGATCTCCCGGGATATTACCCACATTGAAAACCGCGTGCGCCCTGTACCGGCGGTAAACACGGATCCGCGGCCTAAAAATCAGGCGGCCCGCTATACTCTGGAGGATATCGTTACACAGAATCAGGAAATGCTCCGGCTAAAGCAGACGGTGGGCATGGTAGCCAACAGCTCATCCTCTGTGTTGGTGTGCGGAGAGACGGGGACGGGCAAAGAGCTGGTGGTCTCCGCTCTGCACAATGCCGGCTGGCGCAAGAGCAAACCCTTTGTAGCGGTCAACTGTGCAGCGCTGCCGGAAAGCATTTTGGAGGGCCTGCTCTTTGGCTCCCGTAAAGGTGCGTTTACCGGAGCGGAGAACCGCAAGGGACTGTTTCAGGAGGCGGACGGCGGTACGCTCTATCTGGATGAGATCAACTCCATGCCGCTCAATCTGCAGGCCAAGCTGCTGCGGGTGCTTCAGGAAAAGCAGGTGATGCCCCTGGGCAGCGCCCAGCCTATCGCGGTGGATGTACGGATTGTGGCTTCCTCCAACCGCACGGTAGAGGCACTGCTGGAGCGGGAGGAGCTGCGGCCCGATCTGCTGTACCGGCTCAATACCGTGACGTTGAATGTTCCACCCCTCAACCGCCGCCCGGACGATATTCCGCTGTTGATCGATTATTTCCTGCAAAAATACAGCCGTATTTTGGGACGCCCCGTTCCATGCATGGAAAACAATGCTTTGCTCTTTCTGAGCAATTGCCGCTGGCAGGGCAACGTACGGGAGCTGGAACACGCGATTGAGGCGGCTCTGAATGTCCTGGGAGAGGATGACACAATCTCGTTGGAACATCTGCCTGCCTATCTTACGATGCGGGAACCGCCTGAAGTCCACCGCAGCGAACAGCCGACCGGGTTGTCTTTGACGGAGTCTCTGGAACGATATGAGAAAAAACTCATCGTCCAGGCGATGACCACATGTCATGGACGGATTGTGGATGCTGCCGCCCTGCTGAAGATTCCCCGGACGACCCTGCAGTATAAGCTGGAAAAGTATCACATATCCAAGAAATAACGAATATCCGTCTTTATAGACGGATATTCGTCTTTTTTTGCCAATATGCAACGAAAAATCGTCTTTTTTACCCAAAGGAAACAGTAACCATTCTTCTCCTGAGGGACTTTTTTGATTTAGTATCCCAAATTATCTGCAAAAAACAGATAAATATAAATAAAATGGAGGCAAAAATTTGGCATGCGGTTTGCAAATAATGAGAGATGTCACGGACCTGTTGTGCGAAGAGAGGAAGGTGGTAGCAAGAGCGGGGAGGAACCCATGTCACAGATTTACGGAGAATGGAGAGTGTGAAGGAGGATTCTCATGGAAGAAATCGTAAACTATGGTTGGCTGTCACTGATCCCGGCTATTGTAGCCGTGGTGCTGGCATTTGCTACCCGCAACGTAGTGATGTCGCTGGCCATCAGCCTGTTCCTGGGTATTATGATCCAGGTAGGCGGCAATCCCTGGCTGTCCCTGCAGGACCTGTTCAGTGAGTATTTGTTTGTGGATCTGGCCACGGACAACAATCCTCAGACCATTGTAATGATGATTTCGGTGGGCGGCTTTGTGGCGCTGATTGAAAAATCGGGCGGCGCACGGGCGTTTGCAAAGGCAGTAGCCAACAGCGTCAATAGCAAAGTCAAGGCTCAGTTGGCTGCCTGGGTAGGCGGTCTGGTCATCTTTTTCTCCGATTCGGGCAACAGCCTCATTCTGGGGCCCATGTTCCGCCCCATTTTTGACCGGCTGAAGGTTTCCAGAGCCAAACTCTCTTACATCCTGGACTCCACCTCTTCCCCGGTGTGTATCCTTATTCCTATTACCGGGTGGGGCGTCTATGTTATGAGTATTATCGCCACAGAATATGAGGCGCTGGGCATCAACGGTTCGGACATGGAGACCTTTATGGCCGCCATTCCGTATCAGTTCTATGCGATTCTGGCCCTCTGCCTCATCCCCATTGTGGCGTTTGGAAAGCACGACTTTGCGTTTATGGCCAAGGCTGAAGAGCAGGCTCGGCTGGGCCTGCCTCAAAAGGTGGCCGGCGAGGAGACCATCCTGGTTTCCGAGGACCGGAACGTCTCTCCCTGGAACATGATCCTCCCCCTCATCGTGCTGCTTGGTACCATCCTGATCATGTTCCTGAGCTGGGGCTTCCCCTTCCAGAACATCCCCGGTTCCAAGATCCGTATCGCCCTTACCTCCGGCTACCTGCTGGCCTCCATCGTATGCATGATCATGATCGTAGCCCAGAAGCTCATGAGCTTCAAGGAGACCTTTGATGTATTCATCGGCGGCATGCAGAAGATGACCTCTGTGCTGGTGGTAGTAGTTCTGGCCTGGGGCGTTGGCTCTGTGTGCAAGGATCTGGGTACGTCTCAGTTTATCGTAGATTCCACTCTGGGCGTCATCACCCCCCATGTGGTTCCCGCGCTGCTGTTTGCGGTAGGCGTGGTCATTTCCTTTGCTACCGGTACGTCCTGGGGGTCCATGGCCATTCTGCTGCCCATCGGTATCAATATGGCGGTAGGCTTTGAGGTCTCCATCCCCATGACGGTAGGTGCGATCCTGTCCGGCTGCCTGTTCGGCGACCACTGTTCCCCCATTTCGGACACCACGGTCATGTCTGCCATGGCGGCGGGCAGCGACCTGTTGGAGCACACCCGTACCCAGCTGCCCTATGCCGGCATTGCCGCACTGGCCAGCCTTGTGGGCTATCTGATCCTGGGCTTTACCGGCGCCAATATCTGGATTATGCTGCCTGTGGCCCTGGTGCTGTTGGTGGTGTTCTATCTGCTGTCCTGCAAGTTCTGGGGCGTAAAAAGCACGGAAGCAGAACAGTGACTGGTATGAGATACATCTGAAAAAGAGGAGCGCGATGAAGCTATGACGGAATTGGAACGGGATGCGTACGCCGGTCGGGATATGGTGATACTGGACCGCCACACGGCGGATACCATTGCGGAAGATGAGTTGTCTTTTCCCATGCAGTTGGAGAACCACCGGGCGCACGTGATCATGCTGGCCGAGCAGGGTATCCTGACCCGGGCCGAGGCAGGAAAATTGCTGGCAGCTCTGAAAAAACTTCAGGAGGCTGGACCGGAAACGGTAGGCCGGAGGCCGGGACTGACCGACCTGTTTTCCAACCTGGAGGAGTGGATCATTGAAGAGATCGGGCTGGAAGTGGGAGGCAAGCTTCACACCGGCCGCTCCCGCAATGATATGAACCTGACCATTGAGCGCATGTATACCCGCAAGACGCTGCTGGATATGTGCGAGGCGGTGAGCTTCCTGATGGATACGCTGCTCCGGCAGGCCAGGCTCCACAAGCAGACCGTCATTCCGGGGTATACCCATCACTCCCAGCATGCCCAGCCGGTTACCCTGGGGCACTTCTATCTGTGCGCCTTTGAAAATTTTGAACGGGATATGGAGCGGCTGTTGGCCGCTTATGATCACACCAATCTCAGCCCCATGGGAGGCGCAGCCATTGCCACCACCGGTTTTCCCATCAACCGGGAGCGGGTGGCCCGCCTGCTGGGCTTTGATGGACTGCTGGTCAACTCCATGAACGCTACCTCCAGCCTGGATTTTGCGTATGAGTCGGCTTGTGCCATGTGTATCTTCATCCAAAACGTAGGACGTATGGCGGAGAGCTTGCTGCTGTGGAACATGGGAGAGGTGGGTATTTCCCGACTGGACCTGAAGTATTGTTCCTACAGCACCATCATGCCTCAAAAGCGCAATCCGGTGGCACTGGAGACGCTGCGCTATTCCGGTGAGTGGAGCTATGGGGCGTTGAGCACGATGTTTAATACGATGAAGGCCTATACACCCGGCAATGGACGGGAACCGGGCTTTGTGGTCAGCCTTTATATGGAGATTGCCCAGCGGGTCATTGACAGCGCTTATCTGCTGGAAGGCATCGTGCGCACCCTGGAGGTGGACCAGCAGCGGGCGCTGGAGGTCACCCGGGCGGGCTTCTCCACTATGACTGAGCTGGCCGATGAAATGGTGCGCAGTCTGGGACTGTCCTTCTCGGCGGCCAAGAAATGTGTGGGCAAGCTGGTACAGATTGCCCACGACGAGCACATCCCCTGCCAGGCCATTGACAGCGCATTGGTGCGCCGCGCGGGGCAGGAAGTGCTGGGCATGGATCTGGAAATGCCCGAAGAGCTCATCCGCGGAGCGCTGGATCCGGTGGAAAATGTCAAACGGCGCAACATCGTGGGTGGTCCCAGCCCCGACCGGGTGGAAGAGATGATTACCCGAGGCGAAGCCCGGCTGGAGGAACTTTCCTCCCGTTGGAAGGAACGCCGGGATGCGCTGGAAGCAGCCTCCGCCTTGCTGGACGGTTTGGCCGGCCAGTATGTGGAGGAGGAGTGAGACATGGCAATGATCGAAGGACTGGCACAGTTTATCCAGCACCCTGCCAGCATGGATCGGAAGGTGCGGGAATTATGCATCCGCTCCATTCTGGACACAATGGGAGCCATGGTGTTGGGAAGCCGCACTCCGGTGGTGAACCGGGCACTGAAACTGATGCCATTATCAGGACGGGCCACTGTGGCAGGCGTGGGCCAGGGCTTTGGCGCACGGGACGCAGCCTTTCTCAACGGGGTGAGCGGGCATGAATTGGAGCTGGATGACACCTCCAGTTCCAATCTGGGCCATCCGACGGTGGCTGTACTGCCGACGTTGCTGGCGCTGGGCGAGGAACAGGATTGTTCCGGGGCGGATTTGCTTCAGGCCTTTGCTGTGGCCACGGAAGTAGAATGCAAACTGGGACGGGTGTGTGCCCGTGCTCTGCACGAGCGGGGCTGGCATGCCAGCAGCGTCACCGGCGTGGTTGGTGCGGCGGCAGGCGCGGCCTATCTGTTGGGACTCAACCGAGAGCAGATCGAGAATTGTTTGGGACTGGCGGCCTCTATGGCCAGCGGCGTACGGGAGAATTTCGGTACCGATGCCAAGTCGGTCCATATCGGTAAGGCTGCCGCAGACGGTGTACTGGCTGCCCTGCTGGCACGGGAGGGATATACCGCTTCTCACACCGCGCTGGATGGAAAAGAGGGCTATCTCTACGAGTATACCGGCCAGCGTTTTGCACCTCTGCCGGGAGAGTGGTATCGCGGCTTGGGACAGCCCTATGATATCGCTTCCCCAGGCTTTGCGATCAAGCAGTATCCCTCCTGCAGCAGTACCCACCGGGCAGTGGATGCCTTTGTAGATCTGGACCGGGCCCATCATCTGCAGGCGGAAGACATTGCGGAGATCCGAGTGGAGCTGAGCGCTGCGGCGCTGCGGGAGCTGGTCACGCCCGATCCCAAGACGGGGGATGAGGCCAAGTTCAGCGTAGGGTTCCAAATTGCCCTCTACCTGACCGGGCGGGACAACATGCCAGCCAATTATGCGCCGGCCATCATTTTCCGGCCGGAGATTCAGCACATTATTGGTGTTACCCGGCTGTATCACGCAGAACGCTATGATGGACTGCCTGTCGATATGGGCGTGGGACCGGCCTTTGTATCGGTGACGCTGCGGGATGGCCGTGAGTATCATACCGAGCGGATTTACCCCGTAGGGCACCTGACCGACCCGATTTCCGACCGGGCCCTGGAGGAGAAGTTCCTGCGCTGCACCGCTCCGGTACTGGGAGAAGCCCGTGGCCAGGATCTGTACCGAATGCTGCGGGATCTGGAGTGTACATCCGTGGCCGCGTTGATGCGGCAAACCCTCCCCATTTGATAGAACAAGCCCTGGCTGTATTTTCAGCCAGGGCTTGTTCTATGTAAAGAGATCGTTTATGCCAAGCCGCATTTGCGTGTCCAGCGGCCCCGCCGCCAGCGCAGAGTACACAGAAGCCCCCGCAGGATAAGATCTGCGTCCATAGCCAACCAGACGCCGGCCAGGCCAATGTGCAGCCCGTATACCAGGACCAGGGCCAGGATTACTCGCACACCCCACATGCACACCAGTCCCACTACCATGGGGATGCGCACGTCCAATGCACCACGCAGAGTGCCGGAGAAAATGATGGACAGGGCAAAGAAGGGCTCACAGAAAGCCACGATGCGCAGCATCAGGGCTGCTTGAGCCACTACTTGGGGATCGGAATTAAACAGTCCAGCCAGGACGGGCGCCAGCAGGAACAGGGCCGAGGCGGTACCCACCGAGATGCCAAAGCCCAATTTTCCGGCCAGCGTGCCATAGGCGGCAGCATCCTCGCGTTTTCCTGCGCCCA
Source organism: Flavonifractor hominis (assembly GCF_040095835.1). Lineage (NCBI taxonomy): Bacteria > Bacillati > Bacillota > Clostridia > Eubacteriales > Oscillospiraceae > Flavonifractor > Flavonifractor hominis. The sequence goes on from NZ_JBBMFT010000007.1 coordinate 13,268, forward strand.
CGGACTGTCCCACGAGCGCGATACCGGCGTAAGAGATGCCGTAGGCGGGCAGATAACACAGCCCTTCCGCTGTAGTGGCGATCTGGTTGGCCGCCAGAGCCACCGTTCCCAGGGAGGCTACCACGGCTGTCATAGCGATCTGGCCCAGATTGATGGTGGCCCGCTCCACGGCTGAGGGCACACCCAGCCGTACTGCCTGGAGGATGATGGAGCGGTCTGGGCGAAAACACTCCCGAAAGTGTACGCGGAAACGCTCCCCCTGACGCATACCGACCAATAACAGTGCGATACCCGAGAAAACCAGAGCGATAGACGAGGCCACAGCGGCTCCTGCCGCCCCCAGGCCGGCTCCGGGGAGCGTCAAGGTGGCCCCCAGCAGATGGGTGGTCCGGGTCGGATAAATCAAAAAGAAATTAAGTATGACGTTGATCAGGTTAGCTCCGGTATTGAAATAGAGCGGGGCCCTGGTGTTGCCCATGCAGCGCAGTATGGCGGAAAAAACATAGCCGCAGGCAGTGAAAGGCATGGCCATGGTGTAGCAGCGCAGATAGGCTGTGGCCTGGGGCAGGACGTCTGGCTCCGCTCCCAGCCAGCCCGGCAGCACTCCGGCCAATAGCTGATAGATCACCAGACCAACGATCCCTACCACAAACGCGGCCAATACCCCCTGGCGGATGACCTGGCGAGCTCTGGTCTCATCCCCTGCGCCGATTGCGTTGGATACCTGTACGGAGTAGCCGATGCCGACCCCGGTCATCAGGCCGTTGCCCAACCAGATGGGAGCCGCATTTACCGAGACGGCAGCGGTACCCGCCGCGCCCAGTACACCCACCATGGCAGTATCGGCGTAGCTGACCATAGTGACCAGTACTTGCTCGATGATGGCGGGCCAGGATAGGTGCCACAGGGTTTTCAGCCGGGTCTGGGAGGCATATGAAGTGTCCATCACACTTCCCTCCTTATTTTATTGAACACTGCCCTCATTATGGCATAGTGGGCTCCGACTGTCAAATCTGAGATAAAAACAACCGGACGTCTCCAACGGGAAGAACGTCCGGTTGCAGGTTATGCGATCTTTTCCAACGCGGTCAGGGTGGCGGTGATGGAGCCATCCTCTGCACTCAACGTACCGGTATAACTGGCTTTCACATGATCGCCGGGGACCAGATCGTCGGTGGAGACGCCGTTGAGGTTAAAGCGGTAAAAGTTTCCGTCATCGTCCACCAGGACCAGGTAGTCCAGGCCGGTATCCACCAGGTTCAGTACTCCTTCAAAGGTGCGGACCGTTTCCTCGGGGCTCTCCACGGGTGCAGAGGGCGAGGAGGCCGGGACGGGTACATTGGGTTTACAGGCGGCCAACGCCAGCATCAGAAATCCAGCCAGCAGAAGCGCTTTTGGTGCGTGTCGGTTCATAGGAAATGCCCCCTTGTCAAAATGTGCAGTCATAATAGCACGGGGCGGAGGGAGAGACAAGCTTTCCATACAGAGCTTTAGGCAATCGTAAGAAAGCCTTAAAAAACAAAAAGAAAAGCAAAAAGGACATCCGTCTGGATGTCCTTTTTGCTTGGTGGAGACGACAGAACTCGAATCTGTGACCCCTTGCGTGTGAAGCAAGTGCTCTACCGGCTGAGCTACGCCTCCATGGTGGTGACCCGTACGGGACTCGAACCCGTGTTACCGCCGTGAAAGGGCGGTGTCTTAACCACTTGACCAACGGGCCAGGTTGCCCAAGCAGGCCTAGAAAAGCGAAAGAGGTTTCCCAAAAGACGGCAAGTGCCGTCTTTTGGGCTGGTAGCGGCACCTGGATTTGAACCGGGGACACTGCGGGTATGAACCGCATGCTCTAGCCAACTGAGCTATGCCGCCAAATCAGCGCCCTCACGAACAGGGCGATATTTAGTATAGCGTAGCCTTCCCCATTTGTCAACCGTTTTTTTCAAAAAATTTTATTTAATCAATTTTATATCCCACGCCCCAGACGGTTTTGATGAAACGGGGATTGCGAGAAGGCTCCCCCATCTTTTCCCGCAGGCGGCGGATGTGAACCATGACCGTGTTATTCCGGTCCAAATATTTTTCGCCCCACACACTCTCGAAAAGACGTTCCGCGGAAATGACCTGGCCACGGTTTTCACAAAGCATCCACAGAATATCAAACTCAATGGGCGTGAGATTCAGCGGTTTATCATACAACCAGCACTCATGGGTAGCGCGGTTGATCACCAGTCCGTTGAAGTCTAGGATATCCCGGCTGTCGGCAGGCTTGTTGGGCTCGTTGTAGCGGGTGTAGCGCCGGAGATGGGCCTTTACCCGGGCGGTGAGTTCGAGAGGATTGAAGGGTTTGGTGATGTAGTCATCCGCACCAATGGTCAGGCCGGTGATTTTATCCATATCATCGACTTTGGCGGTCAGCATGAGTACGGGGAAATGATATTCCTTCCGGATCTCGCTGCACAAGGTAAAGCCGCTGATGTCAGGGAGCATAACGTCCAAAATGGCCAGATCCAGATGTTGACTGTGCACACAGGCTAAGGCCTGCGTACCGGTACTAAACTTAAATACAGTAAAGCCTTCGCTCTTCAGATAGACCTCCACCAGATCAGCAATCTCGGGCTCATCATCTACAATCAGAATATTTGCGTCCATAACGGCTCCCCTTTCAAGGGCATTATAGCCAAATAGGGTCAGATAAGTCAAGGAGTGACCCAAAACGTAAGAAAAAGATAAGAACCTGCCGGATGGAAGGGACATCCGGCAGGTGTTTAAACGCTTAGACGGTGCGATTGAGTTTCTGAATGGACAAGGTAGCTTCCAAGTTGGTCCCGGTTACATCGCTGTTATAGTTAAGGGCGAAGACAGCCGGGGCAGCCGTATACAGCTGAAAGGAGCTGCTGCCATTGGCGGAGGAATTGCTGCTCCCGGTACGGTAGTAAATGCCCAATTGCAGTTGAGGGGAACCACCCAGGGAGGGCGTGATCTGGAGATAGCCGGGAGAGGCCAGAATTACAGATACACTGAAGGAAATTTGATAGTAGCCCGGTTGAAGCAGAATCTTCTGTGGATCGGAGAGCGTGATGTTGTCTGTAGGATCGGTGAGGATTGGGAAAAACGGAAGAGAAGAGTTATTGGGTACGGAACGCTCAGTAGAGAAGAAAGAAGCAAATATGTCGTCTGGGATAGGCCCGGTAGGTCCAGTGGGCCCGGTAGCTCCAGTAGGTCCGGTAGGCCCAGTAGGTCCGGTAGGCCCAGTAGGTCCGGTAGGCCCAGTAGGTCCGGTAGGCCCAGTAGGTCCGGTAGGTCCGGCAGGTCCGGTAGGCCCGGCAGGTCCGGTGGGCCCGGCAGGTCCAGTAGGTCCAGTAGGTCCAGTAGGCCCGGTAGCTCCGGCAGGTCCGGTAGGCCCGGCAGGCCCGGTAGGTCCGGCAGGCCCGGTAGGCCCGGTAGGTCCGGCAGGTCCGGTAGGTCCGGTAGCTCCGGGAGACCCGGTGGGTCCAGTAGGTCCGGTAGCTCCGGTAGCTCCGGCAGGTCCGGTAGGCCCAGTAGGTCCGGTAGCTCCGGTAGCTCCGGTAGCTCCGGCAGGTCCGGTAGGCCCAGTAGGTCCGGTGGGCCCGGCAGGTCCGGCAGGCCCAGTAGGTCCGGTGGGTCCAGTAGGCCCAGTAGGTCCGGTGGGTCCAGTAGGCCCAGTAGGTCCGGTGGGTCCAGTAGGCCCGGTAGGTCCAGTGGGCCCGGTTGGGCCGGGTGGCCACGGAGAGCAGGGGGGCACACAGCCGCAGGGATAGCGGGTATAATGCATGACGGATCACCTCATGGGTCATTCTATGTGAGGGACCATGGGACGGCTAGTGACTTTTGGGAAAAAGGATGCTACAATAGAGCGGATCAGACGTACCGGGGGGAGACGGCATGGAAGGATGGGATATTCTGCTGGCACGGGTGGTGGAGCAGGCACGAGCGCTGGGGATTCCCGTGTCAGGGCGTATGGAGCCCCATGTGTCGGTAAACCGCCGGGCAGTGGGCCGGTTTGGCTGCTGCATCCAGGAGGGAGAGCGATACCGCATTGAGCTGTCTCAGCGGCTGCTGGGGGCGGAAGAGTGGGCGTGCATGCAGGTCTTGGCCCACGAAGTGCTGCACACCTGTCCCGGTTGCCGGAATCACGGCGTGGTATGGAAGGGCTACGCCGCACGGATGAACGCCGCCTACGGCTATACCATTTCCCGCACTTCCACCTGTCGGGAACTGGGAGTGACAGAGCCGGAGGAAACGGGGCGATATCTGGTGAAATGCATCCAATGTGGTGCGGAATTTCCCCGTCGCCGGTGTTCGGCCCTGGTCCGCCGCCCAGAGCATTACCGTTGCCGGTGCGGCGGTAGGCTGCGGAGGATCTACTGAGAGACAGCGGGGTGGTAGCAACGAAACAACACAGCGCCAAGGAGCGCTTTAACCGTATCTTCTCCATCGTGGGTCTTACCATTGGTGGGATTATTCTGGTGGGACTGATGCTCTATGTTCAGCGCACCATGGATCTGAAAACGGTGCTGGAGGGCATCCGTCCGCTGTGGCTGGCGGGGGCAGCGCTCTGCATTCCGGTGAGCGAGAGTATCGATGGACTGATTTTTTACGGCATGGGGGCGGCAGCGGGCTGTCCCGTCCGGCTGAGCGGCTGTCTGGATGCGGCCTATATCGGAGAATTTTACTATAAGCTGGGGCCGGCCGGAGCGCCCATCCAGCTCAAGCTTATGTATGATGCGGGCATGAGTGCCACCTATACCGCCTCCATCTATACCTGGAAGCTGGTGGCAAATACCCTGGTGTATACCGGTTACGCTGTGGCGGCTTTGCTCTATGAAGTGTTCTGGCGGCAGGAGGGACTGGGCCCGGCCGTAGCGGGGGCGGGTATACTGATCGTCCTGTATGTGGCCCTGTGTGCCCTGGCTTTGTTTACAGCGGCCAAGCCGGATCCCATCCGGCGGCTTGTCCGGCGCATTCTCACCTGGCTGTCCCGGCACTGGAAGGTGATGGCCCGGGAGGGAATGGTGGAGAAAGCCATGGGTAAGGTGGATGAATTTTGTGAACAGCTGGGGGTCCTGCGGGGGAAAAAGCGGATGCTGGCAGGGCTGTTTGCCGGAATGTTTCTGGAATTGACCGCCCTGTTTTCCATTCCCTATTTTCTGTATCGAGGCCTGGGGCTCACAGGCTGTTCCTTCTGGGAACTGGTGCTGGTGCAGTGCCTGGTGATGGTGCTTTCCCGTATTATCATGCTGCCCGGGAATGCGGGGGGAGCGGAAGGAAGCTTTTTCCTGTTCATGGGCCCGGTGTTTGGCGGACATACGGCGGTGGCGCTGGTACTGTGGCGGTTTGCCGGCTTCCTGGAGGTATTGCTGCTGGGGGGCGGTTGGTCGGTGATCCGTTTTGCCCGCCGGGCGGTGGGACGCGGACATTAGGAGGATGGATATGGAGGGAAAGTATACCCGCCTGAAGCGAAAGATGCTGCTGCTGGTGGTGCTGGGCACCATTGTCGCCGGCGGGGTGGGGCTGTTTGTGCTGGAAGTGGTCATTGACGGAGCGCTGCAGGACCCCTTTGCACGGTTTTTCCTCTGGGCGGCCACCAGCTTGTTTGGCCAGACCACGGAACAGGCGCAGATGCTCTATCAACACTATATCCGCAACAATAAGCAGGAGATCCTGACCCTGTGCACCATAGTGCTCATGCTGATTGCCTTTTATCTGGCCATGGGGCGGTTTACCCGCTGGCTGGATCAGATCAGCGCCGCCACACAGCGCATGGTGGAAGATCCGGCTGAACCGGTCGCTCTGCCTCGTGAGCTGGCCCCCATCCAGGCTGACCTGAACGCGATTCAGCGGCAGCTGGAAGCCAAAGCGGTGGCTGCCCGGGAGAATGAGCAGCGCAAGGGGGATCTGGTTGCCTTTCTGGCCCACGATTTGAAGACGCCGCTGACCTCGGTGGTGGGCTACCTGACCCTGCTGCGGGATGGGCCGGATCTGGACGAGGAGCAGCGGGCTAAATTTACCGGTATCGCGCTGGACAAGGCCCTGCGGCTGGAGGAACTGCTGGGGGAGTTCTTCGACATCACCCGTATGGACCTGGACAGCGGGGAGGAGGAACGGCATCCCATCCAGCTGTCTATGCTGCTGGAGCAGCTTTCTGACGAGTTCTACCCGATTTTTGCCGAGAAGCAGCTGCGCTGCAGTGTGGAGATCCAGCACCACCTGGTGGTGCTCGGAGACCCGGACAAACTTGCCCGGGTCTTTGATAATGTGTTGCGCAACGCGGTCAATTACAGCGTGCCCGGCGGTCAGGTGGACATCCGGGCCAAAAGCGTGGGCAGGCAGGCTGAGATCACCATCCGCAACGAGGGACTGGAGATCCCGGAGGGGGAGCTGGCCAACATCTTCCAGAAGTTTTATCGATTGGATGCCGCCCGCTCTACCCGTACCGGTGGAGCGGGGCTGGGGCTGGCCATTGCCAAGGAGATTGTGGAATCCCATGGCGGAAGCATTCGCTGTGAAAGCAACGGGCGTTTTACCAGCTTTATCATCACCCTGCCTCTGCACAAACAGGCCCGGCATACGGCGCGTCGGGGACGCGCGGGTGCTGGAAGTACATAGCAAAAGGCCCGGTCCTGCTGGACCGGGCCTTTTGCTATGCGTTCACTGGCCGCGCCGTGCTGCAGCGTCCATTTCCTCCTCTGCCCGCTTCACCATGCGGATACCGGCAATGAGGGTTACGGCAGAAACGATGGCTGCGCCCAGGATAAATCCATCCTGGAGGGTATAGAGGAACCGGTCGGCCAGGATGACCGTGATGATCAAAATACTGCCGAAAGCCTCCAGCTGAAGGCCGCGCTGCCTGGATCGCATAGAAATCTTCCTTCCTTTCCGAGTTGCGTTACTGTACGCCCATGGCTGCCAGGATGACACGCATAATGACCAGACTGATGGCTGCGTCCAGCAGGCAGACGCCGATGAGCAGGGGGTGCCACTTCTTGTTGGAGCCGGTGACCAGTACGATACGGGCGTAGTGGCCGATGAGGGTGCCCATCAGGATGCAGGCGGGCAGCATCATGGAGGCCTGGCCCAGGGTCAGAGTGCCCGCCTGATACATGGATACAGCGGTGGCACAGCCGGACGCTTTGGCAAAGAAAGCGGAGATGAGTACGGCAAAGGCCTCGCCGGGCAGGCCAAACAGGCCCATGACGGGAGACATGATCACGCCCAGCAGGTCCATCAGGCCGGTCTCCTGCAAAATGTAAACCAGCACGTAGCCCAGGATCATGGCGGGGGTGATGTTCTCAATGCCCACCTTAAAGCCTTTGGCGCAGCCCTTCAGAAACGTATCGACGATGGAGGGCTTCTTCTCTTTCGCCGGAGCGGCCGGAGCGGCCGCCGGAGTTTTCACTTCAGCGCTCATAGTGTGTTCTCCTCCTTAAGCCTTTTTTCTCCGCAAGCGCAGAATGATGCGCACCACATTGGCGCCGATGAGCTTGCAGAGTACCATAATCAGGATGCAGGGACCCAGTGCCACCGGACAGATGGCAACCAGGGGCGCACCGCCGGTGATGGTGTTGTTGATACAGGCCGAGCCGGCGTACTGATAGGCGACGAAGATGGTCCGTTCGTCGTCGGTGATGTCGCCGCTCTCATAGAGCTCGCGGGTCATGACGGCCGCTACGTCCGAGCCGGTGAAGCTGGAGATGAAGGCGATGCCGCACTTGCCGGGGATACCCAGCAGGGGGCGAAGCAAGGGGCGGAAGAGAATGTCGGAGGCCTTGAAAGCGCCCAGCTGTTCAAACACGCCCAGCAGTCCGCAGAAGAACATGACAGCGGGGATCAGGTTGAAGCCGGCCATAAAGCCGTCCTTGGCGCCGGTGCCGCCGGAGCCGATGAGGTTGGCACCCGTATCGCCGATCTGACCGAAGGTACCGGACAGATTGGTGAAGTCCAGCACCTTGATGGGGCCATCCGCCGTGCGGAATGCGCCCGAGAGCACCAGGATGAGCACAATCAACGCGATCCACGCGCCGATGCCAACCTTTTCCTTTTGTGTGGATGTTTGCGCTTGTTGCATGGTGTTTTCCTCCTTTTGCCTCTCTCTTATTGATCTGCAAAATCATCCTTCAGGCTGAACGCTGCGCAGGCGGCCAGGATGCAGCGCTGGAACAGAGACTCCACCTCGGCGTACTCATCGGGGGTGTGGTTGCCCTCGCCCCGGGCACCCATGCCGCAGACCGTTGGCACGCCGCAGGCCACTGTGATGCCGGAGTCAGACAGACCGCCTACCTGGAAACAGTCGATCTCGCCAAAACCGCAGGTGGTAGCGGTGCGTTTGAGGTGACCAAACAAGGCCATGACCCCGTCGGTGGTGTCCATGCAGTTCATCAGACGGCTGGTGTCCAGCTCGGCCCAGGTGTCAGGTACGGTGCTGTGAGCTGTGGCCTGTTCCAGGGCCTCCATGATCTCGTTCTTGATCTCGGTGGTGGGGAAACGGATGCCGATGTTGATTGTACACAGGTCGGGAATGGTGTTCTCGCCCATACCGCCGGAGATCTTGCCGCAATTGATGAGCCGGCCGCGGGCAAAGTCGTTGCAGGCCTCCAAAGCCACGATCTTGTGGGCGGCCTCCAGGATAGCGGAGCGGCCCTTCTCCGGGGCAATGCCCGAGTGGGAGGCTGTACCGTGAACCGTCAGCTTGACCGGGCCGCCGCCCTTGCGCCCCACAACGAAGCGGTTGTCCATGTAGCCTGTCTCAAAGTTGAAGGCGGCCAGCGCGCCCACCGCCTCGGCCTGCATGGCCTGCTTGGCGTCAGAGAACATGTGCAGGTTTTCCTCGTCACCGGCGAAGATGCACTTGATGGGCCGGGCGGTAAAGCCCAGTTCAGCAAGAGCCTTGATGGCGTAGACAGCGATAACCAGACCCGCTTTCATATCCAGTACGCCGGGGCCGTGGGCATAACCATTTTCATCGATGCGGAAAGGGTTGTCCCGGGCGGCGCCCTCTTTGAAGACGGTGTCCATGTGGCCGATAAAGAGCAGAGGAGCGTTGGGGCTGTCGGCATTCCACTCGGCTACCAGCACTCCGCCGGCGTTCTCCATAGGAATGACCCGGGTCTTGGCCCCCGCGCCCTCCAGCTCCCGCCGCAGGATGTTGCACACCGCCTCCACGCCCTCCAGCTGGCGGGAGCCGCTTTCGGTATTGACCAGCTCCTCCCACAGCGCCAGCATGGGTTCGCGCTGGCTGTCGATGTAGCGGCGGATGTCTTTAAAAATTTCCTCCATAAAAATCCTCCTTTATCCACTCACAGCAATCGGACGGCTACGCCCGCGATGAGCACCGAGGCGATGGTCACCGTAACAAAGCCGGCAGTGAGCATTTTTGGCAGAAGATAATTAAGAATGGCAGCTTTTTCTGCCTCGTTGCGGCCGAATGCCTCGGCCACTTCCTGGGGAATGAGCATCGTAGTGGGAAAGCCAAAGGTACAGCTGATGCCGAAGGACACCGCCAGACCAAAGGGAAAACGCAGCAGCTTGGCGCAGAGAAATCCCATGACCAGCGTGCCGGCCACGCCGCACACGGCGGAGAGGATCAGGGCCGGCAGAACCGAGAGCACCTGCTGCGGGGTAGTGGTAGCCAGGTTGGAGAAGATCAGGATGGTGACAAAGAAGGTGATCAGACCGCTGGCCTGGGTCTTGGCCAGGATACCCTTTTCCAAAAAGCCCAGGGCAAAGAACACCGCGCCCATGATGAGACAGAGCACAAAATAGTGGATCACGCCGCCGGTGAGCAGAGACAGGAAGTGGGCGGATACCGCCACCAGACCCAGCTTGGCCAGGTAGACGGAGGGACGGGCAAATACAGGGGGCAGTTGGAGCGGGCCATGGGCGGCAGTGGAACCGGCCTGCTGCTGCTGGCTGTATTCGGCCACCAGCTTGGGATCGTCCCGGAACTGCCGGGCGGTGCGCCGCAGCAGCAGGGAGGCGATGGGCACGCCGATGAATTTCTGGGTGACATACAGCACGATGCAGAAGGTGCTGGCCAGGGTCAGGCCCTTTTCCTCCAGGGCGGTGGTCATGATCAGGGTGGCAGCACTGCCACCGGCAAAGATGGGTGCACCCGCCACGGCCATGTCCTGACCGATGATGGGGATACCGATGAGAAGGATGGCGCCCACCGCGCCGCACAGACACACCAGAGAGGTGACCACCACCTTCCACTGCCGGCGCAGCTCGGCAAAGTCAATGGTGGTGCCCAGGGAGACGATGAGCAGTCCGGCAATCACATTGCCGAAGCCCGTGACCTGGGCGTCGTCGATGATGGTGCGGGGGAGCAGGCCGCTCCAGAATCCGGCCAGCAGCATCAGTGCAATTCCCAGCACGGTGGAAAATACGGCCTTGGTTTTCTGCGCAATGAGTTCACCCACTGCATAGATACACAGTAAAATCGTCAGTGCGATAACCGCTGTCATACCCCTCATCCTTTCTTGGCCAAAGCATACCATGCCGTTTTTCAACCTGTCCAAGCCGAAAAAGTTATAACGCAGTTATAAACCGGTCAACTTGGCGAAAACGCATGGAACAAGTGAATGCAATTTGTATAAAAAAACGAAAAGGCCAGCACTGTATACAAATACAGAGCCGACCTTTTTGTCGAACTTTTGGAGAGTGTTCGTCGAATTGAACATCTATCTCCCTGTAGTTATAATCTGGTCATAAATAAATGGAATATCTGGTTATAGCAGCTGATCCATCCCATCTGCCCCCTGAGAAGGGGGATACAGCCCTTCCAGCAGACCGACAAATTCCTGAGCCTCGGGACTGAGCAATTCCCGCTTGCGCTGGAGCCAGCCCACATTGATCTGCACATTGCAGTTGCGGATGGGAATGGAACGTATGCCGTACGCATCAAAGTCCCGGGCGCTGAGTCCCGGACCAAAGCGGATCACATCGGTCTGGCGCAGCAGGGCCAGAATGGCGGCGCTGTCACTGACATATACCACCCGCCGGAAGCGTGCCAGGCGGACCCCGTCGATCTCCAGATAGTGGGTCAGGTTGGAGAAATAGTCATCGGGCAGGCGGACAAAGGGGAAGTCCAGCAGCTGCTCCATGGTCACCTGCTCCCGGTGATAGAGCGGGTTATTGGGCCCCACATTGGCATACCAGGTGTCCAGACCCAGGGGATGAAATTCCAAGTTTTTAAAGTGGAGCATGTGCTTAAGCTCCTTGACCTGCACGTTGTTGCTCATCACGAAGCCGATCTCCGCCCGGGCGCTCTCCACGCTTTCAATGACCTGCTGCATCCGCTGCTCCACCAGTTTGATGCTGATGGAATCCTGCCGGTGGGCGTTGTAGAAGTCGGCCACAAGCCGTCCCATGGTGATGATGGGATAGGAGGCGATGGAAAGCAGGCGGGGCCGTTCCTTCTGAGACAGGTTCTGGATGAGCTCCATCTGGTTGAGAATGGTGCGGGCGTACTGGTAAAGTTTCCGACCATCATCCGTAAGGGCCACGCCTTTGTTGGTCCGGTCAAAGATGCGCACTTTGAGTTCATTTTCCAGATTGGAAATGGCCTTGCTCAGGTTGGGCTGGGTCACGAAGAGCTTTTCCGCAGCCTTGTTGATACTGCCCTGCTCGGCTACGGTCACGAAATACGTCAACTGCTGGATCTGCATGCCTCACCGCCCGCTTTCTGAATAAGATAGGCTTATTTTAGCACAAATCTGCCGGTTTTGGACCTGTTTTTTGAGGCGGCGGCAAGCGTCAGCGCTGATCCAGGGGGACAAAGGGCCGCATGGGGGCCACGGCCTTATAGGCCGGGCGGATGATGCGGTTGCCGGGCTGGTAGACCTCCTCAATGCGGTGGGCGCACCAGCCCACCACCCGGGCCACGGCGAAGAGGGGCGTGTACAGCTCCATGGGGATGCCCATCATCTTGTACACCAGGCCGGAAAACAGGTCCACGTTGGCGCACACCACCTTCTGCTCCCCCTTGACGGTGCGCAGGACCTCGGGGGTCAGCCGTTCCACGGTCTCAAAGAGCTCGAATTCGTCCAGCATGCCCTTGGTCTGGGCCAGGTTTTTGGCAAAGCGCTTGAGAATGACCGCCCGGGGATCGGACAGGGTATAAATGGCGTGGCCCATGCCGTAAATCAGGCCAGAGCGGTCCCCGGCCTCCTTCTTCAGCAGCTTGCCCAGGTAGGCGCGCACCTCGTCGTCATCCTTCCAGTCGCCTACTCCCTGTTCGATGTAGCCGAACATCTCCATAACTTTCTTGTTGGCGCCACCATGGCGGGGGCCTTTCAGCGAACCGATGGCTGCGGCGATGGCCGAGTAGATGTCGGTGCCGGAGGAGGAGAGGACCCGGCAAGTGAAGGCCGAGTTGTTGCCGCCGCCGTGCTCGGCGTGGAGCACCAGGCACAGGTCCAGCAGGCGGGCCTCTTCAGCGGTGAACTGGTTGTCGTGGCGCACGGAGTAAAGGAAGTTCTCCGCCACGCCCAGTCCTTCCTGAGGACGGTGGAGGTAGAGAGACTCGTTGTCGTAGTAGTGGCGCTTGGCGGCAAAGGCATGAGCTACGATCACCGGTACCCGGGCCACCAGCTGGATGGCCTGGGAGAGCTGATTGGACAAAGACATGTTGTCCGGGTCGTCGTCATAGGAATAGAGGGCCAGCACCGCCCGGGCCAGCTTGTTCATTACGTCGGGACTGGGTGCCTTGAGGATCATGTCCTCGGTAAACATGGGGGGCAGTGCGCGATGTTCGGCCAGCAGCTGCTGGAACGAGGCCAGCTGCTGACGGGTGGGCAGGGCCCCGAAGAGAAGCAGATAGGCCGTCTCCTCATAGCCAAAGCGACCCTCGCTGACAAAGCCGTTGATGAGCTCCTCCACGTCGATGCCCCGGTAGACCAGCTTGCCCGGGGCGGGGACACGCTCGCCGTCCTGCAGATAGTAGCCCATGACGTTGCCGATCTGGGTGACACCCGCCATCACGCCGGTACCATCGGCGTTGCGCAGGCCGCGCTTGACATTGTAGCGCTCATAAAAAGCAGGGTCGATGTGGTTATGCGCCTGATATTCCCCGCATAGACTTTCCATAAAGCGTGCAGAAGAGTTCCGGTCATCGTTTTGCATGTTCAGCCGCTCCTTTGCCCAAATACTTTTGCACAGTATTGTATCTCTTTTTTGACGTCCAGTCAACAAAAGAAAATGGCCGCTTGGGATGTGAAATAAAATGAAACACAACTTGCAAAAAACAGGAGGGACGACCGGTATGAAGCAGGTGGCGGCCACCGCCCTGGCGCTGTTTCTGGCGCTGTTTCTGCTGCCCCTGCTGCTGCTGGGAGAACCAGACCAGGAGACGGAGCCTCAGGCAACCGGCAGCCTGCCCATCGACCACACGGTGGTCACCCCCGCACTGAGTCAGGACAGTCAGATCACGGTCCGGGTGGCGCTGGGGGACGGGGAGGTGCTGGCTCTGCCGCTGGATAAATATCTGTGGCGGGTAGTGGCCGCCGAGATGCCCGCCTCGTTTGAACCGGAAGCCCTCAAGGCCCAGGCGGTGGCCGCCCGGACCTATACCGTATCCAAGATGGAGCGCACCTCAGAGACCCATCCGGATGCCGATGTGTGTACCGATATCACCTGCTGTCAGGCTTACATAACCCCCGAACAAGCCGCCTCCAACTGGGGAGACAACGCCCAGGCGTACACCGAAAAGATTTCCGCTGCCGTGGCGGACACCGACGGCATGGCGGCCCTCTACCAGGGGCAGCCTATCCAGGCGGTCTTTTTCTCCTCCGCCGCGGGGAAGACCGTGGATGCGGTGGAGGTGTGGGGCAACTCGGTGCCCTATCTCACCAGTGTGGACAGTCCCGAGGGGGAGGAGGTCCCCAATTACCACTCCACCGTCACCGTGCCCCTGGAGGAGTTCAAAAGCAAGCTGCTGGCCCAGTATCCACAGGCCGATCTGTCGGGGGAACCCAACAGCTGGTTCCAGAATACGGTTCCCAACTCGGCTGGCGGAGTGGAGACGGTGGATGTGGGCGGCGTCACGGTCAGCGGCACGGCGCTGCGCACCCTGTTTGCCCTGCGTTCCACCAGCTTTACCGTCTCCGCCGGTGCGGACGGGGTCATCTTCTCGGTTACCGGCTACGGTCATGGGGTGGGTATGAGCCAGTACGGAGCCAATGCCCTGGCCAAAGAGGGCAAAACCTATGAGGAGATCCTCAAATGGTATTACACTGGTATTGAAGTGGCCGCCTATACCCCAAAGTAGCGCAAAGCGGTACACTGGATGCGAATATAAAATCTTTTTGTAACGGACGGGGATCGCCGTTGTCAAAAAAGCGAATTTTTGTTATAATATCAAAGTGGATAGGTGGTATGATACCTGCCAAATATGAAATAAAGTGAGAGATCGCGCATGAACACACGCTATGACGTTGCCATCATCGGCTGCGGTGAGGCCGGCATCTTCGCCGGTTATGAACTTATGCACCGCAACCCGGGCCTCAAGGTGGTCACCCTGGACCAGGGGGCCGACATCTACACCCGCAGCTGCCCCATTGTGGCGGGCAAGGTGAAGGAGTGCATCCACTGCAAGGTGTGCGACACCATGTGCGGCTTCGGTGGGGCTGGGGCCTTCTCCGACGGGAAGTACAACTTTACCACTGCGTTTGGCGGCTGGCTGACCGACTTTATGCCCAGAGAAGAGGTCATGGCCCTCATCGACTACGTGGACTCCATCAATATGAAGCACGGGGCTACCGACCAGGTTTTCTCCACCGAGACCCCGGCAGCCAAGGCGCTGGAGAAGCGGGCGCTGGAGTTTGACCTGCATCTGCTCCAGGCCCGGTGCAAGCATCTGGGTACCGAGAACAACCTGAAGATCCTCCAGAGCATTTATGAGGAGGTCCGCCAGGGGGTGGAATTCCGCTTCCGTACGGCGGTGACCAAGATCGAGAACCTGGGGGCGGAGGGCTACCGCCTGATCACCGACCGTGGAGACGAGGTGGACTGTACCTGGCTCATCGCCGGCCCCGGCCGCTCCGGCGCGGAGTGGTTCTCCAACCAGTGCAAGCAGCTGGGCATTGAGCTGGTCAACAACCAGGTGGACATCGGCGTGCGGGTGGAGCTGCCCGCCAAGGTATTCGAGCATATCACCGATGTGGTGTATGAATCCAAGCTGGTCTATCGTACCAAGCAGTACGGCGACCAGGTGCGTACGTTCTGTATGAACCCCTACGGTCACGTGGTGGCCGAGAATGTGGAGGGCATCAACACCGTCAACGGCCACTCCTACTCCGACCCCAAACTGCGCAGTGAAAACACCAACTTCGCCCTGCTGGTGTCCAATCGTTTCACCCAGCCCTTCAACGAGCCCTACCGCTACGGCAAGCACATTGCCTCCCTGAGCAACATGCTGGCCGGCGGCGTGCTGGTACAGCGCTTCGGGGACTTGGTCAGCGGCATCCGCACCAACGAGCACCGGATGAGCAAGTCCTTTGTCCGGCCCACCCTCACCGCGGCCGTACCCGGAGACCTGTCTCTGGCGCTGCCCAAGCGGCAGTTGGATGATATCATCGAGATGATCTACCAGCTGGACAAGCTGGCCCCCGGTACCGCCAATTACGACACGCTGCTCTATGGCGCGGAAGTGAAGTTCTATTCCGCCCGGCTGGTCCTTTCCAGTGAACTGGAGACCGCGCTGCCCAACTTTTTTGCTGTGGGCGACGGCGCAGGCGTCACCCGCGGCCTGGCCCAGGCAGGGGCATCGGGCGTAAAGGTAGCCCAGGTAATTTCCCGGCGGCTGCAGGAGCGATAAAACGCAAAATCAGGGCGTATGGCCATCGGCCATACGCCCTGATTGCTTGTTTTACACCGTGTGAGAAACCGGTTGAGCGGCCCGGGATTCCAGCAGAGGAGAGAGGCGGCGGCAGAAAAAACGGGAGATGCCGCCCACAGTGAGCGCACATACCAGCGTGCCCTCCCGCAGACCCTGGATTCCGCCCAGACAGACCAGAGAGACCAGCACGGCAGCGGCCAGCATGGACAGGTCAAAGCCGGTTTTGGTCTTGCCAAAGTCCCAGCCGAAGACCTGGCTGGCGGTGCGCACAAAGCCCTCGCAGGGAAGAATCAGTACATTGGGCGTTACCTGCAACGCCACACCGAGCCCCAGGGTGGCGCAACCCAGCAGCAGCACGCACCAGCGCCCGGCGTATGCCTGAGGGATCAGCGATTCCAGCAGGGCCATCCACAGATCGATACAGAAGGAGAACAGGAAGGTGGCCGGGATCTGGAGCAGCTGAACCCGGGGCAGCCGGCCCCGCAGCAGCAAAATCTGCCCGGCTAGCATGGTGAGGTTGACCAGGAAGGAAAATGTGCCCAGGGAAAAGCGCGGAAAGACAAAATGGAGCACATAGGCCAGGCTGGATACGGCAGAGGTCCCCATACCGGCCAGGGTGATCAGCGCGATCCCCAGGGCGGTGACGGCCACACCACAGAAAAACATCCCGTAGCGGCGCAGAGCAGGCGGGGGCATGTAAATCGCCTCCATAAAAAATATTTTTTAGCACTAACAATAGTTTAGCATCCTTGATAAAGGAAAACAATGGGCACCTTATCCAAAAAGCAGGGTCTCTTTTTGACAAGGGCCGAAATCAGTCTTTAAGGGCTTTGACAGGGACTATGCATTGGAATATACACAGTTGTTACATTGTAAATATATGGATAATATAGACGGTGCACGGGTTTTCCACATTGTCCACAGGGTTTTCCACACTTGTCCACACAGGGGTGGAAAACTAAAATATGCAAAAACTGTTAACATAGGTGAAGTCAAGTAAAAATGCTACGGCGGAATTGACAAAAAAATTTTTATTCCCAGAAGACAGGAGTGTGTTACAATAAGACCCATCAATGCAGTATGAGGTGAGAGCATGTCCGATACGATTGCCGCCATTGCCACTCCGCCCGTCCCCAGCGCCATCGGCATCCTGCGTCTGAGCGGGCCGGAGGCCATCGCCGCAGCGGGCGCGGTGTTTCGTGCCGCCTCCGGACGGCCGCTGGAGGAGTACCCCAGCCGCCGTCTGGTATATGGAACACTGCTGGGGCCGGATGGAGCGGCCATTGACCAGGTACTGGCCACGATCTCACGGGGACCGGAAAGCTATACCGGTGAGGATACGGCGGAATTGCAGTGCCATGGTTCTCCCATGGTTCTGGCGCTTGGGCTGGAGGCGCTGTTTGCCCGGGGCGTGCGGCAGGCGGGGCCGGGAGAGTTTACCCGCCGTGCTTTCCTCAACGGCAAGCTGGACCTGGCGCAGGCGGAGGCGGTGGCCGACCTTCTCGATGCGGAGACTCCGGCAGCGGTCCATCAGGCCGCCGGGCAGCTCTCCGGCGCCCTCAGCCGCCGGGTGGGCGCCATCTATGACGTTCTGGTGGACCTGATGGCCCATTTCCATGCGGTGCTGGATTACCCGGATGAGGACATCGACCCCTTCCGGGCAGAGACCATCCGGACAGGCCTGGAACGGGCACAGGAGGGGCTGAACGATCTGCTGCGTACCTATGAGCGGGGACGTTATCTCACCGGCGGGGTACCCTGCGCCCTTATCGGTCGACCCAATGCGGGCAAGTCCTCTCTGCTCAATGCCCTGGTGGGGTATGAGCGGGCCATCGTGACCGATGTGCCCGGCACCACCCGGGACACGGTGGAGGCCCGCTGCCGGCTGGGAAATGTGACGCTGCGGGTCATTGACACCGCCGGGATCCGGGAGACGGCGGACGAGGTGGAGCGCATTGGAGTGGAGCGGAGCCGGGCCGCCCTGGAGCAGGCCGAACTGGTGCTGCTGCTGTGCGACGGTTCGGTGCCCTTTACGGCGGAGGATGCCGCTCTGCTGGAGGAGGCCATGACCCATGCCCCCACTATTTTGGTGTGGACCAAGGGAGACCTGCCTGCCGCTCCCATCCCGGTGCTGGATCTGGATCCCATGCCGCCGGTGGTGGAGGTCAGCGTGAAAACCGGCCAGGGACTGGATGGGCTGGCAAAGGCGGTGGAGGCGCTTTTTCCCGCCACCGGCCAGGGAGCGGCGGGGGAGCTGCTCACCAACGCCCGGCAGGCTCAGGCTGCCCAGCGGGCGCTGGAGGCAGTGGAGCGGGCCGGACAGGCCCTGGAGCTGGGGGTGACGCCGGATGCGCTGCTCACCGACGTGGAGCAGGCCATGGCCGCCCTGGGGGAGCTCACCGGGGCCAACCTGAGGGAGGATGTGACCGCCCGTATCTTCCAGCGCTTTTGTGTGGGAAAATAGACCGAACGGAACACGCCCCTGCGGCCAAAGCCGCAGGGGCGTGTTTTTCAGTTTGCGCTGCTATGGGATTGCCAGTGCAGCAGCAGAGAGGAGTTGAGGATCACCAGCACCGAGCCTGCGTTGTGTACCAGGGCCCCCACCACCGGATTGAGAAGCCCGGTCATGGCCAGGAGCACGGCGATCAGGTTGAGGAGCATGGAACCGGCCAGGTTGCGGCGAATGGTCTGCATCATTCGTCGGGAGAGAGCCAGCAGGTGGGGCAGTTGGCGGATGTCGTCGTTGACCAGTACGATGTCGGCTGCATCCGCGGCGATGTCGCTGCCTGTACCTCCCATGGCGATGCCCACAAAGGCCTTTTTCAGGGCCGGGGCATCGTTGATGCCGTCCCCCAGCATACACACCGGGTGGCCGTTTTGCTGAGTGTGGTCGATCCAGGCCAACTTGTCCTCGGGCAGACAGTCCGCCTGGTACATGGAGATACCCAGCAGCGAAGCGATGTGCCCGGCGGCCTGGGCGTGGTCTCCGGTGAGCAGCACCGGTGTCACACCTGCCTGCTTCAGGTCGGCCACAGTGGAGGCAGCCCGTTCCCGGGGCGCATCGGCCAGGGCCAGAAAACCGACCGCCGTTCCATCCACGGCTAAATAGATGAGCGTGCATCCCTGATCCAGACAGGCTGCGGCCTGCGGCGGGGGAGAGAAGGTCAGACCTGCCTCGTTCAGCAGAGCCAGGTTGCCTGCCAGCACCTCCCGGCCATCCATCACGGCCCGCAACCCACGGCCGGGAACAGCCTCATAGGATTCTGGCGGTGTGGGGGCAATTCCCCAATGTTTCTGATACCCTTCTGCAACCGCGCGGCCCAGAGGGTGCTCGGAACAGCATTCCACCCGAGCCAGACAGGTATAGACTGCCTGCTGTGTCCAGTCTGGAGAGAGGGAATACACCCCCGTGACCTCCGGCACGCCGCAGGTCAGCGTCCCGGTCTTGTCAAAGGCCACATGGCTCACCTGGGCCAGACGCTCCAGCGCGTCCCCTTCCCGTACCAAAAAGTTGTGGCGGGTGGCGTTGCCAATGGCAGCCATAATGGCTGTGGGGGTGGCCAGTACCAGCGCACAGGGGCAGAAGACCACCAGAATGGTCACCGCCCGGATGACCTGGCCGCTTATCAGCCAGGTGAGTGCGGCGGCAGTGAGTGCAGCCACCACGATCCAGGTGGCCCAACGGTCGGCCAGTCCCACAATGCGGGCCTTGCCCGCGTCAGCCGATTGCACCAGGCGGATCATCCGCTGGATGGAGCTGTCCGCACCTACCCGGGTGGCCTCCATTTCAAACGCGCCGAACTGGTTGACTGTGCCGCTGAAGACCTCGTCTCCCGGCTGTTTGTCCACCGGCAGGGATTCACCGGTCATGATCGCCTGGTTGATGGCGGTCTGACCCATACGGATCACCCCGTCCACCGGAACAGACTCCCCGGGGAGTACCCGCAGCCGGTCGCCTACCTGTACTGCTTCCGCCGCAATCAGCTCCTCGCCCCTGTCGGTGAGCCGCCGGGCGGTCTGGGGGGTCAGGCAGACCAGCTTCTCAATGCCTGCCCGGGCCCGGGCCACCGTCCGCTCCTCCAGCAGAGCGCCCAGCTGCATGATAAAGGCGATCTCCCCCGCCGCAAAACATTCCCCAATGGCCACCGAGGCGATGAGAGCCAGGGAGACCAGCAGGTCGGCCTTGATGTCAAAGCGGGTAAACAGACCCACCGCCGCTTCTTTCAGGATGGGGAGACCGCAGAGAACCACGGCGATCCAGGCCGGGTCCGCCGGCAGCTGCGGGCCGGCCAGAATGCTGACCAGCAGTCCGGCGCCCCCCAAGACCAGAGACAGAATGTGACGTACCTCCTCAGTGGCAAGGCGGGCACGCAAGGTTGACAACATGATAATCCCTCCCTATATACCAATACCCCTATGGGTATAATATACCCTGGGGGGTATAGGAAGTCAAGAAAAAAGCGGCCGGGAATCCGGCCGCAGCGACAAAAGAAATCAACTCATGCGTGAAAAATGTTCAATGGCCCGGGCAAACTCGGCAATGGTCCGGTCGGCGTCCCCGTGTTCGATGCCATCCCGGACGCAGTGATTGAGATGCCCTTCCAGTACCACCTGGCCCACTTTATGCAGGGCGCTTTTGGCGGCGTTGATCTGCATGAGCATATCTTCACAGGGAACATCCTCGTCCACCATTTTATCAATGGCGTTGAGCTGTCCAATGATTTTTTTCAGGCGGCGGTGGAGGTTGGCCGCATCCATACACTGTTTCATACCAGCACCTGCTTTTTTGCAAGATAAAGACCGGCGCGTCCCGGGCGGACGCGCCGGCAGGAGGCGGAATGCTCAGCTCCGCTGCTCAAAACTGGCGCCGCAGTTGCGGCAGCTGACGGTAATGCGCCCCTTGCCGCGGGGGACCCGAAGATACTGGCCGCAATTGGGGCATTTGAAATAACGGTGATCCTTGTCCCGGTGGATGGTGCGCCGCATCCGAAACCAGCGGATGGCCGGACCGGCCAGCTCCAGAAACCGGGCATTCTCCGCCCGGCGGCGGTCAATACGGCGGGAAAACATACGGTAAAGGTCCCACAAAAGGACTGCCAAAGCGACCCAGGAGAGCACCTCCATGTGGGGCAGGCCGGAAAGAAGGATCAAAAGGACATACAGGAGCAGCAGAAAAAAGGAGAGCTGATCGCTGCCATACCGTCCGTACATCAATTTTCGCAAGAAATTCATTACCATGAAATACGGTCGTCCCCTTCGAAGCTAAATTCTGAATATTTTCTGAATTTATGATAGCGCTTGCACGTTTCCCCGTCAAGGACGGAAACGTAAACAATATGTGAATTGTCTTTGTCGGGTGGAAAGTTCAGGGTTGCGGGACGGAGAAAAAACCGTTATACTGGGAAAAAACAGACGGAGGAATGGGAATGGGACGGGTCGACAAGGAAAATTACTATTTGGATATCGCCGAGACGGTGGCCGAGCGCTCCACCTGCCTGCGCCGCTGTTACGGCGCTATTCTGGTCAAGTGCGACGAGATCATCGCTACCGGCTACAACGGCGCGCCCCGGGGGCGGCGCAACTGCGCGGACCTCAACTACTGTACCCGGGAGGCGATGAACATCCCTTCGGGGGAGCGGTATGAGCTGTGCCGTTCGGTCCACGCGGAGGCCAATGCCATCATCTCCGCTGCCCGGAGCGAGACGCTGGGTGCCACGCTCTACATGGCGTGTGTGGACCCGGCCACCGGGGCACTGATCCCCGGCTCCACCTCCTGCTCCATGTGCCGTCGGCTGATCATCAACGCCGGTATCCAGCGGGTGGTCATCCGCAACACCAAGAGCGAGTATTCCGTGGTCCATGTAGAGGACTGGATCCGGGAGGACGATTCCCTGCCGCAGCAAAATTGACCGACAGCCCGTCCGCAGATGCTGCGGGCGGGCTGTTTCCACGTTGCGGACACGAATTTTCTTGACAGAAAAGCGCGGCAGACTTAAAATAGATTAGGTGTAGTATTTTGAAGAACGAGGGGCAAGTTCTTCAAATTTTGTGCGGGTTGGCCAAAACAACGGGCCCGCATGCATCCGATTTATGAAAGAACTTTGAAAATCTAAGAATATGGAGGTGTGTTCCCAAACCATGCTGCCAATTATCCTGACAGGCGTGATTTGTTTTGTAATTGCGGCTGTGTTGTTTTTTACAGTGGGCTATCAATACCGCAGGAAGGTCGCTGAGAAGGAGATCTCCAGCGCGGAAGAAGAGGCCAAGCGTATCATCAATGAGTCCATTAAAAGCGCTGAGAGCAAAAAGCGCGAGGCGCTGGTAGAGGCCAAAGAGGAGATCCTTCAGGCCCGCAATGAGCATGAGCGGGAGGTAAAGGAGCGCCGGGCCGATCTGCAGAAGCAGGAGCGGCGACTCCAGCAGAAGGAAGAGAACCTGGACCGCAAGACGGAGAACATGGAGAAGAAGGAGGAAGCCCTGCAGCGCAAGCTCAGCGAGGTGGACGAGACCCGGGAAGAGGTCGCTTCTCTCAAGAAAACCCAGATGGAAGTGTTGGAGCGGATCTCCGGTTTTACCGCGGAAGAGGCCAAGCATTATCTCATCAACCAGTTGGCGGAAGAGGTCACCCATGAGTCCGCCATGAAAGTCCGGGAGATTGAAGCTCAGTTTAAGGAAGAGGCTGACCAGAAGGCCAAGGAGATCCTGTCCCTGGCCATTCAGCGCTGTGCGGCCGACCATGTGGCCGAAGCCACCGTCTCTGTGGTTCCCCTGCCCAATGACGAGATGAAGGGCCGCATCATTGGCCGTGAGGGCCGTAATATCCGCACGCTGGAGACCATGACCGGCGTGGATCTCATCATCGACGACACGCCGGAGGCCATTACGGTCTCCTGCTTCGACCCGGTCCGCCGGGAGATCGCCCGCATCGCCCTGGAGAAGCTGATTCAGGACGGGCGGATCCATCCCACCCGTATCGAAGAGATGGTGGAAAAGGCCAAGCGCGAGGTGGACGCCACCATCAAGGCAGAGGGTGAACGCGCCGTATTTGAGACCAACGTCCACGGCCTGCACCCCGAGCTCATCAAGCTGCTGGGCCGCATGCGCTACCGTACCAGCTACGGACAGAACGTGCTCAACCACTCCATCGAGGTATCCCACCTGGCAGGGCTCATCGCCGGGGAGATCGGCGTGGATGTGACCCAGGCCAAGCGGGCTGGTCTGCTCCACGATCTGGGCAAGTCGATCGACCATGAGGTGGAAGGCTCCCACGTGCAGATTGGTGTGGAGCTGGCCCGTAAGTATAAGGAAAACGAGGATATCATCCACGCCATCGAGGCCCACCACAACGATGTGGAGCCCCGCACCGTGGTGGCCTGCATCGTACAGGCGGCCGACGCCATCTCCGCCGCCCGCCCCGGCGCCCGGCGGGAGAACCTGGAGAACTATATCAAGCGTCTGGAGAAACTGGAGGAGGTCACCTCTTCCTTCCCTGGTGTGGAGAAGTCCTACGCCATCCAGGCCGGCCGCGAGGTGCGCATCATGGTGGCTCCCGACAAGGTCAGCGAGGACCAGATGGTATTGCTGGCCCGGGACATCGCCAAAAAGATCGAGGAAGAGCTGGAATATCCCGGTCAGATCAAGGTAAACATGATCCGGGAAACCAAAGTGGTGGAATACGCAAAATGATATGCGCGGGCGCCCCGACTGCGGTCGGGGCGCCCGCTGCCGTAAAGGAGGTACACGACTGTGGCCGAAGAAAAGAGGTCTGGACGCGGTGCAGTGGAGGCCTATGAATGGCTCAAGGTGTTGGTTGTGGCGCTGATAGCCGTCATTCTGATCTTTACCTTTGTGGGGCGCATCACTCCGGTGGTGGGGGACTCCATGTATCCAACGCTGCACTCCGGGGATGTGATGCTGGTACGGGATTTGGGCTATACCGATCCACAACCGGGGGACATCGTGGTACTCACCAAGGAATTTGACGCCGCGGAGGGCCCTATCGTTAAGCGTGTCATCGCCGTGGGGGGACAGACGGTGGAGATCGACTACGATGCCGGCACGGTTACGGTGGACGGGCAGGTACTGGATGAGCCCTATATCAATGAGGTCATGGCCACCCCGTGGTATGGGGGGCTGACCTCAGTCACCGTACCGGAGGGCTCCATCTTCGTCATGGGAGACAACCGCAACCACTCCAACGACAGCCGGGATGTGACCCTGGGTACGGTGGACGTGCGCTACCTGCTGGGAAAAGCGGAGTTGATCTGTTTCCCCTTCCAACACATGGGACGCATCGGATGAGAAAAGCAAACAGCACGCACCGGCATGGTGCGTGCTGTTTTTTTATCCGCGGCCCAAAAGTCGCTCCCAGAAGGGACGTTTGCGCGGTTTGCGGTCCTCCTGCTCCAGCTTGGCCAGGATCTCGCCGGCCTCGGAAAAACCCAGGTCGGCGGCCTGACGGTAACAGTCCATGGCCTTCTTCCGATCCTTGGGAACGCCGGTACCATCCAGCAGACAGTCTCCCAGCAGACACAGTGCCCGGGCCGAGCCCTGGTCGGCGGCTGCCCGGAACCAACGGACGGCCTGCTCCGGCTCCCGGGATACGCCGATACCCTCCAGCAGACAGAAGCCCAGATTGCACTGGCCTACCCGGCTGCCGCCCTCTGCAGCCTTTCGGTAGAGTTCTACAGCATGGCTCTGATCCTGAGCCACGCCGCTGCCCGTCTCATAGCACACGCCAAGGTTGCACATGGCCCGCAGATAGCCCTGTCCGGCTGACTTCTGATACCATTCCACCGCCTGTACCGGGTCCCGGCTGATCCCGATGCCCTGCTCATAGCAATAGGCCAGGTTGCACTGTCCGGCGGGGTCGCCTCGCTGGGCAGCCTTGGTGTACCACTCCACGGCCCGGGCCGGGTCGGCAGACACGCCAAGGCCCTGTTCATAGCAGTAGCCCAGACTGCACATGGCGGGGGGATAGTCCAGTCCGGCAGCCCGGGTGTAGAGCTCCACCGCCCGGGCCGGGTCGGCGGGCACACCGTCGCCGTAGCAAAGCAAATCGCCCAGAATATTCAGCGCCCTGGGATATTCCTGCCGGGCGGCCTGCTCCAGCCAGCGGACGGCCTGCTGCGTATCCCGCTCCGCCCCACGGGCATTGAGCAGGCAGACGGCCAGGTTACACATGGCGGGCGTATAGCCGGCTTCCGCCGAGCGCCGGTACCACTCCACCGCACGGGACAAGTCCTCTGCGGTACCTTCGCCCAATTCAAATGCCAGTCCCAGACTGCACATGGCCGGTGGGTACGCTTCCTCGGCGGCTTGGGTATAGAGCTCCACCGCCCGGGCCGGGTCGGCGGGCAGGCCCTCCCCGTCCCGGCAGCAGTTGCCCAACAGACTTAAGGCCCGGGGTTGGCCCTGGGCTGCGGCCCGCTCCAGCCAGAGCACCGCCTGCGCCGCATCCGCCGGAACGCCGATGCCGTTGAGCAGACAGTAAGCCAGGTTGGTCTGCCCAGGTGCATAGCCCAGCTCGGCTGCCTTGGTGTACCACTCCACCGCGGCAGCCTCGTCCTGCTCCACGCCGTCCCCGTTTTCATAACACAGCCCCAGACTGCACATGGCCGGGGAATAGCCTGCCTGCGCCCCTTGCCGGTAGAGCTCCACGGCCCGGGTGGGATCTTTCTCCACGCCGGTGCCCTCCAGAGTCAGGTCTCCCAGGATACTGATTGCACGGATGGACCCGGCGCCGGCGGCACGCTGGAACCATTCCACCGCCGCGGCCTGATCCGGCTGGGTGCCGATGCCGTTGAGCAGGCAGACGGCCAGGTTGCACATAGCGGGGGCATAGTCCAGCTTGGCCGCTTCGCGGTAACACTCCAGCGCTTTTTCCTGGTTGACGGGGGTGCCGTTGCCGTTTTCATGGCACAGGCCCAGATCACACAGGGCGGGGGGATAACCGGCCTGGGCAGATTTGGTGTACCATTCTACAGCCTGCTCCGGATCGGCCGGCGTCCCCTTGCCTTCCAGCAGGCAGTCGGCCAGCAGATCCTGGGCCCGGGGGAAACCGGCCTCTGCCGCTATCCGGAACCAGTCCACCGCCCCGACGGGATCGGCGGGGGTGCCGATCCCGTGGAGCAGCAGTACGGCCAGATTGCACATGGCGGGGACATAGCCGGCCTCCGCCGAGCGGCGGTAGCACTCCACCGCCTTTTCTTTGTCCTCAGCCATACCATCGCCGTGTTCATAGCACAGACCCAGGTTGCATACAGCGGGGGGATAGTCCAGAGCAGCGGCCTGCCGATAATAGCCAGCGGCCCGGTCCCGGTCCCGTTCGGTGCCATCTCCCTCCCAACAGCAGTCCCCCAGGATATTCAGGGCCCGGGGGTGCTGCTGCTCGGCGGCCTGCTCCAGCCACTGTACAGCGGCAGCGGAGTCCTGTGCCGCGCCAATGCCGTTGAGCAGGCAGACGGCCAGGTTGCACTGGGCAGGGGCGTAGCCCTGCTCGGCAGCCTGCTGGTAGAGCTCGACCGCCCGGACCTTATCTTCTTCCACCCCGGACCCATTTTCATAGCACAGGCCCAGGTCGCACAGGGCGGGGGCATAGTCCTGCTCGGCGGCCTGATGAAACAGTTCCACCGCACGCGCCGGGTCGGCCGTCACGCCGCTGCCGCTCTGGTAGCAGCGGCCCAGCAGGTCGCCGGCCCGCACGTCCCCTTCCTCCCAGGCCAGGGCAAACCAGTGGGCTGCCTGGACCGGGTCTTTCTCCACGCCTTCCCCCCCGGCATAACGGGCGGCCACCTCGTAGTAGGCCGCGCTGTCGCCCTGCTCAGCCTGTTCCAGCAGAGTGCGGAACTCCGAGCGGGTCCGCTGGAGGCCCGCCACCGCACGCTGGATCAGAGGGGCGTCCACAAAAATAACCTGCTGGTCGCCCTGGGCTTCCGGGTTGCAATTGGGGTTAACATCCATGGTACTGACCTCGTTTTATGTAGTATGGGGCTATTATACGCTCCTCGCCCCCCTTTGTCTACGGGATTGCAATCCGGGGAAGATGGTGTTATGCTGGAGAACAATGGCGGAAAGGAGGCAGGCGCAGTGAGGCAGCAGGACGGCAAGATTGTGATGCGGGGCGAGTTGGCCCTGCTGATCGTGGTGTTTATCAACAGTATGGGTGTGGTGCTGATGCTGCACTCCGGCTCCGGCCTTTCGGCCATATCCAGCGTGCCCTATGCCTTTTCCCTGGTGCTGCCGGGGCTCTCCTTGGGGACCTGGACCTATCTCTTTCAGGGATTGCTGGTGCTTACGCTGATGCTGCTGCGGCGGAAGGTGGTGTTCTCCTATCTGTTCAGCTTTGTGGTGGGCTTTGTGTTCGGCAATCTGGTGGATCTGCATGAACTGTGGATTGCACGTCTGCCCCAGACGCTACCGGTACACGTGCTGTGCTATTTGGCGGGCTATCTGCTGATCGGTGTGGGGGTGGCTCTGTCCAACCGCTGCAAGCTGCCCATTATCCCAACCGACCTGTTCCCGCGGGAACTCTCCTTCCTTCTGGGCGGACACTATGCGGTGGTGAAAATCAGCTTCGATGTGCTCTGCCTGGCGGTGACCGCCCTGATGACCGGACTGTTTCTGGGACGGGTGACCGGCCTGGGGGTAGGTACCATAATCGCGGCGCTGACCATGGGAAAGGCCATCGGCTGGATCGGAGCGCGGCTGGACCGGCGGCTGTGCTTTGTCTCGGTGCTGGAGCCTGAAATTTAAAAAATATACGCGCCCGCATCCACTCCGGATGCGGGCGCGTTTTTGCTTCAGCTGAGGGTGAGGTCTCCCTCTTTGATCCAGCCAATCCGGCGGAAGAACAGGCCGAAGAGCCAGGCGAGCACGGCGGGGAGCACGAAGCAGATGAGGATCAGGCCCAACCAGTCGAAGGGGGTGATGGCGGCCTTGACCCCAGTGGCCACGTCGTTGACCCAGCCGGTGTACACCCCGATGGGGCCCACCATGCCGCAGGTACCCATGCCGGAGGCCACGGCGGAGGCCGGGTCGTTCATCTCCAGGTGAAACACGCAGGTGGCCAGAGGCCCGGTGACGGCGGAGGCCAGAATGGCGGGCAGCCAGATCCGGGGATTTTTCACGATGTTGCCCATCTGGAGCATGGAGGTGCCCAGCCCCTGGCTCACCAGGCCGCCCCAGCGATTTTCCCGGAAGGAGAGTACGGCGAAGCCCACCATGTTGGCGCAGCAGCCGGCGACCGCCGCACCGCCGGCCAGGCCGGTCAGGCCGATGGCGGCGCAGATGGCGGCTGAGGAAATGGGCAGCGTGAGGGCGATGCCGATGACCACCGATACCAGGATGCCCATCCAGAAGGGCTGGAGCACGGTGGCCCACTTGACAAAGTCCCCAACAGAGGAGGCGGCCGTGCCAATGGCGGGGGCCCACAGGGCGGACAGGCCCACGCCGGCCAGAATGGTCACCAGGGGGGTGACCAGAATGTCGATCTTGGTCTCCTTGCTCACCGCCTTGCCCAGCTCGGCGGCGATGACGGCGATGAAGAGCACCGCCAGCGGGCCGCCTGCCCCGCTCTTGCCGTCCAGCGTGGTGCTGCCCAGGGAATTGGCGGCATAGCCCACCGTGGCCAGAGAGAACAGCACCAGCGGCGGGGCTTTCAGAGCGTAGCCGATGGCCACCGCCATGGCCGCCCCGCTCATGGCCGAGGCAAAGCCGCCCACCGTCACCAGAAATTCTATTCCCAGCTGCTGGCCCAGGGTATTGAGGATCGTGCCGATGAGCAGGGAGCAGAACAGACCCTGGGCCATAGCGCCCAGAGCGTCCACACCATACCGCCGGCCTGAGATGACGATATCCTTTCGTTTCAAAAATGCCCGAACGCCTTCCATAGTTTCCCCTCTCAATCGAAAAAATAAGACAATGCATGTGTCATGACACATGCATTGTCTTATTATACCGGAGCGGGGAGATTTGTCAATCCCCTTTTCGACCCTTTCGGTAGAGCACCACTGCCAGAAGCACGCCGGCGATCAGGATCACTGCGCCCACCACCAGGATGGCGGTGGCGATGGTGAGGAACACCTCGCCCATGGCAGAAACCCCCATGGACATTTCCATGCTCTGCTGGGGAAACAGAGTACTGTCCCACCCGACGGAGCCCAGATAGTCCTCCACCGTGACCTGGAACATGCGGCCGAAGGCAAAGCGGGCCAGCGCGCCCACCAGGGTGATTCCCGCGCCGCCAAGGGCGAGGTATATCCCAGCCAGCCAGCCGTAGCGGCGGATAAGCCGCTCCAGACTGCCGGGACGGTGGGGAGCGGAGGAGCGCGGCGGCACAGGGTCGGGCTGAGATGTTTTGGCGGTGGGTTCCTGGGAGCTGAGCAGCTCGTCGGTGGTCACCCCAAAGGCGCGGGCCAGTGCCACCAGCTTGTCCACATCGGGGGTAGCGTCTCCCAGTTCCCATTTGCTGACCGCCTGGCGGGAGACGCCTACCTGTCCGGCCAGTTCCTCCTGAGAGAGTTTGGCCTGCTTGCGATAATAGAGGATCTTTTCATTGAGGGTCATATACCATCTCACCTCACAGCAGATTTGGAGCGCTTCCATGGCCTTATCCTACCAAACGGAGCGGTTGCGCGCCACCAGCGCGGGCTGGAAGTTTCCGCAACCGTCGGTTGCGCAGCCTTTATACATAGCCCAACAGGCCCCGTACGGACACCTCTCCGGAACAGATGTGCTCCCGGGTGCCGTCGGGACGGCGCACCACCAGGGCAAAGTCATCGTCTACCGCCTCGGCAAAAGCCTCCTCCTCGCCGCTTGCCCGGAGCAGGCGAACCTGCCGTCCCACAGTGAGGCAGTCGGAGCGGTAGCGCTCCAGCCAGTGCTGCCAGGCGCCGGGAAAGTCGGCATACAGCCGGTCCAGCGCGTCCAGCAGTGCCGAGGCCATCTCGGCCCGTCTTGGGGCCCGCCCCAGCGCCTGTGCCAGGGAGATGGCCACAGGGGCCACCTCGGGGCCAAAGTCGGCGGCCTCCTGGCTCAGATTGATCCCGATACCCACCACCACGTAGCGCAGGGCGGCGGTCTCTGCCTCCAGCTCCAGTTCGGTGAGGATACCGCACAGCTTCCGTCCGTCCAGGATCACGTCGTTGGGCCACTTGATGCCCGGGCGCACCCCGCACAGCTGCTCCACTGCGTCGCACACCGCTACCGCCGACCAGGCGGTAAGGGCGGAGACCGTCTCCAGCGTACCCTCCGGCCGCAGCAGCACCGAGAGGTAGAGCCCTTTGCCTTCCGGGGAGACGAAGCTGCGTCCCCGGCGGCCGCGTCCGCCGGTCTGAGCTCCGGCCACCACCGCCAGCCCGTCGGGGATCTGGTCCACGGCCCGGCGCTTGACCTCATTGTTGGTGGAGTCCACGGTGTCCAGACACACCAGCTCCCGGCCTACCCGGCGGCCCGGCCGGGCCAGTTCCCCGGGAGAGAGCCGATCGGGGGAAGCCTCCAGCCAGTAGCCCCGCCGGGGGGCGGAGGAGATGGTATACCCCTCCTGCCGCAGTGTCTCCATGGCTTTCCATATGGCGGCCCGGCTCACGCCAAGGGTGCGGCTCAGGGCCTCTCCCGACACAGGCGCGCTGCCCTGGGCCTTCAGCAGCGCCAATACCTCATCCCGCAGCATATCTGCATCACTCCTTTGGGAGTATTGTAGCTGAGGAAGCAAAAACTGTCAACCAAAGCGACGGAGCGGTTGACAATATGCAGAATGTAAACTAAAATATAAAATTAGTTTACATTTGGAGGTGTACCGTGAACGTACGAGATTTAACCCGGGTGGCCCTCCTGGCCGCCCTGATCGCCCTGTGTGCCTGGCTGACCATCCCGGCACCGGTGCCGTTTACCATGCAGACCTTTGCCATTTTCCTGGCCGTGGGAGTCGCTGGAGGCCGCCGGGGAAGCATGGCCGTGGGGCTTTACCTGCTGCTGGGGGCGGTGGGACTGCCGGTGTTTGCTGGATTTCAGGGAGGCATAGGGAGCCTGGTGGGCACCACGGGGGGGTACCTGGTTGGCTTTTTGCTGATGGCCCTGGTCATGTGGCTGGGCCAGCGGCTGTGGGGAGAGGGGCCGGCGGCCTTTTTCCTCACGGGACTGGTGGGGCTGGCTGTGTGTTATCTGTTCGGTACCGTGTGGTTTCTGCTGCTTTATACCAGAACGGTGGGGCCGGTGAGCCTGTTTGGCGTACTGGGCAGCTGTGTGTTTCCCTTCCTGGGGCCGGATGTGCTGAAGTTGATTCTGGCCCTGACACTGCGGCCCCGCCTGCGGCGGGCCCTGCGGCTCTGAGGGCATATCCCGCCGGGACGGCCCATATACATAGACAAGACTATGTGGGAAAGGCGGGGTGCAGTATGCCCTACGAGGATAGCCGGGGCCGGCCGGAGGCGGCCCATCATGTGATCCTGGAGGAGCGGGAACAGCTTTCGGTCTCCGGTGTGGAAGAGGTGGAGAGCTTTGATGAAAACACCATCATCATGGTCACCGCCCGGGGAAATCTGATCGTGCGGGGAGAAAACCTGCACATCGAGAAGCTGAGCCTGGACGGAGGAGATCTGCGGGTGGAGGGAAACATTGACTCTCTGACCTATGAGGACAGCGGGCGGGACCGGGCTGGCGGGTTCTTTGCCCGGCTGTTTGGCTGAGATGGAAATCTCCATCACCGCTCAGGCGTTCTCGTTTGCCGGAGCGCTGCTGCTGGGGGCAGCGGTGGGCGTGCTGTATGATGTGCTGCGCATCCTGCGGGTGCGCATCCGGCTGCGTCTGGTGTCCGGCGCGCTGGATCTGCTTTTTTGGCTGGTCGTAACGGTGGCTCTGTTTGTCTATACGCTGGCGGTAGGCAATGGAGAGATGCGCATCTACACGGTACTGGGCGTATTTGGCGGGGCGTGGGTATACTTTCTGCTGTTGAGCCGCTGGGTACTGAAGGTAGGCTATTTTCTGGCGGATGCAGCGGCACTGCTGGGCCGACTGTTGTTGCTACCACTGACTGCTGCGGTATGGGTCAGTAAAAAAATTGCGAAAACCGCAAAAAAAACCTTCCATTATCGGCGAAAGTGGTATAAAATAAAGCTGTTATCCAGGGAAATGGAAATGGTCTGCCAGGCGGACCGTGGTCCGGAGAAGGAAGGAGCCGCCCATGCACATCAAAAAAGCGTCGCTGCTGACCAAACTGGTCGTGCTGCTGCTGCTCGTCGGAGCCGCCACCGGACTGCTCAACCTGCGCAAGCAGATCCTCAGCGCCCAGACCGAGCTGGCCCAGGCTCAGAGTCAGGTTGCAGCTCAGAAGCAGACGAACGCCGATCTGGCCGACGCCGTGGAAAACAGCGGCGATCCTGACCGCCAGGCCGACATCGCCCGCAGTAAGCTGGGGCTGGTGGAGCCGGGGGAGTACGTATTCCGTTTCACCGATTGAAAAATTTTTAGAGAGGATTAGTCTGTCAGTATGGAGTTTGGTGTTGGTTCGATTCTGGAAGGAAAGGTTACGGGCATCACAAAGTTCGGCGCGTTTGTCGCCTTGCCGGAAGGCAAGTCGGGGCTGGTGCATATCTCTGAGATCGCCTATTCCTATGTCAACGATGTGAAGGATCATCTGAAGGAAGGGCAGGAGGTCAAGGTAAAGGTCATCGGCATTGACGAGAACGGCCGCATCAACCTCTCCATCAAGAAGGCGATGGATCCCCCTCCCCGTCCGGCGGGACAGGGCCGGCCCTCCGGCCGCTCCGGCGGTTTTCAGGGCGGTTTCCGTGGTAAGCCTGCTCCGGCGGAACCCACCAGCTTTGAAGACCGGCTGAAGCAGTTTATGGCTGCCTCGGACAGCAAGCTGTCCGAGCTGCGCCAGTCCGAGCGCCGCAGTTCCCGCCGCGGCGGCCGGAAATAAAGAGAAAAGACGAGGTCCTGGCATATGCCAGGACCTCATTTTTTGTTACAGCAGTTCTTTGTACAGCGCCGGAGCATCCGCCTTGCCCACATGCTCGGCTACAGAGAGCACCTCTACCTTGACGGTGCGCTCGCCGAAGCGTATCTCCAGCACGTCGCCCTCTTTTACGTCGTAGCTGGCCTTTACCGGCCGGCCGTTGGCAGTGACCCGGGCGTTGTCACAGGCCTCGTTGGCCACGGTGCGGCGCTTGATGAGTCGCGAGACCTTCAGCCATTTGTCCAATCGCATAAATTCCTCCGTAAAAAAGGGACCGCCGCAGAATTGCGGCGGCCTCCCGTATATGATACTTATTTCGCCACAATGTCCTTCAGAGCCTTGCCGGGCTTGAACACGGGCACCTTGGAGGCGGGGATCTTGATGCTCTCCTTCGTCTTGGGGTTGCGGCCGATGCGCTCAGCACGGCTCTTCACCTCAAAGGCGCCAAAGCCCACCAGCTGGACCTTATCGCCCTCGGCCAGGCACTCGGAGATCACCTCGATGGCGGCGTTGATGGCAGTTTCGGTATCCTTCTTGGACAGGCCGGCCTTTTCGGCGGCCGCATTGATCAGTTCAGCCTTATTCATGTCGATCATTCCTCCTGTGTTTTCTGGGGCGATGCCCCCCGTTCTCATATACTTAAAGCACTTGGCTGTTAAGCCTGCTTGGCCTGCTCCCATAGCTTGTCCAGTTCTGCCAGAGTCATATCCTCCATGGCGGTGCCGGAGCGCACGGCCTGTGCCTCCACTTTCTGGAAACGGGAAATAAACTTGTCTGTGGCTTTCCCCAGCGCTTCTTCCGGGTCCAGCTTCAGAAACCGGGCAACGTTGACCGCTGAGAAGAGCAGATCGCCCAGCTCTTCCTCCACATTGGTGCCGTCGGCCGCAGCGGTCTTCAGCTCCGCCAGCTCCTCGGACAGCTTGTCCAGCGCGCCGGAGATGTCCGGCCAGTCGAAACCGGCTTTTTTCGCCTTCTTCTGCACCTTTTCTGCCCGCCACAGAGCCGGCAGAGAGCGGGCCACCGCCTCCAGCGCATCGGTGTTGGTAGCCTGGCCCTTTTCCTGGCGCTTGAGGGCCTCCCAGTTGCTCAGCACCTCACCGGTACCCGAGACGTTCACGTCCCCGAATACGTGGGGGTGGCGGAAGATGAGCTTCTTGCACACCCCGTCGGCCACGTCATTCAGGTCGAAGCGGCCGTCCTCCTGCTCCATCCGGGCGTGGAATACCACCTGGAGCAGCACATCCCCCAGCTCTTCCTTCAGATGCTCGGGATTGCCCTCATCAATGGCCTCCACCGCCTCATAGGCCTCTTCCAGGAAGTTGCGACGGATGGATGCATGGGTTTGCTCTGCATCCCAAGGACAGCCGCCGGGGGCGCGGAGAATACGGACAATCTCCTCCAGGTCCCGGACATCATATGATTCCTTATACTGAAAATCTACCATATTTCAAGGCCTCCTGCAACCTCTTTTTCCAAAAAAGTCAACGAATATGCAAAAGCTTGGCAATCTTATCCCCTTTGGGCATCATCTCCAGGTCTTCGCGGGAGAGCACACGCAGAGCGAGCACCAGGACGGCATAGACCAATACGCCCACCAGAATGGCCAGAGCGGTAGCTACCGTATTGAGCAGGAAACTGCCGGTAAATACCTGACTGAGCAGGCCATGGACAGCCCACACGGCCGCCCCCATCAAGGCGGAGGCGATCAGGGGTTTAAAGAATACGATGAAATAACGGGGAGGATTGGGTACCATGCGCTTGATGATGAGAAGATTGAGTACCGCAACGATGACAAAGCACGTCAGCGTGCCCACCGGGGCGCCGAAGATCATGATCTTGGGATTCCCAACCAGAGTATAGTTGACGATGATCTTAGCGATGCCGCCGATGACGACCGTGATGATGGGCAGGTTCACGATGCCGTTGGCCTGAAGAATAGCAGTACATACCAACTGGATGCAAACAAAAATGGAGGCAAGGCCCAGAATGGACAGCAGCGGACCGGCAATCGAGGTGTCCACGTTGCCCAACGTCAGCAGGTGGATAATGGGGCCGCCGAGAGCGAACAATCCGAAGCCGCAGGGCAGGGCGATGAGAGCGGAAATGCGCATGGCCGACTCGGTAGTGCGCTGGGCGCCCAGGCCGTCCCGCCGGGCGATGCAGGCGGACACGCCGGGAACGATGCAGGCCGTCAGCGGGATCATGAGGTTAAAGGGCAGGTTGTAGACGCTCATGGTCTTTTGATAGGCGCCAAACAGGGAGCGGGCCGAATCCAGGACCGGCACGATGCCCGAGGTGGGATCTTTGGCCAGGGCGGCCACGTTCTCCTGGTAGATAGCCACGGACTTGGGGAAGATGTCCAAAAAGCTGTTGCTTACATCGGTCAGCCCATCTGCGATAGCGGCAAAGACATTCTGCAGCTGGCCGTTGACCAGGCTGGTGTCGATCAGGGTGACGATGGCCGTGGTGCAGGAGCTGAGGGTGATAGGAATGGCCAGCTTGAGCAGACGGGAGAGAATGTCCCGGCTGCGGTCGGGCCGGTCCGTGGCCGGAGTCTTTACCTGCCGGCGGGTGCGGATGTGATTGATGGCCAGGTAGGTCACCGACAGAATGGAGCCAATGGATACGCCCGCCAGCGCGCCCACGGCGGACAGCCGCTCCCGCAGGTCGTCGGGCTGAATGGCGGAGTGGAGAATGAGCAGGGTCAGTCCCAGACCAAGGAAGAGCTTGCACAGCGACTCCATGATCTGAGATACGCCGGTGGGCACCATGTTTAGATGTCCCTGGGCGTAGCCACGGAAGGCCGAGCAGCAGCAGGTGCACAGTACCGCCGGAGACAGGGCCAGCACGGCGTAGACCGCCTTTTCGTTCTGCAGCACGTGGGTGGCCACCAGTTGGCTGAACACCGACATACAGATGAAGCTCAAAATGCCCATGGTGAGGAAAGCGGTGAAGGCGACCCGGAATACCCGGTCCTTCTGGTTCTGCCGCCCCAGGGCATTGCACTCACTCACCGTCTTGGACAGAGCTACGGGCAGTCCGGCGGTGGAGATGGTGAGAAAGAAGTTATAGATGTTATAGGCTGCGCCGAAGTCGCCATAGGCCTCATCGGACAGCAGGGCGGTCAGCGGGATCTTGTAGATGGCGCCGATGACTTTGACCAGAATGGTGGTCAGGGTGAGAAAGGCGGCCGCCCCGTAAAAGGTATTTTTTTTCTGCTGGCTAGACAACGAAAATCCCCCTTATTTGGTCTGGAAGAGCAGGGGCAGGGCGTACTGCGCCACTTCCCGCTTGACCCGGTCGATGTCAATGGTGCGGAAGGTCCCATCCTTGTATATGACCTTGCCCCGGGCCATATTCATGCACACATCGCTGCCGTGGGCGGCGTAGGCCAGGTTGGAGAGCACGCTGTGGCAGGGGGTCAGGTTCAGGTGGGAGAAATCCACCAGGATAAGGTCGGCGTCATAGCCCGCCTGGATCATGCCGGTCTTGCGGCCCAGAGCTTTTCCGCCATTGGCAGTGGCCATGCGCAGTGCGTCCAGGGGCAACAGGGCCAGCGGATCGCAGTTGGCGCCATTGTGGAGGATGGCGGCCAGCTTCAGATCACCGAAGAAGTCGGTGCAGTTGTTGGAGGATACTCCATCGGTCCCCAGACAAACGTTGACCCCAGCTTTCTGCATGGCGGGTACCGGGGCGATACCGCTGCCCAGCTTCAGGTTGGACATGGGATTGTGGATGGCCGAGATCCCCTTCTCGGCCATGATGGCCCAGTCCTCCGGCGTGGTCCAGACGCAGTGGGCCGCAATGGCCCGGACATCCCACACGCCGTAGTCGTTGAGGATCTGGATGGGGGTCTTGCCGTGGCGGGTCAGGCTGGCTTCATGCTCCGCCTTCGTCTCGGAGATGTGCACGTGCATGCCAAGACCGTGGTCATGGGCGTAACCCGCCATCCACTGCCACAGGGGGGCGCTGGAGGTATACTCACCGTGGATGGAGGCATCCACCTGGATCTGGCCGTCGTTATAGTTGTGCCATTTCTCGGTGAGTTCCCGCTGAGCCACGCAGTCGTGGTTGGTATCCGGATCAAAGCTCTCATCAAAGAACACGCCACCCACGCTCAGGTTGGCGCTGATGCCGGCGGAGGCCACCTCCTGTGCGATGACGTCGGTGTGCATATACATATCGGCGATGGTGGTCACGCCGGAGGCGATCATTTCCGCCAGACCCAGATTGGTGCAGCAGCGGATGGCTCGGTCGTCCCAGCGGGCCTCCACGGGGAAGATATAGTTGTGCAGCCAGTCCTGCAGATTGTTTCCGTCCCCATACCCCCGCATGGCGGTCATGGGCACGTGGGTGTGGGCATTGACAAAGCCGGGCATGAGCACGTTGCCCTGTCCGTCGATCTCCTCGGTGAATACGCCCTCGGGACGCGCGGTCCCCACGCTGCGGATCTGGCTGCCCTCCACCGCCACATAGGCGCCGGGGAGGACGGTGCCCGCCTCGTCCATCAGGACGGCGGTGCAGTTGTGGATCAGAATTGCCATGATACTCTCCTTTTAGTCGATCTTGCCCAGACAGGCCAGCACCAGCCGGGAGAACTTGTCCCGGCAAGCGGCGGCGGCATCCAGCACCTCCTGCTCGCTGAGGGGTTGGTCCAGAATGCCAGCGGCCATGTTGCTCAGCAGGGTAAAGCCCAGCACTTGCATGCCGCAGTGGCCGGCCACAATGACCTCGGGCACGGTGGACATGCCTACCGCGTCAGCCCCCAGAATGCGGGCCGCCCGCACCTCGGCCGGCGTCTCATACTGGGGCCCGGGGAAGTACATATACACGCCCTCCCGCAGGGGAATGTCCAGCTCGCCGGCGGTCTGCCGGGCCAGCTGCTGCAGCGCGGGGGTGTAGAGGTGGGAGGCGTCGGGGAAGCGCACGCCGAACTGAGGCAGGTTTTCCCCGCGCAGGGGGGACTCCAGGAAGAACTTGATGTGGTCGGTGATGAGCATCAGCTCCCCGGCCTTCCAGCCGGTGTTGACGCAGCCGGCGGCGTTGGTGACAATAAGGGTGTCGCACCCCAGCAGCCGCAGCACCCGCACCGCGTAGGATACCTCCTCATAGGAGTAGCCCTCGTAGTGGTGCATCCGGCCCTGCATCACCGCCACCGGGCGGCCCGCAAGGGTGCCGAATACCAGCTGCCCCTTGTGGCCGGGGGCAGTGGAGGCCTTGAAGTGGGGAATGTCCTGGTATGGGACCACAATGGGGTCCTCGACGATATCCCCCATATAGCCCAGGCCGGAGCCCAGGATCATGGCCACCTTGGGAGCAAAGGTGCCGATTTGGCTGCGGATATAGTCCGCACTCTGCTGGTAGTGGTCAAAGGTATAGTTCATATGGTTTTCCCTCCTGCTCAAGGAAATGTCTCATCATAGGCAAGGCCATGGGCCGGTGCATGCTGCGGAAAACGAAAGAAAAAGAACCGCATTTTTCTCAGCCGCAGCAAGGAATACATGGTATTTTACACCCCATGCGGAAAAAAAGCAATTTATTCTATCTATGCGACGGGAAAAAGGAGACACAGGCAGGCAAAAAGAATGAAAACTGACAAAATATGACTGTTATAAAAAAAGGCCGCCCAATGGGCGGCCTTCAGAGGATATCCAGTCTATCTCTGTCTCCGTTATGTATAAACCTCAAGCAGTCAAACAATATAACTGGTCAGATTGAATTTGTTTTGTCTAAGATTGGGGCGTTGTTCTTTTAAGCGCTCCACAATTGCCGCGCTCACTTTTTTGTAGTAAATACAGTTACTCTCCTTTAATCGATGAACCGCAGAAGTCACATTCGCCAACAGAGCCTTTCCTAATTTCATTGATACCACCGCAGCTCTTACATTTAACGGTTATCATCTCTGCTGTTTGAGAAACCGATGGAGTAGATTGAGTAGAATTTGTATTTGGTGTGTTTGCCCGAGAAGGCTGGGTGGGATTCTGAGCTGTGGCTTCACGGTTTATAACAACAATACGATTTGTATTATAATCAATATATGCGTTGGAAAAATATTTCTTCTTCATCATTCGTTCAAGATTAGCCTTGACGATATGTTCAGGAGTACCCAAAGATGCTGCTATGTCGGAAATATAACCATTAGAGTGAGCAGAGATAACCGTAACATATCGTTTAAACTCTTTTATCAGATGGGCTCTTTTTATGGAGCAGCGGATAAGCCAAATAAAAAAGGCCTCCGCAATTACACAAAAAATTAAAAAGCCAACACCCGTACTGCTTGAAAGCTCTTCGTCTGTGAGATACATAATAATGATAAAACCAAATGAAAATACATAAAGTAAGCCGATCACCATTTCTATGATGCTAATGACTCTGCTTACCACAATTGCTACCTTGGATTTAGTCATCTTCCTCTTCCCTCCGTTATTTACGTAAATCAAATTCTGCCCTTTTTGATTGCACCTGTGGAAACTTTCCTTTGGTTAATCAATGAATTCAGGCGAACCAAGGTGGATTTCACAGTTTCGCCAGTATTTTCGTTTAAGTGTCCAAGTTCAATCTCGATAACAGAAATGGCATCGAGAATCTCTGCATCCTCTGGAGCGTTGGTTGAAAGATCTGTAAAACGCAAATCTTCACTTAATTTTTTAAGAGTAGAAGAAAAATGGTCATACTCAGGGTTTAAGGCCAATTCGTTTAAGCGATCCACCATTGCTTGCACACCAGCGACAGTTTGGTTTGTTTGTGCATTTGCTTTATAAATGCTTCTGCTGGCTGTAAGGAAAATAAGAATAGCGATTGCGACAACAGCAAACAGTACAATCTGAAAAACCAAAAAGGAAGTAAAAGATTGTTTGAAAAATGTAATATACACAATGGAAACCAAAATGTTAATAACAGCGTAGGCAGAAAGCAGAAAATAAACAGATGAACGGGTAATGACTTGTTCTGTTTTTTGGGCGACCCGTTCAACAAATAGCAGCCCACCAAAGAATGCGATTTCGGACCATAATATTGTGCTGGATGCCAATTTTGTCAAGCCAGACCAGTCATTGATGCACAGCAATAAGAGAGCCGCTGTTGCAATAAGGAGAATAACACCACTTAATAATATTGCTTTACTCCGCCTGTTCATGCTTTTGCCCCCTTACAGTTTTTCTCCACATTCAGGACAGAATTTCTCGTCACCGTCGATTTGAAAATTACACTTTGGGCAAAACTTGGTCAAAACATGACCGCACTCAGGACAGAATTTTGATGCTGCAGAAATCGTAGCGCCACAACCTGGACACTGCTGCGGTTTAGCATAACCACAGCTGTCGCATTTTGGTGCATCGTCAGCCATATCATTTCCGCAGTTTGGGCAGTGGTTCAGTTTTCTTCCGCACTCAGGGCAGAATTTTGTGTCCTCTGTAACGATACCTCCACAAGCTGAGCAAGTAAGAGAAGGTTCCGCTTGTTTGGTATCAGCCCCACAATTACCACAGAACCTTTGCGCCTGAGGAACGCGAGTGTGGCATTTAGGACATTCTTTTGTTGCGTCATTTGGCGTGTTTATTTGGATTTCCTGTGCCATATTTCCGAAAGTTGTTCCGACCCCTTGACCCATGCCCAACCCCATAGATAATCCCATACCGGCCCCCAGAAGGGGGGCTGCCGTAGATCCTGTATTCTTTGCGGCACCTTCAAGTGTATCAAAAGAACGTTCCTGTTGATAGTTATATCCGATGATGTTCATTTCAGCGCGTTTTGACAGCGCGTCTTTCAGTTGTTTGACTGCCGTATCATCTTCAGGAACGCTAATCTCATTTACGTAGAACGATACAAGTTCAATGCCGTATTCGGCCATTACGGGTTGTATTTTTTCTTTTAAATATTCCGACAATTCATCAATGTATGCGTTGATTTCCAGCATACTAATTTGATCATGTATCAAATAGGTGGAGATGGCATCCTTTATTTTTGTAATATAAAGACTTCTGAAATACTTTGTAACAGTCGTCGTATCAAAAGCGGACATCGTTGTTACAAGCTTGACTAAAAACTTTTTCCCATCCGTTACATGGATACCAAATACACCATTGGAGCGAACAGGAATAAAGATGCCATACTTAGGATCTTGAATCTGAATAGGGGTAGGTGTTCCCCATTTAATATCAAGATTATATCCCTTGTTGATGTACCATACTTCTGCGGTAAAAGGACTTCTTCCTCCAAAAGGAAGGTTAACAATGTTGTTTAGAATGGGAATGTTTGCAGTATCAAGAGTATGGCGCCCACTACCAAACACATCAAGAACTTTACCGCTCTTTACAAGAATTGCTTCTTGTGATTCGTTTACAATCAATTGAGTCCATGTTCCTAATTCCTCATTGGGATATTTCCATGCAAGCACGTCTGGTTTCCCATTATACTTGACGACGTCTACTATGGCCATTGTTTATGTCCTCCCAACTATCGTTTGCTGAGTCTCAGCAAAGTTTTGAAAAAATCATCTCTACTATGGCTGGGGTACTATAATCTCTAAAAATATTTATTGGTTTAGCGTCTAAACAATATATGTCTTACTGTATTTATTATCCAATTAGAATGCGATTTTTACTTTTGTTATAGACACATACAATTATTATGCTGAAGCAAAGAGATACAAGAGAATTGCTGTAAATATTCTACATCTTATTGCATAGAAGAGCAATGAGTTTTAATAAAATCCATTGTGGTGCAGTTGAAAAGATTCTAGGCATTCTTGTCTGGAGAAGAGGGCTGCTTTACTTATTTTATATTACATAAAAAGAAAAACCCCGAAACCATAGTGGCTCCGGGGCTTTTGAAGTATTTTGATAAA
Source organism: Flavonifractor hominis (assembly GCF_040095835.1). NCBI lineage: Bacteria > Bacillati > Bacillota > Clostridia > Eubacteriales > Oscillospiraceae > Flavonifractor > Flavonifractor hominis. The sequence continues at coordinate 54,920 of NZ_JBBMFT010000007.1, forward strand.
GTTTAGCGCTTGCTGAACTGGGGAGCGCGGCGGGCGGCCTTCAGGCCGTATTTCTTGCGCTCCTTCATGCGAGGATCGCGGGTGAGGAAACCGGCAGCCTTCAGGGCGGCACGGAACTCGGGGTTCACCAGCAGCAGGGCGCGGGCGATGCCGTGACGGATGGCGCCGGCCTGGCCGGTCACGCCGCCGCCGGTAACGGTGGCAACGATGTCCACCTTGCCCAGGGTGTCGGTGGTGGCCAGAGGCTGACGAACGATCAGCTTCAGGGTCTCCAGACCAAAGTAGTCGTCGATGTCACGACCGTTGATGGTGATGGAGCCGGTGCCGTTGGGGAAGAGATGCACACGGGCCACGGAGGACTTGCGGCGGCCGGTGCCATACAGATAAGGCTTCTTGCTCTTATACATTCGATTGTACCTCCTGCTTAGTTGGCAGCCCAGGCTTCGGGCTTCTGGGCGGTGTGAGGATGCTCGGCGCCGCGATAGATGTGCAGGCGGGACAGAGAATCCTTGGTGATGATGTTCCGGGGCAGCATGCCGCGGATGGCCACCTGCATGGCCAGCTCAGGCTTCTGCTGCATCAGCAGGCGGTACTTGGTCTCCTTGAGGCCGCCCACCCAACCGGAGTGGGTGCGGTAGTACTTCTGATCCAGCTTCTTGCCGGTCAGAACGGCCTTCTCGGCGTTGACGATCACGACGAAATCGCCGCAGTCGGCGTGGGGGGTGTACTCGGGCTTGTGCTTGCCGCGCAGCAGGGTGGCCGCAGCAGCGGCGGTCTTGCCCAGGGGCTTACCAGCCGCATCGAGGATATACCACTTGCGGACGATGTTCCCCTTGTTGGCCATAAAAGTGGACATGGTGAAACCTCCAATTTTTGCGTTCTATCATCAAAAATAGTCTAAACACAAGATGCGCCCCAATCTGGACGATTGGAGCGTTTTGTATTATAATACGGGGGTTCCGGGGTGTCAACACGTTTTTTGCGTTTTTTTGATTTACAAATATGTATCCTCGCTCAAGCTCGTTTATTCGCGCGAATGCTCGCTCATGCTCTGTTTCAATTTTTAAATTTCCGAGGTGCCTATGAACAAGATTTTAAGCTATGTCCGCCGCTGTGTGGAGGATTATGACATGATCCAGGCCGGAGACCGGGTGGCCGTAGGGGTGTCGGGGGGAAAGGACTCCCTGGTGCTGCTGGTGGCCCTGGCCAAACTGCGGCAGTTCTACCCCAAGCCCTTTACGGTGGAGGCCTTTACCCTGGACATGGGCCATGTGGACGGGGGAGAGGGGATGGACTTTACGGGTGTGGCGGCCCTGTGTCAGGAACTGGAGGTCCCGTTCACCCTGCTCCACAGCGAGATCCACCACATTATTTTCGACCTGCGCAAGGAGAAAAATCCCTGTTCCATGTGCGCCAAAATGCGCCGGGGGGCCCTGCACAACGCGCTGAAGGAGCACGGCGTCACCAAGATCGCCCTGGGCCACCATTTTGACGACGCGGTGGAGACCTTTTTCCTCTCCCTGTTTTACGAGGGACGGCTGAGCTGCTTCCAGCCGGTGACCTATCTGGACCGCACCGGCATCACCCAGATCCGCCCGCTGCTCTACTGCGGGGAGGGGATGATCCGCAATGCCGCCGCCCGCAACCACCTGCCGGTGGTCTTCAACCCCTGCCCTGCCGACGGCAACACCAAGCGCCAGGAGATCAAGGAGCTCATCCATACCCTGGACAAGCAGTATCCCGGCCTGAAGAGCCGGGTGTTCGGGGCCATGCAGGGCCTGCCTCTGCCTGCCTGGGGCCCGGTGGAGCACCGGCGGGTGCCCCTGCCCGAGGAGAAAGGAGACGCTTGACAAACCGGGCAGGGCATGGTATAAAGGGAGCATCATATGACTGACGGATAATGTGGAGCCTACCACATGGAGTATGATGAAACAAAGCCGACCGTCTGGGCGAGAAAAGCCCGGACTGTCGGCTTTTCTGCATTCCAAAGGAGGTTTGGTTCCGCGTGGGAGAGGGACTGGTCCACTCTCTGGAGTCCATGGGGCTGGTGGACGGACCGGGGGTCCGCTCCGTGGTGTTTTTGCAGGGGTGCGCCCTGCGCTGCCGCTACTGTCACAATCCGGATACCTGGGCACGGGAGAACGGACGGGCGGAGCGGTATACCCCCCGGCGGCTGGTGGAGCGGCTGGCCCGCTTCCGCCCCTATTACGGGCAGGAGGGCGGGGTCACCTTCTCCGGCGGAGAGCCTCTGCTCCAGCCGGACTTTCTGGCCCAGTGCCTGGAGCTGTGCCATCAGGCCGGCATCCGCACCTGCCTGGACACGGCGGGCTGCGGCCTGGGGGATTACGGGGCCATCCTGGCCCACACCGACCTCATCCTGCTGGATGTGAAGCACTACACCCCTGAGGGCTGGCAGCAGGTCACCGGCGGGTCCATGGAGCCCTTCCGGCAGTTTCTGGCCGCCGCCCAGGCGGCGGAGGTCCCCCTGTGGGTCCGCCATGTGGTGGTGCCCGGCCTCACCGACGGGGAGGCTCACCTGGCAGGGCTGGAGGCCTATCTAAAGACCATCCGGCACATCCAGCGGGTGGAACTGCTGCCCTACCACACCCTGGGGGTCCACAAGTATGCCGCTCTGGGCATCCCCTATCCCCTGGCGGGGGTGCCGCCCCTGGCGGGGGACGCCCTGGCGGACTGGAATGAAAGACTCAACCGAACCTGTTGTGAAAAAAGTGAGGAGCGTTTATGAGCATTGATGTGAATTGCACCGCCTGGCAGGGTTTCCACACCGGTGAGTGGAGACATTTGGTGAACGTTCGGAATTTTATCCAGAAAAATTACACTCCGTATACGGGAGACGCCGATTTTCTGGCCCCGATTTCCACAAAAACGGCGGCGGTGTGGAAAAAGGCGGAGGCCCTCATCGTGGAAGAGGTGAAAAAGGGCATCATCGATGTGGAGACCCACGCCGTCTCCGGCATCGACAACTTCGCCCCCGGCTACATTGACAAGGACAACGAGGTCATCGTGGGCCTGCAGACCGATGCGCCCCTCAAGCGCATCGTCAACCCCTTCGGCGGCATCCGCAACGCCACCTCTGCCCTGGAGCAGTACGGCTATCAGCTGGACCCGGAGATCGAGCGCCACTTCCGCCTCTACCGCAAGACCCACAACGAGGGCGTGTTTGACGCCTACCCCAAGCGCACCCGCCTGGCCCGCCACGCGGGGCTGCTCACCGGCTTGCCCGACGCCTACGGCCGTGGCCGTATCGTGGGCGACTACCGCCGGGTGCCTCTGTACGGCACCGATTTTCTCATCGAGGAGAAGAAAAAGGACCTGGACATGATCGACGGGCCCATGACCGATGAGCGCATCCGCCTGCGGGAGGAAGTGCAGATGCAGATCCGCGCCCTGGAGGAGATGGCCCGTATGGCCGCCCGGTACGGCTGCGACATCACCCGCCCGGCGGAGAATGCCCATGAGGCGGTGCAGAACCTCTACATGGCCTATCTGGCGGGCATCAAGGAGAACAACGGCGCGGCCACCTCTCTGGGCCGGACCTCCACCTTCCTGGACATCTACCTCCAGCGGGACCTGGAGCGGGGGGTGCTGGACGAGCAGGGGGCCCAGGAGCTCATCGACCAGTTTGTCATCAAGCTGCGCCTGGTGCGGCACCTGCGCACCCCGGAGTACAACGAGCTCTTCGGCGGCGACCCCACCTGGGTCACCGAGTCCATCGGCGGCATGGGGGTGGACGGCCGTCCCCTGGTGACCAAGAACTCCTTCCGGATCCTCCACACCCTCACCAACCTGGGCACCGCCCCCGAGCCCAACCTGACGGTGCTGTGGAGCAAGGACCTGCCCGAGGGCTTCAAGCGCTACTGCGCCGACATGAGCATCAAGACCGATTCCATCCAGTACGAGAGCGACGAGCTGATGCGCCCCATGTACGGGGACGACTACTGCATCGCCTGCTGTGTGTCCGCCATGGCGGTGGGCAAGCAGATGCAGTTCTTCGGCGCCCGGGCCAACCTGGCCAAGAGCCTGCTGTATGCCATCAACGGCGGTGTGGACGAGAAGAAGGGGGGCGTCATCGTCCCCGGCATTGAACTGGACCGGGACGAGGTGCTGGACTACCCCAAGGTGCTGGGCAATTATAAAAAGGTGCTCGCCTACGTGGCCGAGCTCTACGTGGACACCATCAACATCATCCACTACATGCACGACAAGTACGCCTACGAGAGCAGCCAGATGGCCCTCCACGATACCCTGGTGGAGCGGCTGGCCGCCTTCGGCGTGGCGGGCCTGTCCATCGCCGCCGACTCCCTGTCCGCCATCAAATTTGCCAAGGTGCGCCCCATCCGCAACGAGGAGGGCATCGCCGTGGACTTTGCGGTGGAGGGGGACTTCCCCAAGTACGGAAACGACGACGACCGGGTGGACGACATCGCCGTGGAGCTGGTGTCCTACTTCTCCGCTGAGCTGAAAAAGCACCCCCTGTACCGGGGCGCCATTCACACCCTGTCCGCCCTCACCATCACCTCCAACGTGATGTACGGCAAAAAGACCGGCGCCACCCCCGACGGGCGCAAGGCGGGGGAGCCCTTTGCCCCCGGCGCCAACCCCATGCACGGCCGGGACAAGAGCGGAGCTCTGGCCTCCCTCAACTCGGTGGCCAAGATCCCCTACCGGGCGGTGTGCCAGGACGGGGTGTCCAACACCTTCTCCATCGTGCCCAATGCCCTGGGTAAGACCGAGACCGAGCGGGTGGACAACCTGGTGCACATCCTGGACGGCTACTTCATCCAGGGGGCCCACCACCTGAACGTCAACGTCATGAACCGGCAGCTGCTGGTGGACGCCATGGAGCACCCGGAGCAGTACCCCACCCTGACCATCCGGGTGTCCGGATACGCGGTGAACTTCTCCCGCCTGAGCCGGGAGCAGCAGCTGGAGGTCATCAAGCGCACCTTCCACGAGCAGATGTGACCGGAAAGAAAAACCCCCGGCGGGACGGCCTGGATGGGCCGACCCGCCGGGGGTTTTTTCTTTGGATTATTTCATCAGGGAGCACACCAGCTCGGTGTACCCCGCCGGGTCGGCCAGAGGCAGACCGGCGATGAGCTGAGCCTGGGCGTAGAGCAGCTGGGCGTACTTGCCAGCCAGGTCCTTGTCATCCGCATCCAGCGCCCGCTTGAGGGCGGCAAATGCAGAGGAGTCGGGGTTGAGCTCCAGCACCCGCTGGGCCTTCATATTCTGGGCGTTCTGGGGGTCCACACGCTGGAAATACTTCTCCATCTCCAGGGTGATGGGGCCGTCGGCGGTGAGGCACACCGCGCCGCTCTTCAGGATCTGGGAGATCCGGGCCTCCTTGATCGCATCCCCAAGGGTCTGCTTCAAGAAGTCCAGCACGGGCTTGTTCTCCTCGGCCTTCTGCTCCAGGGCGGCCTTCTCCTCGTCGGTCTCGGGCAGGGCGTCCTTATCGTCCACCGACTTGAAGGACACGCCGTCCACCGCGCCCAGCGCGTCCACCACGAACTGGTCGGGCTCCTCGGTGAGGTAGAGGATCTCATACCCCTTGTCCCGGATGCGCTCGGCCTGGGGCAGCTTGGCCAGCTGGCCGGCATCCTCGCCGCAGGCGTAGTAGATATACTTCTGCTCCTCGGGCATGCGCTGCTTGTACTCGGCCAGGGAGGTGAGCTTGCCCTCCTTGGAGGAGAAGAAGAGCAGCAGATCCTGCAGCAGGTCCTTGTGCACGCCGTAGTCGCTCACCACGCCCACCTTGATCTGGGTGCCGAAGGCCTTCCAGAACTGCTCGTACTTCTCCCGCTCGTCCTTCTGCAGGCGCAGCAGCTCGGCCTTGATCTTCTTCTCCAGATTGGTGGCGATGACCTTCAGCTGGCGGGTGTGCTGGAGCATCTCACGGGAGATGTTCAGGGAGAAGTCCTGGGAGTCCACCACGCCCTGGACAAAGCGGAAGTGCTCGGGCAGAAGGTCGGCGCACTTGTCCATGATGAGTACGCCGGAGGAATAGAGCTGCAGGCCCTTCTGGTACTCCCGGGAGTGGAAGTCGTAGGGGGCGTGGGCGGGGATGTAGAGCATGGCCTTGTACTCCACCGTGCCCTCGGCGGAGATGTGGATGACGCTCAGCGGGTCCTCCCAGTCGCCGTACTTCTCCTTATAGAACTGGTTGTACTCCTCAGCCTTGACCTCGCTCTTGGGCCGCTGCCACAGGGGGACCATGGAGTTGAGGGTCTCCCACTCGTCATAGTCCTCCCACTCGGGCTTGTAGTCGTCGCCGGCGTCCTCCGGGCGGGGCTTCTGGCGGGATTTGTGCATGAGCATGACGATGGGGTAGTGGATATAGTCGGAGTACTTTTTCACCAGCTCGGCGATGCGGTACTGCTCCAGATACTCGTCGTAGTGGTCGTCGTCGGTATTGGCCTTGATGTGCAGCACGATGTCGGTGCCCACCGTGTCCTTCTGGCAAGGCTCCAGCGTGTACCCGTCCGCCCCGTCGGAGGCCCACTGCCACGCCTCGTCCGAGCCGTAGGCCCTGGAGGTGACGGTGACGTGATCGGCCACCATAAAGGCCGAGTAAAAGCCCACGCCGAACTGGCCGATGATGTCGGTGGCGTCCCCCTCGGCCTTTTCCTGCTTGGCCATCTCCTGCTTAAACTGCAGCGAGCCGCTGCGGGCAATGGTGCCCAGGTTCTGCTCCAGCTCGTCATGGGTCATGCCGATGCCGTTGTCGCTGATGGTCAGGGTGCGCCCGATCTGGTCGGGGGTCAGGGTGATCTTCAGCTGGGAGCGGTCCAGACCCACCTTGTCATCGGTGAGGGCCTTGTAGGCCAGCTTATCCATGGCATCGCTGGCGTTGGAGATGATCTCCCGCAGGAAAATCTCCTTGTGGGTGTAGATGGAGTTGATCATCAGGTCCAGCAGGCGCTTGGATTCGGCCTGAAATTCCTTCTTTTCCACGGTATATGCCTCCTATATCAAACGTAATCGTTAAAAACATAGCGTTAGCACTCACCTGTCACGAGTGCTAACGCTATCATAATCCTTCGTACCGGAAATTGCAAGAGGGTTCAAGAAATGTTTACAATTGAGAACCGGGCGCATGGGCCGCTACGATGGCCTGCAGCTCGGCTGGGTCCACATCCTCGCCCCAGTGGTCCCGGATGAAGGTAAGGATCTCCTCCCCGAAGGTGATGCCCACCGGCGCGTCGTCCAGGGTCACCAGATAGACGTCCTGCCCGTCCAGGCCGTGGAGCAACAGGCGGCTGTCCACCCAGGCGTCCCCCTCCAGCAGGGTGGGGGCCAGCTCCGGCGGGTCGGTGCGGTAGGCGGCGTTCATCCGGAACGCCACGACGCCTTTCCCGCTCTGTTTGGTGGTGCCCAGCACGCCTATGAATTCGCTCAGTTCCCAGGAGACGCAGCCGGCGTCTTGCAGGTCTGTCAGCCGGCTGTCAAAGTAGCCGTCCACCAGGTCCCGGTATGTTTCATAAAAGCTGTCGTTGATAAAGCCCTCGTAGTCCCGGCTGACGCGGACCAGCTGGTAGAGTTCCGGACTGTTCAGATACACGGGGCCAGACGGCAAAGCCTCCCCGCCGCAGACCTCCACCACGTTCTCCTCCAGCCCGGCGTTCAGATACAGGGTGCCCGTGCCGGCAAAGTTGGTGGCGGGGACGATGGGCACCTCCAGCGTCCAGAGGACGGGCTTCGGCAGGGAAGGCAGATCCAGGGTGCTGATGGCCGCAGTGCGGATCAGCTTGGCCAGGTTGGCGGGAGGCAGGCACTCCTCATACACGCCGTACCAGGGATACTCACCCACCTCGTCTTCCCGCAGGCCGCTGAGCAGGGCGGACAGAGTGCGCTCCGGGTCGGGCCCGCCGTTGCGGAAGGAGCAGATCTGCCACTCCTCGCCCGCCTTCTGGGCGGTGAGTTCCAACCGGCTGCCGTCCGCCCCGCCGGGGGCCGACCACAGCAGGACGGTATCCCCCTGCATTTCACCGCCCACGCAGGTGAAGTAGTCCCCGCCAAAGTCACCGTCCACATACCAGGCGTCGTATGCCTCCAGATAGGGCGGGGACGAGGTGGCGTTCAGATCCGCCGTTGTAATACCGGCATATTGGGTCAGTACCTGATCCACCGCCTCCCGGTGGAGGCGGCGCACCGGAATGGGGAGCCGGGAGGGGGCGGGGTACGCCCCAAAGTCCCAGGGGGAATCGGGCAGGGCGCCCAAGGCCTCATACTCGGCCTGGTCGGCATCGGTGAGTACCTCATCGCTGGGAAAGCACCCAAGGAAGGCGGAAAAATCCAGGTCCTTCACATCGTCGTAGGTGCTGGTAAAGAAGCCGCCCACCGGCCGGGCCGTCACCCCATCCTCGTCTTCTTCCCAGGCGGCAAAGTACTGGTTGAACCGGTCCACCTCTTCCTGGGTCAGGGGACGGGGCTGGGCCGCTTCCGGCGGAGCGGACTGGGTGGTGCAGGCCGATAAAAGCAGGGCCGGCAGGAGCAGCAGGGGCAGAAGATACGGTTTTTTCATAGGTCACTCCGTTTCTATCGTCGTCTTGGTCTGGTGGGCACGGATGTGCCAGCACTCTCCGTCCCGCCCCAGGGTCAGTTCTGTGCGGGAGCCGTCCTCACGGGTATCGGTCCACAGCAGGGCGGTACCGGCGGCCTCGTCCACCTCGCCCCCGGCGCACACGAACATACCGGGGCCGAAGTCGCTGGTGAAGGTATAATAGGCGTCGTAGTCCTCCAGATAGAGCACGCCGTCGGTGTTGGTCAGCTCCGCGGTGGTGAGGCCGGCGTACCGCTCCAGGGTCTCGTCCACCGAGGCGCGGAGGATGCGGTGGGTGGGCACGGGCAGGTCGTTGGGGAAGGCCCACCCCAGTTCCTCCATCTCGCCGGCAAAGGGGAAGCCGGGCAGGGCTGCCAGGGCGTCGAACTCCGCCTGGTCCTCGTTCTCCACCAGGCCGTCGTCCGGGTAGTAGCGGAGAAACTCCTCCAGGTCCAGGGCGGTTACGTCGTCATAATAGCTGGTGAAGAAGCCGTTCACCGGGGCGGTGTAGGTCATGCCGTCCCGCTCGACCTGAGGGGAGAAGGCCTCGTTGACCTGGTCAATCTCCTCCTGGGTAAGGGCACGGGGCTCCTCCGGCGGCGGGGCGGTGGTCTCGACCGGGGCGGCTTGGGGAGCACAGGCGGTCAGGCAGAGGGTCAGCAGCAGGCAGAGCGGCAGATATCGTTTCATATCAATCCCACCCATCAATGTCAGGATTTTGCTCCCGGAAGACGATCCGGAAGCTGGGGATGTTGTCGAAGCCCAGGTTGGAGGACTCCACCGTGAAGCGGTAGGCGTGCTCGGTCAGGACAGCGGTCACCACCACGTCCTCCCCATCTTCAGCGATGGTCACGTCCTGCAAAAAGTGGCTGTCCCGCCCCAGGGAGCCCGCCGGGAAGGAGTAGGGGTACAGATCCGGGGGATAGCGCATCCCCTCCAGGTTCTTGTTCAGGGCGGCGCTGGCCGCCCCGCTCTCCAGACAGGTGTCGAACAGGCGGAGAGTGAAGACCCGGCTGCCCGGGTCAAATTCGGTCTGGATACTGGGGACAGAGGTGACCGCCGGGAAAAAGCCTTCGAACAGCTCCTCACTGTCCCCGTTGGGGATAAAGGAGAAGGAGAGCCCGTCGGCGTCGATGCGGGCGTCGTATACCTGCTCATGCCGGGCGCGGTCCTGCCGCTGCTCGGGGTAGACCGGACCGCCGGATGTGTCCCAGGCACCAGCGTAGAAAGGCTCTGCCGGGTCCAGCCAGGTGGTCTCCTGAAAAGACTGGACGGCGCTCCAGCTCTGGTCGGGGTCAATCCGGCCGTCCTCGTCCCCCAGCACCCACACGGTCATGTCCTCCGGCAGCCCTTTGTTCGGGGTGATGGCGGACACGCCGTCGGTCCGATAGTGGACCTGGGCGGGGCCGGTGATCTCATAGGACTGGAAGTGCTCCATAGCGGTGAGCTGCACCCGGCGGCCGGTCTGGCTGAATACCCAGGCCAGCAGAGAGAAGTTGGGGTCGCTTTGATCGCCGTACTCCACCAGAAAATCCCCCTCATAGGGGGTGAGGTTCCGCACCTGGTACCCCTCCCAGCCGTAGAGGGTGTTGATCCCCTCCTCGGTGACGGGCAGCACCTGAAAGTCATAGTTTGCCGCGGCGGGGGTAGGGGACTCCGGTACCGGCGCAGAGGTCTGGGCCTGAGGCGGCGGGTCGGTGGAGCAGCCGGCCAGCGTCAGGGCCAGGAGCAGCGCCGGGATCCACAAAGGGATGCGTTTCATGTCTCTAACCTCCTTTTCCGCCCCCATCCTACCATGGATACCGGTACAAAGGGTTACGGGAACGGTTTCAATCCGGAAACAAGAAACTACAATTGCCCTTTTGGGGAAAATCACATATAATAGAAGCTGCTTTTTACAACAGAGGGAGGCAGAGTATGATTCTGAACGTGCTGGCCGTGGGCGACGTGGTGGGAGAGGCCGGAGTGGAATACCTCAACCGGCATCTGCGCAGCCTGAAAAAACAAAAGGGCGTCCACTTCACCGTGGTCAACGGGGAAAACGCCTCCGGGGTGGGTATCCTGCCCCGGCAGGCCCGTGATATTTTTGACGCGGGGGCCGACGTGGTCACCCTGGGCAACCATACCTGGAACCGCATCCAGATCGCCGATTTTCTGGAGGATGACCGCTATACCCTCCGCCCGGCCAACTATACCAACCGTGTCCCCGGCCGGGGCTGGGGGGTCTATGAGGGCCCGGGCGGGGTGAGCATCGGGGTGGTCAACCTCATCGGACGGTGTGAGATGGACAGCAACTTTGAAAACCCCTTCACCACCGCCGACAAGGTGCTCAAGCGCATGGAGGGGGCCGACGTGGTGCTGGTGGACTTCCACGCCGAGGCCACCAGTGAGAAGGGGGCCATGGGCTATTACCTGGACGGACGGGTACAGGCCGTCTGGGGTACCCACACCCATGTGCCCACCGCCGACGGGCAGATCCTGCCCAAAGGGACGGGATTTGTCACCGACCTGGGCATGACCGGCCCGGCTCGCAGCGTGCTGGGCATCCGGCCCGAGCAGGCCATCAACCGTTTTCTGGGCGGGCTGCCCCGCCGGTTTGAGCCGGCGGAGGGGGCCTGCAAGCTGGAGAGCGTGCTCTTTTCCATCGACATCGACACCCGCCGCTGCGTGAAGCTGGAGCGGCTGGACATCCGGGACTGAACGCGGGCGGGGGGTTCCCCCGCCCCTTTCCTGCCGGAAGAGAAAGGAAAGGAAGAACTTATGCTGACGATCATTCACGGGGCAGACTTCCATCTGGACGCCCCGTTTGCCGCCCTGACCACGGAGCAGGCGGCCCAGCGCCGCGCCGAGCAGCGCCAGCTGCTGGACCGGCTGGCCGACCTGGCCCAGGAGCGGCGGGCCGACCTGGTGCTGCTGTCGGGGGATCTGCTGGACGGCGGACAGACCTACCAGGAGACGGTCCAGGCCCTGGCACGGTGCCTGGGCAGCATCCCCGCCCCGGTGTTCATCGCCCCGGGCAACCATGATTTCTATACCGCCCGCTCCATCTACGCCGGGACGGCCTGGCCGGACAACGTGCACATTTTTTCCACCGTGGCGGTGGAGGGGGTGGAGCTGCCCGAGCTGGGGTGTGTGGTCCACGGGGCGGCCTTTACCACGCCTCAGGCCGACCGCTCTCCCCTGATGGGCTTTTCCGCTCCCCGGGACGGGAAGATCCACTTAATGGCCCTCCACGGGGACGTGGCAGGCCAGGGGCGCTATGGCCCCATTGACCCGGAGGACATTGCCGCCAGCGGCCTGCGCTATCTGGCCCTGGGGCACGTCCACGCCTGCTCCGGCCTGCAGAAGGCGGGGGAGACCTTTTGGGCCTACCCCGGCTGTCCGGAGGGCCGGGGCTTTGACGAGACGGGGGACAAGGGTGTGCTGGCCGTCACCATCGGGGACGACCCCGGCCAGGTGACCGCCGAGTTCGTCCCCCTGGCCGGGCGGCGGTATGAGATCCGGACGGTGGACGTCACCGGGGCAGAGAGCGTGGAGCAGGCGCTGCGCGCAGCCCTGCCTGCCGCGGCTAGTCCCGACTGCTGCCGCATCGTGCTCACCGGCCAGCGGGAGGAGGGCCGCCCCGATCTGGCGGCCCTGACCGCTCTGGCCCAGCCATATTATTACAGCGTGACCCTCCGGGACCAGACCCGGGAGCGCCGGGACCTGTGGGACCGGGCGGGGGAGGACAGCCTCACCGGGCTGTTCCTGCGCACCCTGCGCACCGGGACGGCCGAGGGGCAGGACCTGGAGCTGGCCGCCCGCTTCGGCCTGGCGGCGCTGGAGAATGGGGAGGACCCCTGCCTATGAAAATCACACGTATGCGCGCCTGCTTCGGAGGGCTCCAGAACGCGGAGCTTACCCTGAAGCAGGGGCTCAATCTCATTGAAGCCCCCAACGAGGGGGGCAAATCCACCTGGTCGGCCTTCCTGCGGGCCATGCTCTACGGTATCAACACCAAGGAGCGGGACAAGCAGGGCTACATCGCGGAAAAAAACCGCTACCAGCCCTGGAGCGGCGCGGCCATGGAGGGTGTGCTGGAGCTGGAGTGGCGGGGGCGTCCCATTACCCTGCGCCGGGGCCCCAGGGGGAATACGCCCTTCGGCAGCTTTGAGGCGGTATACACCGACACCGGCGAGCCGGTGCCCGGCCTGACGGCGGAGAACGCGGGGGAGACTCTGGTGGGGGTTCCCCGGGAGGTCTTTGAGCGCTCGGCCTTTGTGGGCCAGGGGGCGACGGCCATCGACGGCGCCCCCGCGCTGGAGGCCCGCATCGCGGCCCTGGCCTCCAGCGGGGAGGAGGACGTATCCTATTCCCAGGTGGAGCGGACCCTGCGGGACTGGCGTAACCGCCGCCGGCACAACAAGACCGGCCTCATCCCCCGGCTGGAAGAGGAGCTGGCCCAGGTGGACGACGCGCTGGCCCGGCAGGCCAAAGCATTCCGGCTGGCCCAGGAGGCCCGCCGGGAGCTGGAACGGCTCCAGGCGGAGCTCCGCCAGCTGGAGCAGGAGCGGGACGCACACCTGGCCCGGGCCATGGCCCAGCGACGCCGCCGCTGGGAGCAGGGACAGGAGGAGCTCCGGCAGGCCCGGGAACAGGTGGAGGCCATCCAGGCGGAACTCAACCGCCACGGTTCCCCGCCGGATCAGGAGACCCTGCGGCGTGCCCAGGAGGAGCTCAACCAGCTCAACGCCCTGCACGCCAGCCGCAAGCGGACCGAGGGCCAGCTGGAGCAGGCCCGGCGGGCGGAAGAGGAGGCACAGGCCGCCGCGGCCGACCCCCTCTTCCCGGAGCTGACCCCCGACCAGGCCTGGCAGCAGGCCAGTGCGGACGCCGAGGCGGCGGGACATACCCCCCGCTGCGGCGGGCTGTACGCGGGGGGCGTGGTGTTGCTGGCCGCTGCGGCCGGGGCGCTGGCCCTGGCCTTTGCCGGCGTCATACCCCAGATGTGGATGGGGGGGCTGGCCTGCGGTGTGCTGGCGGGAGCGGGGATCGCCCTGCTGATCGCCGCCGGCGTGTGGAAAAAGCGGGCCGCCGCCCGGAGCGCTCAGCTGTTGGAGCGCTATGAGGTGGCGTCCCCCGAGGACATCCTGGGCCGGGCCAGTGCCTACCGGGAGGCCTGCGTGGTGGCCGCCGGGGCGGTTCGGCAGCGGGAGGAGGCGGAGCGGACCCTGGCGGAGCTCACCGCCCAGGACGAGCAGACCCGCGCACGGCTGCTGGAACTGGTCCATCCCTTTGCCCCCACGGTAAAGGACACCTTCGGGGTGTCCGCCGCCCTGTCCCGGGCGCTCAACCTGGGCGAGCGGCTTGCCACCGCCCAGGTGCGGCTGGAGGGGGCCGAAAAGCTGGCCGGGAGCCTGCCTGCCCCCGAGCAGGGCTATGATGACAACGGGGTGGAGCCCCGGTTTGACCCGGTGGAGACCGCTGCCCGGCTGGACAGCGCCGGGGAGGAGATCGCCCGCCTGCGCAGCGGGCTGGCCATGGCCCAGGGAGAGCTGAACACTCTGGGGGACCCGGTGGAGTTCCAGCAGCGCCGGGATACGCTGAGCGAGGAGCTGACCCGCCGCCAGCAGGAGCAGCAGGCGCTGGATCTGGCCCTGGAGGCCCTGGAGCGAGCCCACGAGAATTTGCAGGCCCGCTTCTCTCCGGCTCTCAACCGGAAGGCCGGGGAGTACCTGGCCAGCCTCACGGGGGACAAGTACGACAAGGTCTCCCTCACCCGGCAGTTTGAGGCCCTGGCGGAGGAGAAGCAGGGACTGCTGCCCCGGCGGGCCCTCACCCTGTCCCGGGGGACTGCCGATCAGCTCTATCTGGCGGTGCGTCTGGCGGTCTGCGCGCTGGTGCTGCCCCAGGAAGAGCCCTGCCCGCTGGTGCTGGACGACGCGCTGGCCAACTTTGACGATACCCGCATGGCTCTGGCCCTGGACGCTCTGGCCCGGCTGGGAGAGCAGCGGCAGATCCTGCTCTTCACCTGCCACAGCCGGGAGGGCAAAGCCATGGCCGGACGGGAGGACGTCGCGCTGGTTCGCTTGCAATAGCAGGAAAACTGAGCTATAATAACCTGAAATCCCATTTTGATGGAGCTGATAGCAGTGGCGAAAGACAGACAATTGACGCAGGAGCCGGAGGAGGAGCTCTCCAGCGGGGACTCCCTGAAACTGGACCTCTATTTCTGGCTGCAGGCCCTGGTGATGGCGCTGGTGACTCTGATCCTGCTGTTTACCTTTGTGGGACGGATCATCGGTGTGGACGGCAGCTCCATGTATCCCACCCTCCACGACCGGGACATGCTGCTGCTGCAGAGTGTGGGGTACACGCCCCGGCAGGGGGATGTGGTGGTGCTCACCAAGGCCTTCCGGGATGTGGACGGTCCCATCGTCAAGCGGGTCATCGCCGTGGGCGGACAGACGGTGGACATCGACTACGCTGCCGGCACCGTGAGTGTGGACGGCGAGGTGCTGGATGAGCCGTACATCAACGAGGCCATGCTTCCGCCTTCCTATGCCAACCAGACCCATATCGAAGTGCCGGAGGGTTCCATTTTTGTGATGGGCGATAACCGCAACCACTCCAGTGACAGCCGGGATGTGGCCCTGGGGGTCATTGACGAGCGGTATGTGCTGGGCCGGGCGGTGTGTGTGCTGCTGCCCTTCCAGCATTTCGGCCTGATCCCGGAGGGAGAACAGACGGCCTGAACGCGCAAAGCGGCGCGCATCCATCGGATGCGCGCCGCTTTTTCGTGCTTATCCGGCGTGGACCGGCAGGACGATATCGCCCACCGTCACGCTCTCTACTGTGCTCAGGTCCAAAATTTCATCAAAGATGCCGCCCTTCTGGCAGACCGTCTCTCCGGCTCGGGGGGAGATGCCGCCGCCGGAGTTGGACAGGTCCAGTACGGTGCCGTCGGTTCGGGTGATGGTGATGGGCAGAGACTCAAAGTACCGGTAGGATTCTTCCCGGTCGTGGGCGCTCTGTTGGCCGTCCTGGCCGGCATGGTCCCACTGGAGCTGCTGGTGGACGGTGTAGTCCACCTGGATGGACAGGGGGGAGATGGTCACGCGGTCCAGTGTGGCGTCCATGCCGTTGAGCTGGAAGGACTGCCCCGCAGGCAGGGAGAGGGAGGCGTCCTCAAAGGCAAAGTCGAACTTGAGCTTCCAGGTCCCCGCCGCCAGCAGCTGCCTTTGGGTGTAGTTGTCGGTATAGAGGAACAGGTCCTGGAATTTGACCCGGGCGGTACCCTGGCCCAGAGGCTGATCCTGGGTCATCATCTCCACGAACTGAATCGCGTTGTCCGTCGGATCGGCGTCAAAGAACCAGCTGGCGCCGTGGCTGCCACCGGGCTGGCCCAGCTGTGTGCCCCAATCGTCGAAGGTGAGGGCCAGCCGGCCCTCAGTGGAAGAGATATCCTGGGCCAGGGGCTGGCCGTCGTCCCGGCGGATGGAGTAGAGGATGGCGTAGCTGTAGCGGTCGCCGATGATGGCGTCGGCGGTGATGGTGACGCCGCCTGAGGTGGCACTGGCGTCGATGGGCCGGCCGATGCGGTCGATGATCTCGGTTTGGGCAGGGGCGCCGCCCAGCAGGTCAGACAGAAAATCGCTGGCGGGGCGCAGCGCACCAGTGGCCCCGGCGGCCCCCACGGTGAACACCAGTGCCGCCGCCGCGGCGACCACGGCCAGGCGGCGCACGGGGAACCGCCGGCGGGAACGGGCCGTGCCGGAGAGCAGACGGTCGGTCATAGCCTGCTTCTGTTCAGGGGTGAAGTGCAGCTGATCCATGCTGTCCCGGTAGGAACTCATACATAACCCTCGCTTTCCAGAAGTGTGCGCAGCCGGGCTCTGCCTCGACTGAGCTGGGTGGAGACGGCGGCAGGACTTTCGCCCAGCAGTTGGGCGATCTCCCGGGCCGCATAACCTTCGTAATAGTAGAGGTAGATGACCGTGCGGTACTTTGGGGGCAGCAGCTCCAGCGCGGTCAGCAGGCTGCCCTCCTCGGCCTCCGGCGCGGGTACCTGGCCCGCCGCGTCCAGCTCCACGGTGGTTTTGCGCCAGTGGCTTTTTAAAAGGTCCTTGCAGGCGTTTACCGCCGTGCGGATGATCCAGGCCTTCTCATGCTCGGCAGAGGCAAAGCTCCGGGGGTGTTCCAGCAGCTTGAGGAATACCGTCTGGCAGATGTCCTGAGCGTCCTCGGTCCGCTTTAAATAGGTGTAGCTCAGCCGCAGCACCAGATCGGAATAGCATTCCACCAGATGCTCGGCCTGGGCACGGTCCACGTTCGGTTTGATGGGACTCACATCCTTTGCTTGGATTGAAAAGCGCTTTCATCTACCATACGAATGAGGGACGTCAGATCTGACACCGGAACAGAAAAAAACCGGCCCCGCCGTTGGGCGGAGCCGGAATATGGAATCGGGCAGATCAGAAGTACTTCTTCACGCCGTCGGTGGCCAGGGAGGCGTCGGCGCTGATGGTGACGGTGAACTTGATGTTGTTCTTCTCGGCGAAGCTGTTGAGCCAGTCCAGGAACTCCTCCACCGCATGGTCGGAGGGCTCGGACTTGACGATCTTGGTCAGACTGTCGATAAAGACATGGGTGATGTCATAGTTGCCGGCGTACAGGCCGCTGATAAAGCCCTTCAGGAAGTCATAACTGCTCATATCATAATGGCTGGCTTCCACCAGGCGGATCTTATAATGAATATCATAGGTCAGCTTGGGCCCGCGCTCGATGCAGACCACGTTGCCGTTCTCGCTGTGGACAGCGGAATTAATGAGCTCGATCATCTGCTTGGTCTTGCCGGTACCCTTGACGCCCATGATCACTCTCACCATAGTTATCAACTCCTTCATTGTCCGCCGGAGCTCGTCTCCGGCTTGTGCCATTATGTTATCATTTTTACCATTGGATTGCAACTGCTTTGCGTAAGTTCACCAAAAATTAACGGGAACCGGTCCGCGCGTTACTTCAGGCGGGCCTCCAGTTCGGCCCGGCGGTCCTCATAACCGGGCTTGCCCAGCAGGGCGTACATGTTGTTCTTATAGGCCTCCACGCCGGGCTGGTCAAAGGGATTGACCCCCAGCAGATAGCCGGACAGGCCGCAGGCGTACTCAAAGAAGTAGATGAGCGCGCCCACGCTCTTGGCGTCCCGGCCGGGGACGGTGACCGTCAGGTTGGGTACGCCGCCGTCCACATGGGCCAACAGGGTACCCCGCATGGCTTGCTCGGCCACGAAGGACAGGTCCTTGCCTGCCAGGAAGTTGAGCCCGTCCACATTGTCCGGGTCGTGGGGGATGGTGACGCTGCCATGGCTCTTGGCGAAGCGCACCACCGTCTCCAGCATGAGGCGCTCGCCCTGTTGGATGTACTGGCCCATGGAGTGCAGATCGGCGGTGAACTCCACGCTGGCGGGGAAGAGTCCCTTGTGCTCCTTGCCCTCACTCTCGCCGAAGAGCTGCTTCCACCACTCGCCGAAGAAGCGGAAGGAGGGCTCATACCCGGCCAGGATCTCTACCTTGCGCCCGGTGGTGTACAGCGCGTGACGGGCGGCGGCGTACTGCCAGGCGGGGTTGTCGGTGCCCGAGATGGAGAGAGCCTCCATGGCTTCCTGGGCGCCTTCCATCAGGGCGTTGAGGTCCACCCCGGCGCAGGCAATGGGCAGCAGGCCCACGGCGGTGAGCACGCTGTAGCGTCCGCCCACGGCGTCGGGCACCACGAACTCCTCGTACCCCTCGGCGTCGGCCAGCCCCTTCAGGGCGCCCTTATGGGCGTCGGTGGTGGCGTAGATGCGCTTGCGGGCCTCCTGCTTGCCGTACTTCTCCTCCAGCAGGGCCTTGAAGATGCGGAAAGCCACAGCGGGCTCGGTGGTGGTGCCCGACTTGGAGATGACGTTGATGGACCAGTCTTTATCCTTGATGAGGTCGATGATCTCCAGCATGGCGTCGGAGGACAGGCCGTTGCCGGCGAAGTAAATGGCGGGGCCATCCTTGTGGGTCAGGTTGAAATTGGGAGAGTTGAGCAGCTCCACCACAGCGCGGGCGCCCAGATAGGAGCCGCCGATGCCGATGACCACCAGGGCCTGGGAGTTGCTGCGGATGCGCTGGGCCGCGGCCTGGATGCGGGCGAACTCCTCTTTGTCATAGTCGCGGGGCAGATGGACCCAGCCGGTGTAGTCGCCGCCGGGACCGTTGCCCTCTTCCAGCATGACACGGGCCTGTTCCAGCGCGGCGGTGCGGCCGGAGAGCCAGTCGGGGGGCAGGAAGGAGGCTGCGTGGGAGACGTCGAATTGAATCAGCATGGAAGGTCACTCCTTACAAACACGTGTGTTCTCTCTGCTGGGTCTATCATACACCGACTTGTCCTCTTTTTCCAGAGAAAAAAGGAGAATTTTTACAATGTAAGGGGGAATACCTCTACAGTGTTGTCATTAAGGGTGGTAGCCGCGCCCAGGTCGGACAGCCGGGCGTGGGTCAGGGCATTGACGGTGTCCCGGCCCGGATAGACCCCCTCGGCCACCACCGTGCCCGGGACCACGGCCCGGTCCAGGGCCACGGTGAAGCGCACCCGGCCCAGCTCATTGACGCACAGAGCCACATCCCCGTGGGCCAGTCCCCGCCGGGCGGCGTCGTCGGCGTTCATGCGCAGGGTCATGGGTCCCCGGGCCTGTTCCAGGGCCGGCACCTCATTGAACGAGGAATTGAGGGTGTGCACCGCCGGCGCGCACACCAGGCGCAGCGCCTCCGGCCCGCCGTGGGGGGGATACCAGGTGATGGGGGCGGGGTCGGCCAGGTGGATCTTGCCGTCCTCCGTCTCCACGGGCAGGGGGAAGGGCGTCTCCAGTACCACCGGCTCTCCCGCCAGTACCTGTGCCTTCTGTTCGCCGGTCAGCCAGCGGCTGCGCTCCACCATCTCCCGGCACAGCTCCCCCACGCTGCGGCCAAAGTGGGGATCGTCCAGCCCCATGGCCCGGGCCAGCAGGGAAAAGACCTGCCAGTTGCCCTTTACCTCTCCCGGCGGGTCTGTCACAGGCTTTACATACTGGATCTGCCGGTAGCCGTAGGGGGTATACAGGTCCTCGGTCTCCACCATGTAGGGGGCGGGGAGGATGAGGTCGGCGTACCGGGCGGTGTCGGTCATGTACCGCTCGTGGACCACGGTGAACAGGTCCTCACGCCCCAGACCGCGGAGCACCGCATTCTGGTCTGAGGTCACCGCCGCCGGGTTGGCATGGTAGACATACAGGCTGTGGATGGGAGTCCTGACCCCCTCTCCCGCCAGGGCGGGGCCCAGCTGGTTGATGTTCACCGTCTGGGTCTCGGGCCGGGCCAGATGGGGCAGTTTCACCAGGGATTTGTCCACCAGACTGGGGGAGGAGCACACCCCGTAGGTGCCGCCGCCCCGCTTGGCCCAGGCGCCCACCGCCGCGGGGAGGGCGGCGATGGCCCGGGTGGCCTCGCCTCCGTTGCCGCTGCGGGAGAAGCCGCTGCCCAGCACGATGCAGGGGGCCTGGGCCGCTCCATAGGCCCGGGCCAGGGCCCGAACGGTCTCCGGCGCCAGACCGGTGACGGCCTGGGTCTGTTCCGGCGTCCAGCGCTCCAGAGTGGCTTTGAGGGCGTCCCAGCCGGTGGTATGGGCGGAGAGATACGCCTCGTCTGTGAGACCCTCGGCCTGGAGTACCTGGAGCATGGACAGGGCCAGGGCCCCATCGCTGCCGGGGCGGACCAGGATGCTCCGGTCGGCCAGGGCGGCGGAGGGCGTCTCATATACGTCGATGAGGATGACCTGCGCGCCCCTGGCCTTGGCCCGTCGCACGATGGGGACCAGGTGGGCCCGGGTGGCGGGCAGGTTGGAGCTCCACAGCAGAATGAGGTCGCTGTGCTCTACATCCCAGGGGGACAGGTCGCAGGAGTCCCCCATCACGCTCTGCCAACCGGCGGATTTGCCCGAGCTGCACAGGGTGCGGGTCAGTTCGCTGGCACCCAGGGCCCGGAAGAAGCCCTCGCCGCAGTTGCGGTGGACCGCCCCCATGGTGCCGGCGTAGGAGTAGGGCAGGATGGTTTCAGGGCCGTATTGGGCGATGAGCTCCTTCCAGCGGCCGGCGATCTCCTCCACCGCCTGGGTCCAGGAGATGGGGACAAATTGACCGGAGCCCTTGGGACCGGTGCGGCGCAGGGGGGTGAGGATGCGGTGGGGACTGCGGAGGGCCGAGGGCAGATTCCGCAGCTTGGCGCACACCCAGCCATCGGTGTAGGGGTTGGCAGGGTCGCCGGTGATGGCGGTGACGGCCGCCCCGTCGGTCTCCACCAGGAGGGAGCAGCCCTCCGGGCAGTCGTAGGGGCAGGCGGAACGACAGGTGGGCATGAAAGGATTCCTCCTTTGGAAAAAGGCCGCCCGTAGGCGGCCTTTTCAAGATGGGATGATTTAGTTCTTCAAGCTCTGCATAGGAGCGGGGATGCGGCCGCCGCGGGCGATGAAGGCGTCGCTCTTCTCGGGGTGGACGGGCATCACCGGGGCCGAGCCCAGCAGGCCGCCGAACTCCACCGTGTCCCCCACCACCTTGCCGGGGGCGGGGATGAGGCGCACGGCGGTGGTCTTGGAGTTGACCATGCCGATGGCAGCCTCGTCGGCGATGATGGCCGAGAGGGTGGAGGCGGAGGTATCACCGGGCACGGCGATCATGTCCAGGCCCACCGAGCACACGCAGGTCATGGCCTCCAGCTTGTCCAGGTGGAGGGTGCCCGAGCGGGCGGCGGCGATCATGCCCTCGTCTTCACTGACGGGGATGAAGGCGCCGGACAGGCCGCCCACGTGGGAGGAGGCCATGACGCCGCCCTTCTTCACCGCGTCGTTGAGCAGGGCCAGGGCAGCGGTGGTGCCGTGGGTGCCGCAGGTCTCCAGACCCATCTCCTCCAGAATCCGGGCCACGGAGTCCCCAATGGCGGGGGTGGGGGCCAGGGACAGGTCCACGATGCCAAAGGGGACGCCCAGACGGCGGCTGGCCTCCTGGGCCACCAGCTGGCCCATGCGGGTCACCCGGAAAGCGGTCTTTTTGATGGTCTCGGCCACCACGTCGAAGGGCATGCCCTTCACTTCCTTCAGGGCATGGTGAACCACGCCGGGGCCGGACACGCCCACGTTGATGATGCAGTCCGGCTCGCCCACGCCGTGGAAGGCGCCGGCCATAAAGGGGTTGTCCTCCACCGCGTTGCAGAACACCACCAGCTTGGCGCAGCCGAAGCCGCCCCGGTCGGCGGTGCGCTCGGCGCACTCTTTGATGATGCGGCCCATGACGCCCACGGCGTTCATGTTGATACCCGCCCGGGTGGAGCCCACATTGACCGAGGAGCAGACGTAGTCGGTGATGGCCAGCGCCTCGGGGATGGAGGAGATGAGCTTGCGGTCGGCGGGGGTGGCGCCCTTCTGCACCAGGGCAGAGAAACCACCGATGAAGTTGACGCCGGTGGCCTTGGCGGCGTTGTCCATGGCCACGGCAAAGGGAACGTAATTGTCGGTCTCCGACGCGCCGGCCACCAGAGCCATGGGGGTGACCGAGATGCGCTTGTTGACGATGGGAATGCCGAACTCCCGCTCAATGGCTTCGCCGGTGGCCACCAGGCGCTCAGCCTTGCGGGTGATCTTGTCGTAGATCTTCTGGCAGGCGGCCTTGGGATCGGGATGGGCGCAGTCCAGCAGCGAAATGCCCATGGTGATGGTGCGCACGTCCAGGTGCTGCTGGTCAATCATATGTATGGTGTCTAAAATCTCATTGGTATTGATCATGTGCATTCACCCTCAAATCCTGTGCATAGCGTGGAAGATATCCTCCCGCTGGGCATGAATGTCCAGGCAGCGGTCCTTGCCCTCCTGCTCCAGCAGAGCGGCCAGGTCGGCAAAGGGGATATCGCAGTTGCCCGCGTCTACCAGCATGACCATGGTAAAGTCCTCCTGCAGGATGGTCTGGCTGATGTCCAGAATGTTGACGTTGTGCTGGGCCAGCAGGGCACAGACCATGGACATGATGCCCACCCGGTCCTTGCCCAGGACAGTAACGATTGCTCTCATGACAGATTCTCCTTTATTTTTCTTTCGGGGGTACGGCTTTATTGCAGCTCATCCAGAGTCAATTGGAAGGCGGGCAGGAAGTGCTCCAGAAAATAATCCACCTCGGGCAGCCCCATCTGTGTCAGTGCCTCCAGGGTCTGTTCCGCCGCCTGCTTGAATTCCGCGTTGCCCGCCTTGAGCTCTTCCAGACATTTGAGGTGGGCTGAGAGTTTGTCAGCCGCCTTCACCAGCGCCCGGGTGCCGGGATCATATTCCTCCAGCAGCAGGGGAGAGAAGGCGGGACGCAGCGCCTCGGGCAGCATGCCGAGCAGCTTGCGGGCCGCCACGGCCTCCACCTGCTTGTAGGCGTCCCGGATCTCCGGATTGTCGTATTTTACAGGGGTGGGCAGATCGCCTGTCAGGATCTCCGGCGCATCGTGGTAGAGAGCGGCCGCGGCTGCCAGGCCGGGATCAGCCTGCCCGCCCAGCACATCCCGACGGATGACGGCCAGGGCATGGGCCAGCACCGCCACCATGTGGGAGTGTTCCTGGATGTTCTCCTCCACGGTGTTGCGCATCAGTCCCCAGCGGTCGATGTACCGCATCCGGGACAGATAGGCAAAGAAATACTCCTGGTGCGCCATGGTATCCCCTCCCTCAAAAAACAAATTATTTTACCATGAATATAGTGCGCTTGTAAACGGGGAGGGGCGAAAAAACGCTAATGGAGGGAGAACAGACGCCGCAGATGGATCCCCTGGGCCTGGAGGGCGGCCAGATAGAGGGCTGCCCCAAACAGCAGGCAGGCAGTCACCGCGGCGGGCTGGCCGATGCCGTGGTCCAGCAGGACCTGAAAGAGCAGGTTGATCACCAGACCCATGAGCAGGGCTGCAAGGGCGGGGGCGGTGCACCACTGGAACAGCTGGGCCCGCAGCCCCGTGGTCCGGCGCACCGCGGCCCAGTTGAGCAGCATCCCCAGTGCGGCGGAGGCCACAAACCCGGCCACATAGCCCAGAAGGCCCACCCCGGGCAGTCCCATGAGGAAGAAGGTGCATCCCAGCTGCACCAGTCCGCACAGAATGCTGTTGCGGGCTGCGGTGCTCTGCTTCCCCACGCCGTTGAGTGCGCAGGCCAGCACGGACTGATAACAGGAGAAGAGTACGCCGAAGGACAAAGGCAGCATATACCGGCCCACTGTGGGTTCCCGGAAGAGCACCTCGCCGATGGCGGGGCCAAGCACCACCAGCACGGCCATGGCCGGCAGGATGAGCACCGACGTGGCCAGCATGGAGCGGTCCACCCGCCGCTGGATCTGGCTGCGCAGGCCCAGCGCGGCGCTCTCGGCCAGCCGGGGGACCAGCACCAGCCCCAGCGCCCCGATGAAGGCGGTGGGCAGGCACAGCATGGGCACCGTCATGCCGCACAGTACCCCGAAGGCCTCCATGGCCTGCCCCACCTCCGAGCCGGCATGGACCAGCCGCTGAGGGATGAGTACGGCGTTGGCCGAGCCCATCAGGTTGCCCAGCAGGCTGGTCAGACCGATGGGCACCGCGATGGCGCTGATGCGCCGGTCCAGGGCCCGGCGGGTCAGCGGCTGCCCGGGCAGTCCACCGGAGCGGCTCAGGTGCCGGCGGGCCAGCAGCAGAAGGGTGACTGCGGAAAAGAGCTCGCAGACGATCATTCCCAGCACGATCAGGGCCACCGTGCGCTCCGGGTTCTGGGGCAGAAAGAGGACCAACAGTCCCAGAACCGCACCGGTGCGGATAAACTGCTCACACAGCTCCACCGCTGCCGGCGGGCGGATGTTCCCCGTACCGTAGAAAACGTGCTTGTGCAGATTTTCCACCCCGGTGAGCAGCAGGCAGGGCAGCAGCAGGAGCAGGCCGGTCTGGGTACGGGCGTCCCCCAGCAGATAGACCGAAATGGGGTCGTAGAGCACCGCCACCGGCACGGCCACCGCCGCAAACAGGATGAGAAACAACCCGGTGC
Source organism: Flavonifractor hominis (assembly GCF_040095835.1). Lineage (NCBI taxonomy): Bacteria > Bacillati > Bacillota > Clostridia > Eubacteriales > Oscillospiraceae > Flavonifractor > Flavonifractor hominis. The sequence continues at coordinate 79,548 of NZ_JBBMFT010000007.1, forward strand.
ACCGCCGCAGCACCTGGGCAATGGCCGCCCGGTTGCCGGTGGCGTGAAATTCCGAGGACAGGTTGGATACCGCCACCGTCAGCCCCACAGCGGTGATGGACAGCACCACGGAAAACACCGGCATGATGAGCTGATAGAGCCCCATAACCTCCGCGCCGATCAGGCGGGAGAGCAGGATGCGGTAGACAAAGCCCAGCAGTTGGGACACGAGACTGGTGGCGGTGAGCACCAGCGTGCCATAGAGCATGGATGTACGGTCAAGTTTCACAGCGCGCGCCCCCTTTTCCTGGTTCCTTTCACTCTATTCCCCACCGGTTGTCCCCCATACATCCAGAAAGTTTTTGACAAACCGGAGGCGGAGCGGTATGCTATCATTTAGTGACACATTGCTGTATGAAAGTGAGAGAGCGCCATGATTGCCACCCTTATCAACGTCGTCCTGATCCTGTTGGGCACCCTGCTGGGCCTGCGCTTCAAGCACCTGATCCGCCCGCGCTTTGCCTCGGGAATCACTTTCGCGCTGGGACTGTGTGTACTTGGGATCGGTATCTCCAGTATGATCGCCACGGCCGATACCCTCTGCGTCATCGTATGTATGGTGCTGGGCACCCTGCTGGGAGAAGCGGTGGACATCGAAAAGCGCATGGACAGCGTGGGCGGCTTTCTGCGCAGCCGCCTGCTGCGGGGGGAGAGCAACAGCCGTTTTGTGGAGGGCTTTGTCAACGCCTCGGTGCTCTTCTGCGTGGGGGCGATGGCCATCAACGGCTCCATGGAGGCCGGCATGAACCACAACTATGACATCCTGATCTCCAAGGCGGTCATCGACGGCGTGACCTCCATCACCTTTGCCGCCGCCATGGGAGTGGGGGTGGCGTTTGCCGCACTGCCCATCCTGGTCTATCAGGGAGGGCTGACGCTTATTTTTGCCCTGGTGGGCCAGGGAATGGACCCGGCGGTGGTGAACGAGATGAGCGCCGTGGGCGGCACCATCATCGTGGGCATCGGACTGAACATGCTGGGTCTGCCCAAGGAGAAGCTGCGGGTGGGCAATATGCTGCCGGCCATTTTTCTGCCGCTGGCATATGTTCCGCTGAGCCAGTGGCTGGCGGGAATGCTGGGATGACAGGAGCAGCAGATTGCCCACGGGACCCGCGCAGCGGGACGGCGCTTGGCGCCGCAGGCCGCCGGGATTCAGTTCCGGCGGCCGCAGAGAAAAAGAAGGGGCTCCCGCCGGATACCATCCGGCGGGATACAATATGCTGCCGGCCATTTTTCTGCCGCTGGCATATGTTCCGCTGAGCCAGTGGCTGGCGGGAATGCTGGGATAAGGTTTGATTGCTTCAAAAGGCCCGCCGGGAACCTCCGGCGGGCCTTTTTTCTCCTGTGCCGCAAAAAATTTCAAAAAAATTCACGGATTTCTGAGATATCCCCCTTGCCTGTTTGGTCCGGAAGCGGTATACTAATTGGGTAAGGTTATGTTAAAAAAATAACAATCGCTTGATTGAGAGCTTAACAAGGAGGCAGAACAAATGGGATTTGTGAAGCTGGAAAAGCAGGGCCACGTCGGCATTGTGACCATCGACCGGCAGGAGGCGCTCAACGCGCTGAACAGCCAGGTCCTCAGTGATCTGGACGCGGTGATCGATCAGGTCGCGGCGGACGATGAGATCTATGTTATGATCCTGACCGGCGCGGGCCGCTCCTTTGTTGCGGGCGCCGACATTGGCGAGATGAAGGGCTTTTCTTCCATCGACGGCAAGAAGTTCGGCGTGCACGGCGGCGGCGTGTTCCTGAAGCTGGAGAACATGGCCAAGCCCGTCATTGCCGCTATCAACGGTTTCGCTCTGGGTGGCGGCTGCGAGCTGAGCATGGCCTGCGATATCCGTCTGGCCAGCGAGAAGGCCAAGTTCGGTCAGCCTGAGGTGGGCCTGGGCATCACCCCCGGCTTTGCCGGTACGCAGCGCCTGCCCCGCATCGTGGGTATCTCCAAGGCTATGGAGCTGATCCTGACCGCCAAGGTCATCAAGGCCGACGAGGCCAAGGCCATCGGCCTGGTCAGCGAGGTCTATCCCGCTGAGGAGCTCATGCCCAAGGCTCTGGAGCTGGCCAATGCCATCTGCGCCAACGCCCAGATCGCCGTGCAGGAGTCCAAGCGCTGCATCCGCATGGGCATGCAGACCGATATCGCTACCGGTTCCGCCTTTGAGGCCGAGGCCTTTGGCGTGTGCTGCGGCACCGCCGATAAGGACGAGGGCATGGGCGCGTTCCTGGAGAAGCGCGCGGAGAAGCACTTCCAGAACAAGTAATTCTGTTTGATAAAATCAGGAGGTTACATATTATGAAGAAGATTGTTGTCATTGGCGGCGGCACCATGGGCCTGGACATTGCTCAGGTCTTTGCCAAGAAGGAATTTGACGTGGTCGTCCGCGACATCAACGACGATATCATCAAGGCTTCTGAGGCCCGCCTGAACAAGGGCCTGGATAAGCTGGTTGCCAAGGGCAAGATGGACGAGGCCAAGAAGGCTGACATCCTGGCCCACATGACCTTTACCACCGACCTGAACCTGGCCGCTGATGCCGACCTGGTGGTGGAGGCTGCCATCGAGAACCTGGACATCAAGAAGAGCATCTTCGCCGAGCTGGACAAGATCTGCAAGCCGGAGACCATCCTGGCTTCCAACACCTCTTCCATCTCCATCACCGCCATTGCCGCGGCGACTCAGCGCCCCGACAAGTTCATCGGCATGCACTTCTTCAACCCCGCCACCGTCATGAAGCTGGTGGAGGTCATCCGCGGCGCTCACACCTCCGACGAGACCTATCAGGCCATTCACGACCTGTCCGTGGAGATCGGCAAGGAGCCCGTTGAGGTCAATGAGGCCCCCGGTTTCGTGGTCAACAAGATCCTGATCCCCATGATCAACGAGGCCTGCGACCTGCTGTACACCGGCGTTGCCTCTGCTGAGGGCATCGACACCGCCATGAAGCTGGGCGCCAACCATCCCATGGGCCCCCTGGCTCTGGGCGATCTGGTGGGCCTGGACGTCTGCCTGGCCATCATGGACACTCTGTACAACGAGACCCATGACCCCAAGTACCGCGCCTCCCTGCTGATGCGGAAGATGGTCCGCGCCGGCAAGCTGGGCCGCAAGACCGGCGTCGGCTTCTACGACTACCGCAAGTAAATCATCGCGTCTGATCGTGCGCATAACGACGGGCGGGAGCCCTTGACTCCCGCCCGCCCGTTCTGAAATATAAATCTAGGAGGAAGGCAACAAATGGATCTGCACCTTTCCAAAGAGCAGGAAATGCTCCGCAAGATGTACCGTGACTTCGCCGAGAACGAAGTCAAGCCCCTGGCCGAGTGGGTGGACGAGAACGAGGCGTTCCCCGAGGAGACCGTGAAGAAGATGGCCAAGCTGGGCATGATGGGCATCTATTTCCCCAAGGAATACGGCGGCGCCGGCGCGGATGTGCTGAGCTACGTCATGGCCGTCGAGGAGATGAGCAAGGTCTGCGGCACCACCGGCGTTATCATCTCCGCCCACACCTCCCTGTGCTGCGCTCCCATCTTTGAGAACGGCACCGAGGAGCAGAAGAAGTACTACCTGCCCAAGCTGTGCTCCGGCGAGTGGATCGGCGCGTTCGGCCTGACCGAGCCCGGCGCCGGCACCGACGCCCAGGGCCAGCAGACCACCGCTGTGCTGGATGAGAAGGGCGAGAACTGGATCCTCAACGGTTCCAAGATCTTCATCACCAACGCTGGCTACGCCAACGTGTTCGTGATCTTCGCCATCACCGGCGTGTCCACCGACAAGCGCGGCCGCAAGAAGAAGGAGATCTCCGCCTTCATCGTGGAGCGCACCGATCCCGGCTTCTCCGTGGGCAAGCACGAGAAGAAGATGGGCATCAAGGGCTCTTCCACCTGCGAGCTGATCATGGAGGACTGCGTGATCCCCAAGGACCGTCTGCTGGGCAAGCAGGGCAAGGGCTTCGGCATCGCCATGAAGACCCTGGACGGCGGCCGTATCGGCATCGCTTCCCAGGCTCTGGGTCTGGCCGAGGGCGCCATCGAGGAGACCATCAAGTACACCAAGGAGCGTGTCCAGTTCGGCCGCCGCATCTCCCAGTTCCAGAACACCCAGTTCCAGCTGGCTGACATGCACGCCAAGACCGAGGCTGCCAAGTGGCTGGTGTATTCCGCCGCTATGAAGAAGCAGAATCACGAGCCCTACACCATGGACGCTGCTATGGCCAAGCTGTTTGCGGCCGAGACCGCCAGCGACGTGACCCGCCGCTGCGTGCAGCTGTTCGGCGGCTATGGCTACACCCGTGAGTATCCCGTGGAGCGCATGATGCGCGACGCCAAGATCACCGAGATCTACGAGGGTACCAGCGAGGTTCAGCGCATGGTCATCTCCGCCAACCTGGGCGTGAACTAAAGGAACTGGAGGGAAAATTACGATATGAAATGCATCGTTTGTGTCAAGCAGGTACCTGATACCTCCGGCGTGGTTGCGGTGAAGGAAGACGGCACCATGGACCGTGCCGCCATGGCCACCATTACCAACCACGACGACCTGGCCGCTGTTGAGGCCGCGCTTCGCATCAAGGACGCCACCGGCTGCAAGGTCGTGGTGGTCTCCATGGGCCCCGCCCCTGCTGAGGGCATGCTGCGTGAGCTGCTGGCCATGGGCGCCGACGAGGCCGTGCTGGTCTCCGCCCGTGAGTTCGGCGGTTCCGATACTTACGCCACCTCTCAGATCCTCGCCGCCGCCATCAAGAAGATCGGCATCGAGGATGACGACATCGTGTTCTGCGGCCGTCAGGCCATCGACGGCGATACCGCTCAGGTCGGTCCCCAGATCGCCGAGAAGCTGCACCTGCCCCAGGTCTCCTACGTTGCCGAGATCAACGTGGAGGGCAAGGCTGTCACCGTCAAGCGTCTGCTGGAGGACGGTTACATGACCATCAAGGTCCAGACCCCCTGCCTGCTGACCTGCGTGAAGGAGCTCAACGACGCCCGCTACATGAGCGTTGGCGGCATCATGGAGTGCTACTCCAAGCCCCTGAGCGTGTATGACTACGAGACTCTGAAGAACGATCCTCTCATCGACGTGGATACCATTGGCCTGAAGGGCTCTCCCACGAATGTGTACAAGTCCTTCTCTCCCCCGGTGAAGGGCGCCGGTATGATGATGGAGGGCGCTGACAAGGCGACCGTCGAGAAACTGGTCTCCATCCTCAACGACAAGCACATCATCTGATTGAAAGGAGAGCAACACAATGGCTTTTGATAGTAAAGACACCGCCGCCTTCAAGGGCGTATGGGTTTTCTGTGAGCAGCGTGAGGGCGTCATCATGTCCACCAGCTACCAGCTGCTGAGCGAGGGCCGCAAGCTGGCCAACGATCTGGGCGTGGAGCTGTGCGGCGTGGTCCTGGGCAAGGACATCAAGGAGGACTACCTCAAGGCTCTGGGCGGCTACGGCGCCGACAAGGTCTACTACTGCAACCACGAGCTGCTGGACGTGTACACCACCGACGCCTACACCAAGGTCATCTGCGACCTGGTGGAGGATAAGAAGCCCGAGATCTTCCTCATCGGCGCTACCAACATCGGCCGTGACCTGGGCCCCCGCTGCGCTGCCCGGCTGCACACCGGTCTGACCGCCGACTGCACCCACCTCGACGTGGACGTGGAGAAGTACAAGGCCTTCCTGAAGACCACCTCTACCATCGACGTGGACAACACCGTGTTCGAGGAGAACACCAACCTGAAGATGACCCGTCCTGCTTTCGGCGGTCACCTGATGGCCACCATCATCTGCCCCCGCTTCCGTCCCCAGATGTCCACCGTGCGTCCCGGCGTGATGCAGACCCAGCCCTATGACGAGGCCGGCGCTGCCAAGACCGAGATCGTCAATGTGGACGTAAAGCTGGACAAGTCCGACATCCATGTGGATGTGCTGGAGGTCAAGAAGGCCGCCAAGAAGCTGGTCGATCTGATCGGCGCCGACGTGGTCGTGTCTGTGGGCCGCGGCATCAGCAAGGATGTCGAGGGCGGCATCAAGCTGGCTGAGGAGCTGGCTTCCGTCCTGGGCGGCGTTGTGGGCTCTTCCCGTGCCTGCGTGGACGCCGGCTGGATCGGTGCTGACCACCAGGTCGGCCAGACCGGCAAGACCGTCCATCCCCGCATCTATGTTGCCCTGGGTATCTCCGGCGCCATCCAGCACCTGGCTGGCATGCAGGACTCCGAGTGCATCATCGCGGTGAACAAGAACGAGTCTGCCCCCATCTTCGACGTGGCTTCCTACGGCATCGTGGGCGATCTGTACAAGGTCACTCCCATGCTCATCGAGGCCATCCGCGCCGCCAAGGCCGCGAAGTAAGGCAAAACCAAGCAGAATAAAAAGGAGCCCCTCCGGAAGGAGGGGCTCCTTTTTTGCGTTCAGAGAGGGAAAAGCATCACTTTTCCGCCCAGGTCCCGGTGGCTTCCGCCTTCAGATAGGCGTTGATGAAGCCGTCCAGATCACCGTCCATGACGGCGTTGATGTTGCTGGTCTCATAGCCGGTGCGGTTGTCCTTCACCAGCTGATAGGGCATGAATACGTAGGAGCGGATCTGGCTGCCCCACTCAATCTTCAGCTGCACGCCCTTGATGTCGGAGATCTTCTCCGCGTGGGCCTGCATCTGCAGTTCCACCAGCTTGGAGCGGAGCATCTTCATACAGGTATCCCGGTTCTGGAACTGGCTGCGCTCGGTCTGACAGGAGACCACGATGCCCGTGGGCTTGTGGATGAGACGTACGGCCGAGGAGGTCTTGTTGATGTGCTGACCACCGGCGCCGGAGGAGCGGAACACCTGCATCTCCACATCCTCGGGACGGATGTCCACCTCCACATCGTCAGGAATCTCGGGCATGACCTCCAGCGCGGCGAAGGAAGTCTGCCGCCGGGCATTGGCGTCAAAGGGGGAGACACGTACCAGGCGGTGCACTCCGTGCTCACTGCGCAGGTGACCATAGGCATTCTCGCCCTCGATCATGATGGTGGCGCTCTTCAGTCCGGCCTCGTCGCCGTCCAGATAGTCCAGCGTCTTGCAGACATAGCCGTGCCGCTCCGCCCAGCGGGTATACATGCGGAAGAGCATCTGGGCCCAGTCCTGGGCCTCCGTGCCGCCGGCACCGGCGTGGAAGGTGAGGATGGCGTTGGAGGCGTCGTATTCCCCGGTGAGCAGGGTAGACAGCTTGGCGTCCTCCACCTGGGCCTCCAGTTTGGCGAATCCTTCTTCCACCTCGGGCACCAGGCTTTCGTCCTCCATCTCGTTGCCCAGCTCACAGAGCGTCATCAGATCGTCCCACAGGGTCTTGCGTTTTTGCTGTCCCTCAATCTTGTCCCGCAGGTGCTTAACCCGCTGCTGGACCTTCTGGGCCTTCTCCAGATTATCCCAGAAACCGTCGGAGGCGCTCTCCGACTCCAGCATCTCAGCCTCCCGGGTGGCGGCTTCCAACCCCAGGGCCTGGTCCAGATCGTCCAGCTCTGGGCGGAGGTTATTCAGTTTCACCTTGTATTCATCAAACTGTAGCATCGATACCCACACTCATTTCCATAAAATAGCCCTAATATTATATCCAAACCAATAGAAATTGTAAAGAGATATGGGAAAAAAGCTACCTACAGCGCTATTTGTGAAATGCCCAAAATTATGACGTAATATGTAGCGTATAAACCAAAAAATGTATTGCATTCTAGGGCGATATTGACGGAGTAAACGATAAATGTTAGCATGTTGCTATAAGCATTGGAGGGGTATGCTTTGCTCTGGTTCAATGCATGTTCCAGAATATCAATGAAGAGGAGGAAAAAGCAATGCGTAAGCACATCAGACGCTGTCTGTCCCTGTTGTTGGTGTTGACGCTGCTGCTGGGTATGGTACCGGCGGTGGCGGCCCAGACCGGGGAAAGCCAGCCATCCGTTGCTGAGTCCTTTACCGACTTCCCGTCGGACTGGTCCAGCACGGCGCTGGAGCACGCTGTGGAAAACGGCCTGCTCAACGGAAACAACGGAAAGATCGATCCCCAGGGCCTGCTCAGCCGGGCCCAGATGGCCGCGGTGATCACCCGGGCCTTTGCCGCCGCTGAAACGGCGGATCTGTCCGGCTATACGGATGTGGCGGCCGGCGCGTGGTACTATGAGGCCATGCAGAAGGCAGTGGCCATGGGCGTGATGACGGGGGATGGGAGCCGGCTCAATCCCGACGCGGCCATCACCCGTCAGGAGGCCATGACCGTACTGGCCCGGGCGTTCTGCCTGAGCGACGGCCCTGCCAGCACGCTCAATGCGTTCCAGGATGGGGCGGCAGTGGCCAGCTGGGCTGTGGGTCCGGTGGCGGCCATGGTGTCCGGTGGGTACATCAGTGGAGACGGCAGTGGCCGGCTCAATCCCACGGCCACCATTACCCGGGCGGAGTTTGCCCAGGTCATGGACAATCTGGTGAAGTGCTATCTGCCTGCGGAGTTTGACGCGACGGTAGAGGGCAACGCCGTGGCCCGTGAGGCGGGTACGACCCTCACCGGTGCTCAGGTGACCGGGACGCTTGTACTGGCTGACGGTGTGGCGGATACGACTGTGAGCCTGACCGATACGAAGGTAAGCGACCGGCTGGTCGTCCGCGGCGGCGGCACCGTTCAGCTGACGGGCACAACCACGGTAGGCAGCCTCGTCGTGGCACGCAGCGGGGGCAGTGTGCGTCTGATCAATGAGACGGATACGGCCCTGGATGTGACCGTGCGCAGCGATGTGGTGCTGGAAGGCGCTTTTGGCACTGTGACGGTGGATACGGAAGGTACCGTGGTAACTGCGGCGGAGGGCGCCGTGGTGGACCAGGTAGCGGTACAGGCCGACCATGTGAGCGTGACGGGCGAAGGTACGGTAAAGCAGGTCCAGATCTCCGATTCCGTCACTGGCACGGATGTGACGACCGAAGGCACCGAGATAGACGGGCAGCCTGATGCCGGAACCGGTGAGACCGGTAAGCCCGGGCACTCGGATGAGGACAACGAGGGCCAGATCGTGGTGAGCGCGCTGGAGGATATGACTCTGACGGCAGGCGGCGAGGGTACCGCGGACGTGAGCGCCCAGCCTGCCGGATGCACGTTCTACGTTACCAGCAGCGATGAGCTTGTAGCCACCGCTTCCCTGAACGAGGGTGTGCTGACGGTCCACGCCTTGGCAGAGGGCACGGCACAGATCCGGGTGGAGGCCTCCCGCAACGGCTATAAGACCGGAACAGAGAGCTTTACGGTCACGGTAAAGGAGCCCGAGCCGGAGCAGGGGACCATCACCATCGCGCCCCTGTCCCCCATGGAGCTGGAGGTGGGCGCCAGCGCTGACGCGGCGGTGAGCGCCGTAGCCAGCAACGGCAACACGGTGACCCTGTCGGCCGTTTCCGGCGATCCCACCGTGGCCAGCGTTGCCCTGACCGGGAAGACCCTGACCGTGACCGGTGTGGCCCAGGGCGAGACCACCATCACGGTGACGGCCAGCGCCGCCAATTGCCCCGATGCGCAGCAGAGCTTTACCGTTACGGTAAAGGAGCCTGAGCCGGAGCAGGGGACCATCACCATCGCGCCCCTGCCTGCCATGGAGCTGGAGGTGGGCGCCAGCGCTGACGTGACGGTGAGCGCCGCGGCCAGCAACGGCAACGCAGTGACCCTGTCGGCCGCTTCCGGCGATCCCGCTGTGGCCGGCGTTACCCTGACCGGTGAGACTCTGACCGTGACCGGCGTGGCCCAGGGCGAGACCACCATCACGGTGACGGCCAGCGCCGCCAACTGTCCCGACGTGCAGCAGAGCTTTGCCGTCACGGTGGCCGATCCCGCTGCCCAGACCGATGGACGTATGGTCTTTAATTTCAATTCCGGCTGGATGTTCTCCAAGGGACAGGGCTATAACAACTCTGAGTCCAACCGGGCGGACAAGGAAGAAGTGGTGGTCATCCCTGACACCGAGACGCCCTGGGCGACGGACTATGTGATGGGAGACACCTGGGAGAGTGTCAGCCTGCCCCACACCTATAACGATGTGGATACCTTCGATAACTTTACCGAGACGGGTATGAACGGCGAGCGCAGCGTCTACGGCGGCACCGCCTGGTACAAAAAGACCTTTACCATTCCCGCCGAGTATGAGGGCAAGAAGGTCTTCCTGGAGTTTGAGGCCGCCCGTCAGGCTGCCGAGGTCTATGTAAATGGCCAGAAGCTGGAGGGCAAGAGCGAAAACGGCTTTATCCCCTTTGGCTATGATCTGACTCCCTATCTGAACTTCGGCGGGGAGAACGATATCACCGTCATGACCGACAACTCCTTCCCCTACTATCACATCGGTGAGGACGGCTCCAAGAACGAGCTGAGCTGGGCCGATTCCCACTGGCATCCCAACAACGGCGGACTGTATCGCAACGCGTATCTGTATGTCACCGATCCGCTGCACATCACCCTGCCGCTGTACAGCTTCCTGGAGACCCAGGGTACCTATGTATACACCCAGAATGAGACCGATACCTCCGCTGAGGTGGTAATGGATGCGGAGATCCAGAACGAGTATGACGAAGCCCGGACCTTCACCTATGTGTCCGAGGTGGTGGATATGGACGGCAAGGTGGTCCTCACCGCCCAGAGCGAGGAGCTGACCCTGGAGCCCGGGGCCAAGGAGGTCTTCCATCTGACCGGGACGCTGGACAATCCCAAGCGCTGGTCCACCGAGTATCCCTATCTCTACGAGGTGGTCTCCAAGGTTCTGGTGGACGGGAAGGAAGTGGACTCCACCACCACGCCGCTGGGCGTGCGCACCTTCCGCTTTACCAATGACAGCGGCTTCTTCCTGAATGAGAACTACGTCAAGCTTCAGGGCTGGGGCCAGAAGCCCACCGACGAGTGGGCCGGCCTGGGCGCGGCCTATCCCGACTGGATGCACGCCTTTACCCAGGAACTGATCAAAGACGCCGGCGGCAACTTCATCCGCTGGGGCCACTGCGCCGGTTCCCCCACGCAGATCGCCATCTCCGACCAGTATGGCATCGTTACCCTGCAGCCCGGCGTGGACGGCGAAGGCAGCACCGTGGGCGGCGTGTACAGCGAGTTGTCCTATGAGGTGCGCAAAAACGCCTTCCGGGACATGATCATCTACTACCGCAATAACCCCTCCATCTTCCTGTGGGAGCTGGGCAACCAGAGTATGCCCGATGAGGAGGCCAAGGCCCTGACCGAGATCGTCTACACCTACGACCATCACGGCATGACCGACCCCTCGGACAAACACAACAGCGGCTCCTACGATGAGACCGAGGACGCCTCCAACCGCCTCCTCGCCGTACGCCGGGGCAACAGCGTCATGTCCAAGTATGTGGACGTGTCGGTTACCACCGAGGGCGGCTGGGAGCTCAAGAGCGACGGTAAGCCCGGCGTAGAGGGTGAGTACAACCGCGAGGAGGCCCGCCGGGGTGTCTGGGACCGGTATACCCCCGGCTTTGAGGACTTCAAGACCCCCAGCGGCAGCAGCTATAACCTGACCGACGAGCAGTTCGCTGTCAACCAGGTCTCCAACTATGCCAAGATCTCCTCCAGCGACCACAGCGGCGGCGGCAACTGGATCTTCTCCGACTCCACCAGCCACGGCCGTGTGTACTCCGAAGTCTCCCGGGCCAGCGGTGAGGTGGATGCGGTGCGTCTGCCCAAGGAGGCCTACTATACCCTGTCTACCATCTACACCGACGAGACCGACGTCTATCTGGTGGGCCACTGGAACTACCCAGAGGGCACGGTGAAGGACGTCTATGCGACCTCCGACGCGGCCACTGTCAAGCTGGTGGTGACGGACGAGAACGGCGAGAAGACGGAGTACGACGGGGTCAAATCCAACGGCTATCTCTTCACCTTCCAGAATGTTCAGTACGTCCCCGGCGAGGCGACTGCCATTGCCTATGACAAGGAGGGCAATGAGGTGGGCCGCTCCACCAAGGCGACCCACGGCGAGGCTGTGGCTCTGCGCATCACGCCCATTACAGGTCCTCAGGGCCTGCTGGCCAACGGCTCGGATATCCTGCTGCTGGACGTGGAGGCCGTGGACGCAGAGGGCAACCGCTGCCTTACCTTTGACGGGACGGTAAACGGTCTGAAGACCGAGTTCACCATCAACGACGACAACGGCTGCAGCGTGTGGCGGGGCGGCTACAACAGCGGCATTGAGCACTCCACCAACAACAAGTACCTCTATCTGCAGGGCGGCATCAACCGTGTGGCGGTGCGCACCACCATGAAGGCGGGAGACATTACCGTCACCGCTTCCACCGAGGGACTGGAGAGCGCCACCATTACCGTGACCAGTCAGCCGGTGGACAACACCGGCGGCCTGAGCACGGTGATGAACGAGTTTAAGACCTTGCCGTTGGGCGAGGACCCGGGCGTGGGTGACGGCGAAAAGCCGGAGATCGACGACGGCACCGTCACGGAGCAGAAGTCGGCTCTGATGAAGGAGTCCTCCTACACCGGCAGCGACGGGGAGTTCAACGTCTGCTTCCCCGCCATCCCCGGCGAGCGGGTGTACAGCGATGAGAAGGAGATCGTCTTCGGCGACCTGCCCATCGAGCTGCTCAACAGCGAGTACCTCCAGATCCCCCAGGCCGACGCCAACCTGACCGGCGCCACCGACGTGCTGCAGCTGCGTTTTGCCCGGGATGTGGACCTCTACATTGCCCACGACGATACCATCCAGCCCCGGCCCGCCTGGATTACGGAGGGCTACACCGATACCGGTATGGACATTACGATCAACGGCCATACCCACTCGGTGTTTACCAAGTCCTTTAAAAACGATGAGAGCGTTACCCTCTTCAGCAACGTGGCTGAGGATATGACCCAGGGCGGCAACCAGTACGTGGTGTTCGTCAAGGAGGACGGCCAGGAGACCACCTTCCTCTCCGACAACTTTGAAGGCCAGACCGTAGGCGAGGCGCCTCTGGGCTGGGTGGTGAACACCGCACCCGACACCAGCGCCAAGATCGTGGAGCTGGACGGCAACAAGGCCCTGGAGCTGCTGGATACCAATACCGGCAGTGCGCCCAATATGGCCCTGGTCAGCCGCAAGTTCCTGCCCCAGTCGGGGAAATTCGCGGTGGAGTACCGCATCTATGACTATGACCTGACCGCAGCCGGTAAGGCACAGGACTACGTACGTATCCTGCTGCACAAGGGTGAGCCCAACTCTGACCCCAACGTCCACGACGGCACGGTGGTGGAAAGCTACCTGCGCAGCAACTCCACCCTCTCCGCCCGCTATTATGAGGGCAGCACCCGTAAGGACCTGACGGTCCAGCAGCTGACGGCGGAGCACTGGTACAAGATCCGCTACATCGTGGATATGGACAACGCCAGCTATGACATCTATGTGGACGACCAGCTGGCCAAGTCGGGCGTCAAGTTCCGCAACAATCTGGACTTTGTGGATCACCTGATCCTGGGGTCCGGCGGCGGCAGCGGTACCCACGTGCTTATCGACGATGTGAAGGTGGAGCTCATCGACAGCGCTCTGAGCTCCATCGAGGTCAACGGCGCGCCGCTGAGTGGTTTTGATCCGGATACGACCTCTTATGAGCACACCCTGCCCTTCGGCACCGAGCAGGCCCCCGTGGTGACTGCCACGGCCCGGGACCCCTACGCCACGGTAGACATCACCCAGCCGGAGAGCACCACCGGTACCGCCACCATCGTGGTCACTGCCCTGACCGGCGGCCAGACCACTTATACGGTGCGCTTCCAGGTGGCCGGAGCCCTGAACGAGACGCTGGATGACATCACTCTGGACGGCGTCTCCCTGAAGGGCTTCCAGAGCGATACCCACAGCTACGAGATCGTACTGGCGCCCGAGGCGGAGTATCCCCAGGTCAAGGGCACGGCCCCCGATCCCTCCGACGAGGTCGTGGTGACCCAGGCCACCCAGGAGAATCCTGTGGCCACCCTCACCGTCAACGGCACGGGAGTGTACACCATCTCCTTCACCAAGGCCGAGTATGAGCTCCAGGACGACTTTGACGGAGCGGAGCTGAGCTCGGTCTGGACCCAGAACACCTCTGCCGCTACTCAGGATACCGCTACTCTGGTGGAGGTGGACGGCCGGGGCAATGTGCTCAACCTGGCCGATACGGGCAGCACCATGCTCTTTGTCCATGGCCAGCTGGCCCACGAGTACACCACCACCGACCTGGCGGGCAAGAAGATCGTATTGGAGTGGGAGCTCAACCCGGGCGATGCCCAGCAGTGGATCCGCGGGCTGTTCTCCAAGTCCAATGACTGCTCGGACAACAACGGCAAGGCCGACATGGCCGTGGAGGTATACACCAGTGTGGCCTCCAAGGGTGCCGGCGACGTACAGTACAAAAACGAAGTGGACGGCGGAAACGTGAAGCTCTCGCCTCCGGCGAACAGCGGTACGGTAAAGAACGGCCAGTGGAACACCATGAAGCTGGAGGTCATGCCCGACAGCGGCACCTTCCGCATCACCGTCAACGGCGTCAGCTTTGTGGGAGACACGGACGGAGCTGTCCGCCTCAACGATGGGGATCAGACCCGGTTCTCCTTCGTTCAGTTTGGCACTGGCGGCGGCGCTACGGGCACCGTACAGATCGACAACGTCCGGGTGTACGTGTGCAGCGATATTGACTGAGTTTACAGCATAGACATTCAGCGGGCCGGGGCCGGCGGTCAACCACCGGCCCCGGCCCGCATCCTGCCGTAGAGCAGGGATACCCGGAAGGAGCGATTGCATGAAGTATCTGCCCATCAAGCTGGCGGCCCTGTTTACAGGTATCGCCGCGCTGATGTTTGAGCTGATCTGGACCCGGTATCTGGGGATCCTGCTGGGCAGTTCTACCTATGCGGTGGGCACGGTGACGGCCTGCTACATGGTGGGACTGGCCCTGGGCAGCTTTCTGTTGGGAGCGTTGGCCGGACGGCGCCCCATGGTGGCCGCGCTGGCGGCCATGGGCGGCTTTGGCGTGCTGTGCCTGCTCTCACCCCTGACCTATCGGGCGGTGCGGGCGTTGTCCGTCCAGCTGGGGGGCGGGCTGGGAGCGCGGGTGGCCGTGAGCTTTGCTGCCCTGCTGCTGCCTACGATCTTGGTGGGAGGTATGATTCCCGCTCTGGCGGTGCTGGCGCGACGCCGGGTAGGGGAGGGTGCCCTCTATGCCTTCCACACCCTTGGCTCGGTGTTGGGAGCCGGGGTCGCCGGCTTCTGGACCATTGGAACGCTGGGACTGAGCGGGAGCGCCGCTGTGGCTGGCGGCATGGCTATACTGTCCTGGGGACTGGCAGGCTGGCGGCGGCCAGAGCCTCCCCTGCCCCAGACGGCCGCCCCGGCTGGACGGACTTACCCCGTGTTCCTGCGGCGGGCGGCGGTGGCGGTATATACCATTTCGGGCTTTACCGCCATGGCGTTCCAGATGTATCAGACCAAGCTGCTGACCTGGTTCTTCATGGACAGCGCCTATGACTTTGCCATTATTCTGATGGTTTTCCTCACGGGGTCGGCGCTGGGCAACTTCCTCTTTTCCGCTGTGGCCCGTCGGGAGACAGACCACACCGCCTGGCTCATGGGCAGCCAGCTGCTGGTAGGCGTGTTCAGCGTGCTGGGCGTGCTGCTGGCCCAGCAACTGCCCTACTGGACCGAGCACATCCAGCGGACCAGCCAGCTGGTTCCTCAGTTTGGCGACGGCGCCTGGCTGATGGCCGTGCTGTGCAAGGCTGGAGTGGCCGCCCTCTTTCTGCTGCCGGTGACGGTGCTGTGGGGCGGTGCGTTCCCCCTGGTCAGCCGGATCTGCAGGGGAGAGGAGGCCCGTCAGGGCGCACGGCTTGGCTGGATGCTGGGGTGGAATACCGTGGGTTCGGCTGCCGGTTCCCTGCTGGGCAGCTTTGTCATGGTCCCGCTGGTGGGCTGGCGGGGGTCTATCCTGGTCAACGCCGGGCTCAATGTGCTGGCGTTTCTCATCCTCTTTGCCTTCTGGCAGAGAACCGCGGCACGGCGACGGGGGCTGTGTGCGGCGGCGGTGATACCTGTGGCCATGGCGGTGTTGCTGCCGGAATGGAACCGGTTTGAGATGTCCACTTCCTTCCTGGCGCCGGGACAGGATGTGGAAGGGTACGTGGATTACCTCTATTACCAGGAGGATGCCTACGGCGTCACTACGGTGGTGGATTTTCTGCCAAGTGCCCAGAAATATCTGATTACCAACCGCCTTTACTGCCAGAATACCTCAGTGATGGGGGGCGCGGAGGATCACCGCCGGCTGGGGTATATCCCCTTGCTCCTGAAGCCGGATGCCGAGACCATGCTTGTCACCGGCCTGGGAGCCGGCATAACGCTGGACGGCGCGGCCTCCCGCAGCAGTGTGCAGGTGGATTGCGTAGAGATCTCCGAGGCGGTCATCGAAGCGGCCCGCTGTTTTGAAGAGGAGAACCACGGCGTGCTGGACCGGGAGAACGTCACCGTGATCGCCGACGACGCCCGCAGCTATGTGGCCCGGTGTGAGGAGACCTATGATCTCATCGTGGCGGATATCTTCTTCCCCATGAGCTCCGGGTCGGGAAACCTGTTCAGCCGGGAGTACTATACCGACTGCCTGGCCCGGCTGAGTGAGGACGGCCTGATGATCCAGTGGCTGCCCCTGCATCAGTTTTCCGAGCAGACGCTGGAGATTGCCCTCAACACCTTTGCCGAGGTGTTTGACTATGCCTACCTATGGTATGGCCTGATTGGCGATTCCACGCCGGTGGCGGGCATTGTGGGTAGCAGGCAGCCCTTGGAGCTGTCTTTGGAAGAAGTGGAGGCGGTCTATGCGCAGGAACCGGAACTGGCAGAGCAGCTGGCACAGACTGCGCTGGACGACCCTTACATGTTCCTCAGCCACTTCATTGCGCCTGTTTATTATGACAGTGCCTTGCCTGTCAATACCGACGACCGGCCGGTACTGGAATACCTTACCCCCCGTATCCAGCAGGACTATGCCGTCTGCGGTCGGGAGAATTTGGCGGCGCTGACGCAGGCCAAGCAGAGTACGCTCACTTGTCTGGAGGATACTCCGGCGCTGGACAGCGTCCTTATGGAGCAATACGACCAGGAGATCCGGGACTTTGCCGGGCTTTTTACACAGGAAGATTAAAACCAAACGGCCCGCACGCTGCAGAAGCAGTGTGCGGGCCATTATTTCTAAGCTTAGGCAGGAAAAAACCGCCCATGGGCGGGCGGTTTTTAGCGGTCGCTGGCCAGCCAGTCGGGCGAAGCGCGGAAAATCAGATCATCCACATCCTCATGGGTGTCTGTAGCCTGGGCCGGTTCCTCATAGTGTTGCCGCTTCATGCGGATCCCTCCTTCATTGGTGATGTACACCTCAGTATATTCCAGATGCTGGGAGAATGTGCGGGAGTTCTGTCGGAGAAAAATTTAAAGATTGGGGTTGACAATTACAAGTGCTTATGATATTCTAAATAAGCACTTAAAACAAGAGAGACTGGAGCCCTCCACGCCGGAGTGGCGGAATTGGCAGACGCCCGGGACTTAAAATCCTGTGGGAGCGATCCCGTGCCGGTTCGAGCCCGGTCTCCGGCACCATATCGCGGGGTAGAGCAGTTCGGTAGCTCGTCGGGCTCATAACCCGGAGGTCGGTGGTTCAAATCCATCCCCCGCAACCATAAACCCGTCAGAATCCATGGATTCTGACGGGTTTTCTCTTGTTTTCATCATTTTTTCTGGATGATTATTTTTGCCGTTTTTATCTGACCCAAACCGTGACCCATACGGGATCTCGGAGCGTTCAGGGCTGGAGACTGCCGGAGAGGATACTGCCCATCGTTTTGGCCGCCTGGCGCTGGGAGGCCGTGGTCACATGGGCGTAGGTGTCCAGGGTAAACCCCGCCGAGAAGTGCCCCAGCATTCCGGATACCGTTTTCACGTCCACCCCGTTCTGGAGGGCCAGGGTGGCAAATGTGTGACGCAAATCGTGGAACCTCACTCGAGGTAGCCCTGCCCGTTTCAGCACCCGGTGGAGCATGTGCAGCACGCTGTCCGGTGAAATCGGCCTGCCGGTGGGGCTAGGGAACACCCACGGGCTGTCTCCTGTTTTCTGTTTCTGTGCTTTCAGAACGCCTATCGTATCCTCTGCCAGCGGCAGGGTGCGGTAGGCGTTTTTCGTTTTCAGGGGCGCCTCCACCACCTCGCCGTTGATCCGGGCGATCTGCCGCCGTACCCGGAGGTCACCCCGCTCCAAATCAATGTCCACCCATTTCAGGCCGAGAAGTTCTCCCCGGCGGAGCCCAGTAGCCAATTCCAGATAGTAGAGCTCAAACACGCCGCTGTCCTTGGACTCTCTCAGGAAGGACTGGAGCTGCTCCACCAGCAGGGTTTTCATCTCCTTGTGCTCCAGCCGGGGCAGGGCACAGCCCTCCGCAGGATTTGCGGTGATCAGTTTCTGCTCCCTGGCTAAGTTCATCGCAGAGGAGATGATCTGGTGGATGTTCCGCACGGTCTTGGGGCTCAGCCCCTTGGCCTGGTGCCTGGACTCCAGCCGGCCTGCCCTTCCCTGCTCCAGCAGCTTCTTGTAGAACTTCTGCAATTCCAGAGGAGTGAGTTTTTCCAGGGGGACCTTGCCAATGTTGGGTTTGATGTGGTTGTCGATGTAGCCCCGGTAGGTCTGGTGGGAGGATGGCCGTACTTTTATCTTGGCGTAGTGCTCAAACCACACCTCCATCCACTGCCCCACCGTGTACCGGCCAACCTTGGCCGTGTCCAGTCCTTTCGCTTCCTCGATTGCTTGTTTCAGCTTGGCCTTGGCCTCTGCCTGGGTTTTTCCCAGGACGTTCTTGTAGATGGCCCTGCCCGTCTCCGGGTCGCGGCCGGCGGTGTACCGGCCCTCCCAGCGACCGTCCTTGCGCTTGCGGAGGTTTCCCTCCCCGTTGGCTCTACGTTTTGCCATGGCTTATTACCTCCTTTGCAGCAACACAACATACCGCAGAAGAGGAGAAATAGCTAGGCCAACGACGCAGAGTTAACAGAACATTATCATTTGCCTTTTCTTTGTTACAACGTATCATTTCCCGTCCAGCGCAAAAGACCCTATCTTTGTTTTATGTGGCGCAGGATTTGCGTACCCCGGCGTGGAAGGATGTCCCCAGCCCAAACGCCCCCACAGCGGCGGTCAAAAAGGCTGGAACCAGCTGGTAACACTGCCTTTCTCAATACTACCGACCACCTAAAACTTCGAACTCCGCCTTCAGCGACCACCTAAGCTTGGTCTGAGCCGAAATCCCGCAACCCCTTGGCACGCCCCGCACTGCGGGGCGTTGTGATTGGGCCGGCGGCGGTTCACCGACGTCGGTCCTTTATCCTAGTACTAAAATCGAACGCCTCCGGAGAACCCAGAATCGGGCCCCCGGAGGCCTTTTCTCTCTGGAATTCATGCTACTCTGGGAGGGCAGATTTTCCGTGACACTCCCGCCCAGGAACCACTTGCCCACACGCGGCCCAACGCCGCCAAAATCCCGTTTCAGGGGGCCCTGCCCCACCCCTGCCCCGAAACCGGCACACAGGGGTGACACGGCCGTGACGGCGGTCGCTCCCTGGCTTGTCCCTCTCTGCACTTTGCCGCACGCTGTGCGCTTCTCCCGAGAAGTGGGTGCGGGTTTCCGCCCGCAAAAGGCGTTTGGCAGGCACTTACGGCAGTTCGCCTCCACCTCAGAATGGGCAAAATCTCTCCGAAAGGAAATTAACGATTGACAACGAATAAAATGGGGAATACAATCAAGTTGCTACAAATAAAATAGCGAACGCACAGGTGCGTCTCCCCTCCGGGTGGAGACGGAAAAGGGAAGCCGGGTGAAACTCCCGCACAGGGCCGCTGCTGTAATTGCGGAGTCCCGCCAAAAATGCCACTGGCAGGTAATGCCGGGAAGGCTGGCGTGGACGGAGACGCATGAGTCAGAAAACCTGCCTGCTGCGTGCACAGGACATGCTCTTCGGATCTCAGGAGCCAGTGTGCGGCAGAGGAATATCCCCCGTAGGCGGGGGATGAACTGTTTGCAGGAAAACCGGGATCGGAGCACGCTCCGACCCCGGTTTTTTGCGTTCATCTTCCCGATACAGAAAGGCGGTCATGCGCAAATGGAACGATACGAATACCCCTTCTCAGCCCTGGTGGGGCAGGAAAAGCTGAAAACCGCGCTGCTGCTCAACCTGGTGGAGCCCCGCCTGGGCGGCGTGCTGATCCAGGGGGAGAAAGGAACGGCCAAGTCCACGGCGGTGCGCGGTTTGGCAGAGCTGATGGACGAGGTGGAGGTGGCGGAGGGGTGCCCCTTCCACTGCCGGATGGATGGTGAGGCGCTGTGCGACGAGTGCCGGTCCAGCCCGGCCCGCCGCGCCGTTCCCTACCGCCGCCGAGTGGTGGAGCTCCCCGTAAGCGCCACCGAGGACCGGGTGGTGGGCACCCTGGATCTGGAGCGGGCGCTGAAGGAGGGCGTCCGCGCCTTTGAGCCCGGCCTGCTGGCCCAGGCCAATGGAAATATCCTCTACGTGGACGAGATCAACCTGCTGGAGGATCACATTGTGGACGTGCTGCTGGACTCCGCCGCCATGGGGGTCAACACCGTGGAGCGGGAGGGGATCTCCTACAGCCATCCGGCCCGCTTCATCCTGGTGGGCACCATGAACCCGGAGGAGGGGGATCTGCGGCCCCAGCTGCTGGATCGCTTCGGCCTGATGGTGGAGGTGCACGGCGAACAGGAGGCGGAGGCCCGCAAGGAGGTGGTGCGCCGCCGCCTGGCCTTTGAGGAAAACCCCGCCGCCTTCTGCGCCCGCTGGGCGCCGGAGCAGGAGGCCCTCCGGCGTCGGATCGGGTCGGCCCAGGCCCTGCTGCCCCAGGTGTCCCTGCCCGAGCCCCTGTTCGATACCGTGGCCCGGGTGTGCACCGCTCTCCAGGTGGACGGCCACCGGGCGGACATCACCATGCTCAAGACGGCACGGGCTCTGGCGGCTCTGGAGGGCCGGACGGAGGCCGGAATGGAGGAGCTGCGGCGGGCGGCGGAACTGGCCCTGCCCCACCGCCTGCGCCGGGCCCCGTTTGAGCAGGCTGGAGATGCCGGCATCGACTGGGAGGCGCTGTTCTATGGATAGGCCCCTGTATCCTTTCACCGCCGTGGTGGGGCAGGAGCGGGCAAAGCAGGCCCTCCTCTGCCTGGCGGTGGAGCCCCGCATCGGCGGGGTGCTGCTGTGCGGGGAAAAGGGGACGGCCAAGTCCACTCTGGTGCGGGCCCTGGGCGGCCTGGACGGAGTGCGCCTGCTGGAGCTGCCGGTAAGCGCCACGGAGGACATGCTGCTGGGCGGTGTGGAGCTGGAGGCGGCGGTGCGCACCGGCTGCAGAACCTTCCAGCCCGGTTTGCTGGCCCGGGCCGACGGGGCGGTGCTCTATGCCGACGAGGTAAATCTGCTCCCCTCCGCCCTGACCGCCGCCCTGCTGGACACGCTGGAGACCGGAGTGTGCCGGGTGGAGCGGGACGGCATCTCCCACACCTGCCCCGCCCGCTTCGCCCTGGTGGGCACCATGAATCCGGAGGAGGGGACGCTCCGCCCCCAGCTGCTGGACCGCTTCGGCCTCTATGTGGCGGTAACGGGGGAGCGGGAGCCGGAGGCCCGGAAAGAGGTGGTGCGCCGCCGCTTGGCCTTTGAGGAAAACCCCGCCGCCTTTCGCGCCCAGTGGGCCCGGCGGGAGGAGCGGCTGGCCGGGCAGCTGGCCGCCGCCCGCGCCCTGCTGCCCCAGGTGGACGTGGGGGAGGCGGAGGAGCAGGCCGCCTGCCTGCTGGCCCGGCAGGCCAACGCCGCCGGGCACCGGGCGGAGCTGGCCATCCTGCACACCGCCCGCGCCCTGGCCGCCTTGGCCGGGCGCACTTACATCAACTTGGAGGATCTCCACACGGCGGCGGAGCTGGCCCTGCCCCACCGCAGGCGGGAGGGAAGCGAAGGCCCGCCCCCGCGACAGGAGAGAGGGGAGGAGCCCCCTCGGGGATCTGGAGCGGACGGACAGGCCGGGGGCGGGGATGGACCGGCGGACGAGTCCCACCCCGCCGACGGGCCGCCGCAGGAGGGGGTTCAGGCCCCCGCGCCACCCACGGAGCAGGGGCCGTCCCGAGAGCGGTTGGAGCAGGGGGAGAACCTCTACGAGGTGAGAGCCCTGCTCACCACCCGGGCCGACCGCCTGGCCCGCCGGGGCAGCGGGCGGCGCAGCAAGACCCGCTCCGCCACCCGGCGGGGGCGGGCCGTGGGCGACCGCATCCCCCGGGGGAAGGCGGAAGATCTGGCGGTGGGCGCCACGCTGCGGGCCGCCGCCCCCTATCAGTGGAGCCGGGGCGGCGGGCAGTCCGGCCTGGTCATCCTGCCCCCCGACCTGCGGGTGAAGGTGCGGGAAAGCCGCGTGGGTGCGGACATCGTGTTCGCCGTGGACGCCAGCGGCTCCATGGGTGCGGCCAGGCGGATGAAGGAGGTCAAGGAGGCGGTGCTCTCCATGCTGATGGACTCCTACCAGAAGCGGGATCAGGTGGGGCTGGTGGCCTTCCGGGGCGGGGAGGCCGCCGCTGTGCTGGAGCTCACCCGCAGCGTGGAGCTGGCCCAGCGGGAGCTCCAGGCCCTCCCCACCGGCGGGCGGACCCCGCTGGCCGCTGGGCTAGAGGAGGCCCGCCGCATGCTGGAGCGGCAGCGCCGCCGGGTGCGGGATTCCCTGCCCCTGCTGGTGCTCATCACCGACGGCCGGGCCAATTTCAGCCGGGGCGGCGACCCGGTGGAGGAGGCCCTGCGGGCCGCCCGGCGGGTGGCGGAGGCCCACATCCCAGCGGTGGTGATCGACACCGAGCGGCAGTTTGTCTCTCTGGGGCTGGCGGCTCAGGTGGCCCAGGTGATGGGTGCGCCCTGCTACCGGGTGGAGGAGCTGCGGGCCAGGCCGCTGGCCCAGCTGGTGCGCGGCCACAGCCCGGCGGCGGGTTAAGGAGGCGTCTATGGTAAAGCTGCTTTTCGTGCTCATGAATGAATACCGGCTCTGGGCCCTGCCTCAGGCCCTGGCCGCCCTGGAGCGCCGGTACCCCGGCGCGGTGGAGGGCAGGGTCTACTCCGTGCGGGAGATAAATGCCGACGCCGGGCTGGAGCGGGCCCTTCTGGCCGACGGCGCGGCGGCGGACATGGCCTTTCTGGCCTCCCATGGCTCGATTCAGAACCTGTACTGCTTTTCCCGGCTGTGGGAGGCGCTGGAGGGGCGGCCGGTCTATTTTACCTCCACCATGGGGGACGAGCTGGCCGAGCTGCTCCCCAGGTTGGGGCTGGAGCCGGCCCTCTACGCCGCGCTGGACAGCTATTACCAGGCGGGGAGCCCGGGGGATCTGGAGGGGCTGGTGCTCTGCGCCCTCAACGGCCGCTTCGGCGGGGATTATCCCCTCAGCCCTCCGAGCCCGCCCCGGGGGCAGGGGGTGTACACCCTGGAGGGCTTCCTGCCGCCGGAGAGGGAGGCGGGGTACCGGACACGGATGGCCGCCGAGACCCGGCCGGTCATCGGTGTGCTGATCCATGACCACTACGCCAGAACCGGCAATCTGGAGCATGTGGACGCCCTGCTGCGGGCCATTCAGGCCCGGGGGGGCGTCCCATACGCCCTGTCCGACTCCTTCGCCGCCGACCACGGGACGGAGCAGGGCATCCTCTACCGGATGGAGCGGTTCTACCGCAGGGCGGACGGCACCCCCATTCCGGGGGCGCTGGTGGTGTCCTACGGCTTCAGCCTGACCACCCTGGCCGGGCGGGAGGCCCGGGCGGGCCAGGTGCCCGCCAGCGTGTTTGAGAACTGGGGCCTGCCGGTGATCCAGGGACTCACCACCTACTTCAGTGCTGACGAGTACCGGCGGGATATCCGGGGCCTGGATCTGGTCTCCCTGCCCGTGTGCGTCTACCAGCCGGAGTTTGACGGGCAGCTCATTTCCGTGCCCTACGCGGTGACGGAGCGGACGGCGGACGGGCGGAAGGTGTGCCGCCCCCTGCCCGACCGGGTGACGAGGGTGGCGGAGCTGGCCTGCCGCTGGGCGGAACTGGCCCGCAAGCCCATGCCGGAGAAAAAGGTGGCCGTCATCTTTCACAACATGCCGCCCCGCAGCGACACCATCGGCAGCGCCCACGGCCTGGACACGCCGGAGACGGTATTCCGGGTGGTGCGGGCCCTGGAGAGCCAGGGCCTGCGCACAGCCTACTCCTTTTCCAGCGGGGCGGAGATCATTGCCCGCATCCGGGCGGCGGTGACCAACGACAACCGCTGGCTCTCCCCGGAGGCCGCGCTGGAGCGGGCGGAGGCCACGGTGCCGGCGGAGCAGTATCAGGGGTGGTTCGACCGTCTTAACCCCGAGACCCGGGCCCAGATGGAGGAGAGCTGGGGCCCCGCCCCGGGCACCGTGATGGTGTCCGGGGGCCAGATCGTCATCCCCGGCATCCGAAACGGCAGCCTCTTTGTGGGGGTGCAGCCCATGCGCTCGGCGCCGGAGCGGGCGGAGGAGCTCTACCACAGCACCGACAGCACCCCGCCCCACTCCTACCTGGCCTTTTACCGCTGGGTGGACGAGGTGTTCGGGGCGGACGTGGTGCTCCACGTGGGCACCCACGGCACCCTGGAGTGGCTACCGGGCAAGGAGATCGGCCTGTCCTCCGGCTGCTTCGGAGACATCTGCATCGGCGGGGTGCCCCACCTCTACATTTACAACATCAGCATCCTGGGGGAGGGGATGCAGGCCAAGCGCCGCTCCTACGCCTGCATACTCGACCACCTGATCCCCTCCATGGACGACGCGGACACCTACGGCGGCCTCACCGATCTGGACGAGGCCATCGACGGCTACTATCACGCCCGCCAGGCCCGGCCTGCCCAGGTGCCCGCACTGCTGGAGCGGATCTTCACCTTGGCGGAGGAGCTGGAGGTGACTGCCGACCTCCAGATGGAGCGGGCGGATCTGGAGGCCGAGCCGGAGGATGGGGTGGCCCGCCTCCACCGCTGGATGAGCCGCATCAAGACCTCCCTGGTGCGGGACGGCCTGCACATCTACGGCCAGCCCCCAGAGGGGGAGCGCTTCGACCACCTGGCCCGAGCCCTGGTGCGGGTGCCAAACGGCGCCGTGCCCGCCCTGGAGGACAGCATACTGCTGGCCCAGGGGTGGGCGCCCGAGGAGCTGCGGGCCGCGCCGGAGCGGCTCTACCCCGACGGGCGCACCGCCCTGCGCATTGTGGACGGGGCGATTGCGACGGCCCGGCGGCTCTTTGCCCGCCTGTCGGCGGAGGGCTACCGGCCGGAGGCTGCGGCGGAGCTCCTGGCGGAGGAGGGCTTTCCGGGGGACACCACCCCGCTGGCGCGGGTGCTGGACTTTGTCTGCACCCAGGCGGCGCCCCGGCTGCGCCAAACCACGGACGAGCTGGATCTGCTGCTGGCGGGGGTGGAGGGGCGCTTTGTCCCGCCCTTGCCCGGAGGCAGTCCCTCCCGGGGGAATGCCCACATCCTGCCCACGGGCCGGAACTTTTACGCCATCGACCCCGCCGCCGTACCCAGCCGGGCGGCATGGACGGTGGGACAGGCGCTGGCGGAGCAGGCGGTCGACGCCTACCGGGCCCAGAAGGGGGAACCCTGGCCGGAGAGTGTAGCGATCGTGGTCTACTCCGACGAGTGCATGAAAACCAACGGAGAGGACATCGCAGAGGTGTTCGCCCTGATGGGGGTGCGCCCCCGCTATCTGGGCCAGACGGACAAGGTGGTGGGGGTGGAGCCCATCCCCCTGGCGGAGCTGGGCCGCCCCCGCATCGACGCGGTGCTGCGCATCAGCGGCCTGTTCCGGGACACCTTCCCCAACGTGGTGGAGCTGGTGGAGCGGGCGGTGCTGGCCGTGGCCGGCCTGGATGAGCCCCCGGAGCAGAACTTTGTCAAAAAGCACACCGACCAGGAGCGGAAGCGGCTGGTGGCCGAGGGCCTGAGCGAAAATGAGGCGTTAGAGCAAGCATCCCTGCGGGTGTTCGGCTGCCCACCCGGCACCTACGGCGCAGGGGTGAGCAAGGCCATCCACAGCCAGAACTGGGAGAGCTGGAGGGATCTGAGCCAGGTCTACACCCTCTGGAGCGCCCACGGGTACAGCAGCCGCTTCCACGGCCAGGCCATGCCGGAGCTGTTCCGCAGCCAGCTGTCCTCCGTGGGGATGACCATCAAGAACGAGTCGTCGGTGGAGATCGACATGCTGGACAGCGACGATTTTTACAGCTATCATGGCGGCCTGATCGCCTGCGTCCGGGACTGCAGCGGGCAGAGGCCCGTCTCCGTGGCGGGCCTCACCGCCGACCCCGCCCGACCGGAGACCGCCCGTGTAGAGACCGAGCTGGCCCGGGTCATGCGCAGCCGCATCCTCAATCCCAAGTGGCTGGAGGGCCTGAAGCGCCACGGCTACAAGGGCGCCCAGGAGCTGTCCACCACCTTTGACACCTTTTTTGGCTGGGACGCGGCGGCGGAGGTGGCCTCCAACTGGATGTACGACGCCATGGCGCGGCAGTTCCTCCTGGACGAGGAGACCCGCCGGTGGATGGAGCAGGTCAACGACGCGGCGGTGCTCCAGATGAGCGAACGCTTCCTGGAGGCCCACCAGCGGGGTATGTGGCAGGCGGGTGAGGAGGAGCTGCGGGCCATCCGGCGCATCTACATGGACATGGAGGGCGTGATGGAGGACGGCTTTCAATGAAGGGCGGGCTGGACACCCTGGTGCTGCGCCTCACCAACCGCTGTAATCTGGCCTGCGGCTACTGCTACGCCGGGAGCGGGCCGGCGGGTGAGGATCTCTCCCCCGAGCGGGCGGCAGAGGCCGTGGATCTGGCCTGCCCGCCGGGGGGAGCCCTGCGCATCCAGTTCACTGGCGGGGAGCCCCTGCTGCGCTGGGACACGGCGGCGAAGGTGCTGGACTTCGGCCGGGCCTCCGGACGGAGGTTCCACGCCGCCATCCAGACCAACGGCACGCTGCTCACACCGGCGCTCTGCCGGGAGCTGAGGGCCCGGCGGGTGGCCGTGGGGGTGAGCCTGGACGGGGTGGGCCCGGACAACGCCGCCCGCCGCACCCCGGAGGGGGAGCCCTCCTTCCAGGCGACGGCCCGCGGGCTCCAGACCCTGGCGGCGGCCGGCATGGCGGCCAACCTGACCGCGGTGGTGTCGGCGGGCAGTGTGCGCGGCCTGGACCGTCTGCTGGACTTCGCCCTGTGGTGCGGCAACGTCCACGGTGTGGGCCTGGATCTGGTGCGGCCCCAGGGCCGGGGCGCGGGGGCGGGGCTGTCCCCCTCCCCCCAGGCGCTGGCCGAGGGTTTGAACCGCCTGCTGGCCCGTCACGATCAGCTGGCCCGGCTGGGCCGCCCGGTGCGGCTCAAGGAGCTGGAGCGCCTGCGCCTGCTGCTGCGCACGGGCTGCAGACGGGACTGCTACTGCAACGCCCAGACCGGGCGCTCCCTGGCGGTGACGCCGGACGGCCGTCTGTGGCCCTGCTCCGCCCTGGCCGGGGCGGAGGGGTGCCTCCTGGGGACGCTGGGCGCGGGGACGGCCCTGCCGCAGAGTCCCTGCCCCGGGCTGGAACCGCCGGAGGAATGCGCCCGCTGTCCCGCCTTCGGCCTGTGCGGCGGGGGCTGTCCTGCCGCCCGGCGGGCCGGGCCCTCCCCCCTGGACTGCCAGATGCACCGGAGGATGCTGGAGCACGCCTGCCGGCTGGAGGGGAAATTGGAGTGGTGGAATACGTGGAAAACCGCGTTTCCAGATAGAGAAGAACCAGATGACAAGGAGGAATCGCAATGATACACCATCTGAATCGGGCGGCCGGGCTGTGCCTGACCGCCGCCCTGCTGCTCACAGCGGCGGGCTGCGGCCAGCAGACTGTGCCGGAGAGTCCCAGCCCGTCCCCCGTGGTGGAGACCGCTGCGGCAGACAAGAACGACCTGACCGTGGTGCGCAGCATGGAGCTCCAGTATGCCAACAACTTCGCGGTGGACTACTGTGCCAACGGCTGTAAGATCATCACCGACGGCGCGGGACAGAAGTTCCTGTGGGTGCCCGAGGGGGGAGAGGCGCCGGACGACACGGGGGACATGACCGTTCTCCAGGCCCCGCTGACCAAGCTGGGCTGCTTCTCCACCACCCACGCCACCCTGTTTCACGCCATCGGGGCGCTGGACAAGGTGAGTCTGGTGACCACCGACAAGGATAAATGGCATATCGAGCAGGTTGCCCAGCAGATTGAGGACGGCACCACCACCTATGTGGGCAAGAACTCCGCCCCCGACTATGAGCTCATCAGCGCCGCCGCGCCCCAGATCATCCTGATCTCCGCCAACACCATGCACGGCAGCGACGAGGTGCTGGCCAAGCTGGACGAGCTGGGCATCCCCTACATCGCCGACAGCCAGCACCTGGAGAACCACCCCCTGGGCCGCGTGGAGTGGGTCAAGCTGGTGGGCGCCCTGCTGGACATGGAGGAGGAGGCCGACGCCTACTTCGACGAAGAGGTGCAGCGGGTGAATGCCGTGGCCGAGAGCGTGGCCGGGGAGAGTGAGCACCCCACCATCCTCCAGACCTATATCTTCAAGGGTACCGTCTACGTGCGCAATGGCGGCGACTATGTCAACAAGATGCTGGAGCTGGCCGGCGGCACCTATCCCTTTGCGGAGCTGGAGCCCGGCCAGGGCGGCAACACCAAGATGACCGTGGAGAAGTTCTATCAGGGGGCGGTGGACGCCGAGATCTTGATCTATGACAACACCAGCGACGTCAGCGTGTCCACCGTGGCAGACATTCTGGCCAACGGGGACTATCTGGCGGATATGAAGGCCATCCAGGAGGGCAACGTCTGGGGCATCCAGAAGAACTACTGGCAGTCTGCCGACGACGTGGCCACCATGATCGAGGACATTGCCACCATTATCTACCACCCCGAGGACGCGGATCAGCTCCACTACTTCTATAAGCTGCCCGCCGAATAAGCCGCGGAGCCCGGCAGGGGAACGCGCGGAAAAGGAGAGAGGCCTATGAGACAACACACAAGAAACGCCGTGGGATTTGTTGTGCTGGCAATACTGATGGCCGCCCTGTTTTACTGGAACATCAATACCGGCTCGGTGCATCTGAGCCTGGAGCGCATGCTCACCCTCCTCCGCTGGGGCAACGACGGCACCACGGAGGGCAATATCCTCTGGAAAATCCGCCTGTCCCGCCTGCTGGGGGCTGCCCTGCTGGGCGGGGCGCTGTCCATCGCGGGCTTCCTGCTCCAGACCTTTTTCAAAAACCCCATCGCCGGCCCCTTTGTGCTGGGCATCTCCTCCGGCTCCCGCCTGTTTGTGGGCTTCTTCCTCCTGGCGGCCACCCCCATTGTGACGGAGGGCTTCTCCCCCTACGTCATCTTCCTGGCGGCCTTCGCCGGGGCACTGGCGGCCATGGCTCTGGTGCTGGCCGTGTCCAGCCGGGTGCAGAACCTAGCCATGCTGCTGGTCATCGGCATGATGATCGGCTACATCTGCGACGCGGGCACCGACTTCATGATCACCTTCGCCGAGAGCAGCCAGCTCCAGAATTTCACCATCTGGACGATGGGCAGCTTCTCCGGCATGACCTGGGCCACCCTGGGGGCCTCCGCCCTGATCACCATCCCCACGGTGGTGCTGGTGTTTCTCCTGTCCAAGCCCCTGGGGGCCTATCTGCTGGGTGAGAACTACGCCAAGAGCATGGGGGTCAACGTCAAGGGCTTCCGTGTGGCCCTGATCCTCCTGTCCAGCATCCTGTCGGCCTGCGTCACCGCCTTTGCCGGCCCCATCTCCTTTGTGGGCATCGCCGTGCCCCACATCACCCGCCTGATCTTCCGCACCTCCCGGCCCATGGTGCTCATACCGGCCACCTTCCTCACGGGAAGCGTGTTCTGCCTGGCCTGCGACCTCATCGCCCGCACGGCCTTTTCCCCCACGGAGCTCACCATCAGCACCGTCACCTCGGTGCTGGGCGCCCCCGTGGTGATCTGGCTGATGATCAAGCGCAGGAGGAATGGCTGATGTATTTTGAGACCCAGAAGCTGTCGGTGGGCTACCATCGCCGGCCCCTCATCGAGGACATCGATATCGGCATCTGGCAGGGGGGCATTCTCTGCCTGATCGGCCCCAATGGCTCCGGCAAATCCACCATCCTGCGCAGCATCACCCGCCATCTGACAAAGCTGGGCGGCGTGGTGGCCATCGGCGGCCGGGATTTGGACGGCATGAGCGACAAGGAGCTGGCCCGCCACGTGTCGGTGGTGCTCACCGACCGCATCGAGCCGGAGCTCATGACCTGCTGGGAGGTGGTGGCCGCCGGGCGCTACCCCTACACCAACCACTTCGGAAAGCTCTCCAGGGAGGATCAGCGCATCGTGGAGGACTCCATGGCCCGGGTCAACGCTCTGGAGCTGCGGGAGCAGCGGTTTACCGAACTCAGCGACGGCCAGAAGCAGCGGGTGCTGCTGGCCCGGGCCCTGTGCCAGCAGCCGGAGGTGATCGTCCTGGACGAGCCCACCAGCTATCTGGACATCCGCCACAAGATCGAGCTGCTGGACATCCTCCGGGAGATGACCGCCAGCCGGGGGCTGTCCGTGGTGCTCTCCCTCCACGAGGTGGATCTGGCCACCAAGCTGGCCGACGTGGTGGTGCTGGTAAAGGATAACGCCATCTTCCGCTGCGGCGCGCCGGAGGACGTACTGGATGACGACACCATCCGCCAGCTCTACGATATCCACGACGGCAGCTTCAACCTGCTGCTGGGCAGCGTGGAGCTGTGCGGCGCGGCAGGGGAGCCGCGGGTATTCGTGGTGCCCGGAGAAGGCAGAGGGGCCCCCTGCTTCCGGGCCCTGCAAAAGAGGGGGCTCCCCTTTGCCACCGGGATTCTCCAGCGGTGTGACGTGGACTGGGCGGTGGCGGAGACCCTGGCCGCCCGCCGGTATGAGGCGGAGAGCTTTTCCCCTCCCGCGCCGGACACCCTGCGCGCCGCGGTGGCGGCGGCCTGTTCGTCCGCCTGTGTGGTGGACAGCGGGGCCGCCATCGGCCCCTACAACCGGGAGAATCTGGAGCTGCTGCGGGCGGCGGCCGGGGCGGGGGTGCCGGTGCTCACCCTGCGGAGGGAGCGGCTGGAGAGCCTGGAGGCCGCCCGGCCATTTGACACCGTCCGGGCCCTGATGGACGAGGCCGCCCGCCTGGCGGCCGGAAAGGGGGGAGGGGTGTGTCCCTCGTCTGGCGCTGCCTCAGGCGCTATCGCTGGTACTGTCTGACGGCCCTCCTGTTTGTCCTGCTGGAGGCCAACTGTGAACTGCTGCTGCCTACCCTGATGGCGCGGATGATCGACGAGGGGGTGCGCACGGGGGAACTGGGCCGCGTCCTGGAGCTGGGGGGCTGGATGGCGGTGGCGGCCCTGGCGGGCATCCTGTGCGTGCTGGTGCGCAACTTCTGCTCCGGCACGGCCTCCCAGCGGTTTGGGGCCGAGCTCCGCCGGACGCTGTTTGCCAAATGCCTCCGCCTGACCGAGGGGGGCGTGGATCAGCTCGGGAGCGGCGCCCTGGTCACGCGGATGTCCAGCGACTGTGACCAGCTCTCCAGATCGGTGAACTCCGCCCTGCGCATTGGTGTCAAGGCCCCCGCCCTGTGCGTGGGCAGCGTGGTCTATGCCATGGGGCTGGACATGGGGCTGAGCTGGATTGTGCTGGCGGTGGTGCTGGGGGTGACGGCTCTCATCACGGCCTATCTGGCGGAGAGCGGCCGGCGCTTCCGCCGGGTGCGGGAGGCCATGGACCGGGTCAACACCACCGTGGAGGAATTTCTGCGCGGCATCCGCCTCATCCGGGCCCTGGGGCGGGAGGAGTGGGAAAACCGCCGCTTTCAGGCGTCCAACGGAGAGCTGGAGGAGTCCGGCATCCGGCTTCAGCTCCTGTCGGCCTGGTTCGCCCCCCTGGTCACCCTCACTGTCAACCTGGGCATCGCGGCGGTGCTGTGGGCGGCGGGGTGCGGCGGGGCAGAGGCGGGCACGGTGTCCGCCCTCGTCACCTATATGACCCAGATGCTCACCTCCCTGATGACTCTCATTGACGTGTTCAAGCTGCTCATCCGGGCCAGAACCTCCGTCCGGCGGGTGGAGGAGGTGCTGGCTCTCCCGGAGGAGGGAACCCTGGAGGGGCCGGAGGAGACAGGCGTGGAGGAGCCGGTGCTGGAGCTGCGCCATGTGACCTTCGCCTACCCCGGGGGAAGCGGCGTGCCCGCCCTGCAGGACATCTCCTTCACACTGCGGCGGGGGGAGCGGCTGGCGGTGGTGGGTCCCACCGGCGCGGGCAAGACCACCCTGGCCTGGCTGTGCGCCCGGCTCTATGAGCCCCAGAAGGGAGAGCTGTACCTGGGCGGGCGGCCCATGAGTCGCCTTCCCCTGGTGCGGGTGCGGCGGCAGGTGGTGGTGGCCGCCCAGCGGAGCGCCCTCTTTTCCGGCACCATCCGGGAAAATCTGTCCATGGGTGACCGGGGCGCGGGGGAGGCACAGCTCTGTGCCGCCCTGGAGACTGCTCAGGCCGCCGACTTCGTGGCGGAGGCCGGCGGCCTGGACGCCGTGCTAGTTCAGGGGGGCGTCAACCTCTCCGGGGGACAGCGGCAGCGGCTCTCTCTGGCCCGGGCTCTAGTGCGGGGAGGCGCGGTGCTGGTGCTGGATGACTGTACCAGCGCCCTGGACCCGGCCACTGAGCGGAGGGTGCTGGATGGATTGGAGCGGCGGCCGGGGCAGGCGGTGCTCCACATCACTCAGAAGGTGCGCGCGGCCCGCACGGCAGATCGGATCCTGGTGCTGGAGGAGGGGAGGCAGGTGGGTCTGGGCACTCACCGGAGCCTGCTGGACACCTGCCCCACCTACCGGGAAATCTGGGCCTCTCAGGCCCCGGAAGAGGAGGGAGAAGATGGCACACGGTGAAGCGTCCGGCGGCCCTGTGCTGCCTCCCCAGCGGCGGAGCCTCCAGCAGCGCTTCGGCCCCCACGCCAGGGCCAGGGACGGGCGGGGCACCGTGCGGCGGCTCCTGGCCCTCTACGCCCGCTGGGGCAGGGAGCTGCTGCTGGTGGTGTGCCTTACCCTGCTCTCCACCGGGGCGGCCCTGGCGGTACCCTATCTGCTGGGACGGGCGGTGGACTGCTTTCTGCCTTGGGGCGGCGTGGAGCGTGCCGCTCTGTCAGTGCTGCTGCCCACTCTGGCAGGGGCCGCGGCGGCACAGTGGCTCGGCAACTGGGGCCGACGCCGCTGGATGGAGATCCTCTCCCAGCGGATGGTGGCCCGCATCCGGAGGGAGTGCTTTGCCAAGCTGGGGCGGCTGCCCCTGTCCTACTTTGACCGCCACCCCCATGGGGATACCATGAACCGCCTGGTCAGCGATGCCGACAACGTCAGCACCGTGGCGGCTGAGACGGTGACTCAGCTCCTGTCCAGCCTGCTGATGGTGGCGGGGGCGTTGGCCATCATGGCGGCCCTCAGCCCGCTGCTCACTCTGACGGCCCTGGCAACTGTGCCGGTGATCGCCCTGTGCACCCGCCTGATCTCCCGGCGGAGCAGGACGCTCTACCGCCGGCAGGCCGATGAGCTGGGCCGCCTGAGCGGCCTGGTGCAGGAGTCCCTCTCCAACAGCCGCACGGTGAAGCTCTACCACCAGCAGGAAGAGCTGTTGGCGCGGTTTGACCAGATGAACGGGGCGCTGTGCGCCACAT
The DNA here is from genome assembly GCF_040095835.1 of Flavonifractor hominis. Classification (NCBI taxonomy): domain Bacteria; kingdom Bacillati; phylum Bacillota; class Clostridia; order Eubacteriales; family Oscillospiraceae; genus Flavonifractor; species Flavonifractor hominis. Next base: position 113,408 of record NZ_JBBMFT010000007.1, read on the forward strand.
CGGTGAAGGCGCAGATCTGCGCCGGCCTGCTCAGCCCGCTGGTGAACATGGTCAACAACCTGGGCTTTGCCCTGATCGCCTGCGCCGGGGGCGTGCTGGCCCTCCGCGGCGCGGTGAGCGTTGGGCTGGTGGTCAGCTTCCTGGGCTACTCCCGGCAGTTGGGGCGGCCCCTGAACAGCATTGCCGCCCTCTTTTCCAGCATTCAGCAGGCCGTCGCTGGGGCCGAGCGGCTCTTTGAGATTTTGGACGAGCCGGAGCTGCCCCCCGATGTCCCGGGTGCAGTCTCACCCCGGACGGTGCGGGGAGAGGTGTCCTTTGCGGATGTGTCCTTCTCCTATGAGCCGGACAGGCCGGTGCTGGAGCATGTGAGCTTCCGCGTCAGGGCAGGGGAGGTGGCCGCATTTGTGGGGGAGACCGGCGCGGGCAAGACCACCCTGGTCAACCTGCTGATCCGGGCCTATGAGCCGACGGCGGGGGAGATCCGGCTGGACGGCGTGCCCCTCGGTCGGTACAGCCGGGAAGGACTGAGCCGGTGCTTCTCCGTGGTGCTCCAGGAGACCGTCTTTTTCCGCGGCACGGTGCTGGACAATCTGCGCTATGCCCGCCCGGAGGCCACGGAGGCGGAGGTTGTCCATGCGGCAAAACTGGCCCATGCCCACGGTTTCATCCAGCGCCTGCCCCAGGGGTACCAAACCCTCATGTCGGGGGCGGCCGGGGAATTCAGCCAGGGGCAGTACCAGCTTTTGGCCATGGCCCGGGCCCTGGTGAGCCGGGCGCCTATCCTCATCCTGGACGAGGCCACCAGCAGTGTGGATACTACCACGGAGCAGCGGCTCCAGCAGGCCACCCTCCGCCTGCTGGAGGGCCGCACCTGCTTCCTGATCGCCCACCGTCCCTCCACCATCCGCCGGGCCGACCGCATCTTTGTGGTGGGGGAGCGGGGGATCGTGGAGTCCGGCACATATGATGAACTGATGAAAAAGCGAGGAGTTTATTGGAGTGTGCTTCAATGAATCAGTCGTTTTGAATGTAATTTATGACCAGCAGGCCATTGTTCTTTTGACCTTGCGCCTCCGTTGGGGTGTTTTGTCTTATAGTGACGAATTTCTGATAACGTGTTGCTACTTTGACCCATGACTTGACCCAGAACGGGAAAAATCCCAGCGGAGCAGGCAGCATACGACCTCCGGGATTTGGCAGTTTTCTGGAACGAAAAGGGTCGGAAAGCACTTGAAATCAAAGGATTGAACTGCCGGTAGCAGCTCATAACCCGGAGGTCGTAGGTTCAAATCCTGCCCCCGCAACCAGAAAAAGTACCGCAATCCGTTGGATTGCGGTACTTTTTATACTTTTTGAGTCTTTCTATTTTTGCGTTTCTAACACATTTCTAACACTCTGGTTCTAAATGGAATGGATCCCTGATTGCGGATGGAATAGGTTTAAAAGAAAAAACACAAATGTACAGATGTATACGGTTTTGCTACATATAATAATGCATGTAAATTTTTAAATGAAAAGTTTCATTTTATGTAACTGCAATGTGGCAGCAAACTTACTTTATACAAACTGCCAAAGAAATATAGAAACAAAATTGAACTATATCTGCTATATAATGAATAATAAATGTAAATTTCAATCCATTTAAAGGAGTAATACATTTTAATAAAGAAATAAAAATATGCAATATACACAAAATAGTTTGATTATACAAAAACGGGTTGACAGATTTGTAAAAAAATATTAGCATACTAGTAAACAAAAAGGCACCATGGTGCCTTTCCTTTCTCTTGTCAGAGAAAGGAAAAAGAAGCCTCCGGGCAGAAAAGAATATCGTTAAATTGCAACGTTTGAATAAAACAAAAATGACAAAGCAAGTTAGTGAGCAAGACGATGAAAAGAACGACAGGACGTGTAACGCTAAAAGATGTGGCAACGAAGGCAGGAGTTTCGGTGTCCACAGCACATCTGGTAATGGCTGGGAAAAACGGCCCCAAGGAAGAGACGCGGCAGCAGGTGCTGCGCATTGCAGATGCGCTGCATTATCAGTGCAATGCCGCAGCTTCGTCACTCAAGCGGGGAGAAACCTGGGTCGGTGTGGTCCTGCCGGACTTAAAGGGAGGAAATGAACTATACTATACTCCCATTTGGGCCGGAGTAAGGGCGTTTTGCAAAACCGCGCGGGATTTTAATCTCCACCTGGTGGAGATGCCCTATGGCGGGGAGGACTCGGTCACAGTTCAGCTGGAGAGCGTAAAACGGCTGCGGGCAATGACGGAGCTGTCGGGGGCGATTCTGCTGGGGGATATCGCGGCAGAGGCCAAAACGGAGCTGCGCAAGCTGAGCGACCGAGGGTTTCCCATCGTACTGGTCAACGGCGAAGTGCCAGAGGTAGGGCCGGTGT